>JAAXXS010000098.1 GCA_013334395.1 Holophagaceae bacterium | reverse complement strand
CAGGTCCACCCAGAGCACCGAGAGGATGGGCAGGGGCACGTTCATGGGGATGATGATCCGGCGCAGCCCGCGGGCTTCCGCATAGGCCAGCATCATGCTGCGGTAGTCGAGCACATCCTGGCCGCCGACCTCGAAGATGCCCGCCACCTCGGGATGCGTCAGCGCCTCGGTCAGGTAGGCCAGGATGTCGCGCACGCCGATGGGCTGGCAGCGGGTATTCACCCACCGCGGGGTGATCATGAGGGGGAGGCGCTCCGTGAGGTGGCGGATCATCTCGAAGCTGGCGCTGCCGCTGCCGACGATGACCGCGGCCCGGAACTCCAGCACCGGCACCCCGCAAGCGCCCAGGGCGGTCCCCACCTCCTGGCGGCTGGCCAGGTGGTCACTGCGGTGGCCCGTGGGGTCGCCCAGGCCGCCCAGGTAGAGGATCCGGCGCACCCCGGCCTGGGCGCAGGCCTCGGCGAAGGTCAGGGCCTGGCGCAGGTCCCGACCCCGGAAGTCCGGGCTGTCCTCACCCATGGCATGGACCAGGTAGTAGGCCTGGGTGACGCCCTCCAGCGCCGCCGCCAGGGAGTCGGTATTGGACACGTCGCCCTTGACCAGCTCGACACCGGGCCAGCGCCGTCCCGAGAGCCGGTCCGGGTTCCGCACCAGGCAGCGCACCCGGTGGCCCGCCGCCAGCAGGCGCGGCACCAGGCGGCCGCCAATATAGCCCGTGGCCCCCGTCACCAGGATGATGGGCTTGCCGGGATCCATGAACACCGCGCCGCTGGGTTGGGCCATCTGACGATTATGTACCGCCAATTACTTGACGAATTTGGTAAACTTTACTCGGAGCCTGCCATGCCCAAGGTCATCAACATCGAACCCACCCCCAACCCGGACGCCCTCAAGTTCCTGGTGAACCCGGCGTTGCTCAAGGGGGGATCGCGCTCCTTCAAGGACTTTGGCGCGGCGGTGGGGGATCCTCTGGGCTCCTGCCTCTTCGGGCTGGGGAAGATCACCTCCGTGTTCTACATGGACCGCTTCGTCACGGTGAACAAGGAGCCATCCGCGGTGTGGAGCGACCTCATCGACCCCATCTGCGACGCCATCGAGGACCTGAAGCTGCCGGAGGATGCCACCGGGGATGCCCCCCTCGCTCCGGGTGGCGACGCGGACGTGACCCTGGCCCGCATCAACGAGCTGCTGGACACCCGGGTGCGGCCTGGCCTCGCCGGCGACGGCGGCGGACTGGAGGTCATCTCCTTCGACGGCCAGACCCTGCAGATCAGCTACCACGGGGCCTGCGGCTCTTGCCCCTCCTCCACCAGCGGCACGCTGTATTACATCGAGGGCCTGCTCCAGTCCGAGATCAGTCCCTCCCTCCGCGTGGTCAGCTGGTAGACCTTGCGCCCTTCTAAAACCCCGGCACCCTAGAGGCACCTATTGGAGATCCCCGCAGTGGTGATCAATCCCGTCAAGCGGCGCAGGGGCACACCTGACCCCCTCGCAGCCTTGTCCGACCTGCTCAAGAAGAGCCGGACGGATCCTGCCAAGCTATTCGAGCGGGGACTGGCCCACCTGGTGCAGGCCCTGGGCGTGGACCGCGCCATGCTGACGCGGGTCACCGGTCTGGGCTACGAGGTGTTCTGGTGGGCCGTGAGCCCCAAGGGCAACATGAACGGGATCTTCGAGGCGCCCGAGAAGGGCTTCTGCCCCTTCGTGCTCGCCCATCCCGACCGGCCCCTGGTCATCCGCGACGCCGCCGCGGAGCCCCGGTGGCGCAAGAGCGCCGGCCACCTGGAGCTGGGCATCCGCGGCTACGCGGGCGTGGCGCTCCAGCTCGAGGACCGGTCCTTCGGCACCCTCTGCGTGCAGCACCACGGGCCCCGGCCCTTCACGCGGGGCCAGGTCTCCCTGCTCATGACCCTGGGCCAGCTCATGGCCCGGACCATGGAGTCCGAGAACCTCAAGCAGGAGCTACGCTCCGCCATGGAGGCACTGGAGCTGAGCAGCGCCATCGTGGAAGACAGCACGCTGCAGAGCCCCCGCTCGGGGCTCCCGAACCGCCGCTTCCTGGACATCTGGCTGCGGTCCACGCTGTTCATGTCCCGCCGGCGCCGGGAACCCATGGCGCTCGCGCTCTGGTCTCAGCCACTGAAGGCAGGCACCAAGGGCCGCCTGGCCGCAGCTTCCGCCCAGCTCCGAGGCGAGGACCTGCTGGTGGAGCTGTCCGCCGATGAGTATCTGCTGCTCATGCCGCACACCTCCGAGTCCGGCGCCGATGTGCTGGTAGAGCGCCTGCGGAAGCACCTTGGCGCCTTCCCCACAGGCATGACGCTTTGGTTCCCCGATGGCAAGGACATGACCATGAACGGGGCGCTGCGGCGCGTCGCGAAGGCCTTCACCGAAGCCAATCGCGAGGCCAAGCTCCTGGTGTGGAACCATGGCTGAAACGGAACGCCGGGGCCTGTCCCTGGGCGACTCGGATCCGTCCTTGGATGATGTTTGTTGTTTGGACAGCCTGTTTGGGAAATGGTTCATGGGAGGTGAAGGTTGGATACTCCGACCCTGGTGAAGGCGGCCCTGAGCGCCATGAATGGCCAGGAAGGCCCCAGCCGAGAGGAGCTCTGCCACTGGTACGAGCTCATGCATCTGGGGCGGATCCTGGACAACAAGGCGCCGAACTACCTGAAGCAGGCCATCGGCTGGTCCTATCACGCCCCCTGCGCCGGCCATGATGGCATCCAGCTGGCCCTGGGCCTGGGTTTCCGGGCCGGGCGCGACTTCCTGTTCCCCTACTACCGGGACCTCCTGACCTGCCTGGCAGCGGGTGTTAGCGCCGAGGAGCTGCTCCTCAACGGCATCTCCAAGGCCTCGGATGTGGCCGGCGGCGGCCGCCACATGAGCAACCACTTCGCCAAGCCCTCCATCGGCATCCAGAACGTCTCCAGCCTCACGGGCAACCACACCCAGCACGCCGTGGGCCTGGCCCGGGCGGTGAAGTACTACGAGCGGGACAGCATCATCTACTGCAGCCAGGGGGAGTCCTCCCTGTCCGAGGGCTACTGCTTCGAGAGCATCAACGGCGCGGACCGCGAGCAGCTGCCGGTCATCTTCGTCATCCAGGACAACGGCTACGGCATCTCGGTGCCAAAGCGGGACCAGAGCGCCAACGAGCACATCTGCGACAACTTCAGCGGCTTCCCGAACCTGAAGATCATCAAGTGCGACGGCCTCGACTTCCCGGACTCCCTGCGCGCCATGGACGCGGCCCGGGATTACGTCCGCACGGGCCAGGGTCCCGCGATGGTCTATGCCACCTGCGTCCGCATCGGCAGCCACTCCAACTCCGATCGCCACGAGCTCTACCGGGACGAGGCCGAGCGCGCCGAGGCCAAGGCCAGGGATCCCCTGCCCCGCTTCCGCGCCTACTGCCTGGAGCAGGGCCTCAACGAGGCCGAGCTGGAGGCCATCGAGTCCGAGAACCAGGCCCGCTACCTCGCCGCCCACGACCTGGCCATGGCCGCGCCGAACCCCGAGCCGGCCAGCATCCACGACTTCATCATTCCCGAGGCCTGGGTGTCCCCGGACTATCCCGATGGCACCCACCAGGCCACGGGCGACCCGGTCAGCGTCATCACGGCCCTGAACCAGACCCTCAAGGCTGAGTTCCGCCACAACCCCGACACCTTCATCTGGGGCCAGGACATGGCCAACAAGGAGAAGGGCGGCATCTTCAACGTGTCGAAGGGGCTGCAGCAGGAGTTTGGCGAGAAGCGCGTGTTCAACGGTCCCATCGCCGAGGACTTCATCGTGGGCACGGCCAACGGCTTCTCGCGCCTCGACGACAAGATCCGCGTCGTGGTGGAGGGCGCCGAGTTCGCGGACTACATCTGGCCCGCGGCCGAGCAGATCGTCGAGACCAGCCACGATTACTGGCGCAGCGCCGGCCAGTTCTCGCCCAACGTCACCATCCGCATCGCCTCCGGCGGCTACATCGGCGGCGGCCTCTACCACTCGCAGAATGTGGAAGGCTGGCTCACCACCCTGCCAGGCATCCGCGTGGTGGTGCCCGCCTTCGCGGACGACGCGGCGGGCCTGCTGCGCACCGCCATGCGCAGCCGCGGGACCACGCTCTACCTGGAGCCGAAGTTCCTCTACAACTCCAAGCTGGCCTACACCGTGGTGCCCCCGGACTTCGCCGTGCCCTTCGGCAAGGCCCGCGTCCGCCGCGCCGGCACCGAGCTCACCATCCTCGCCTACGGCACCCCGGTGCACTTCGCCCTGGAGGCCGCGGCCCGGCTGGAGAAGGAAGGCCGGTCCGTGGAGGTGGTGGACCTCCGCTGCCTCAGCCCCCTGGACACCGAGGCCATCGTGCGCTCGGTCCGGAAGACTCACCGGGTGCTCATCGCCCACGAGGACAAGGTCTTCGGCGGCTTCGGCGGCGAGCTGGCGGCCATCGCGGCCTCCGAGTGCTTCCCCTGGCTGGACGCCCCCGTGGAGCGTGTCGGTAGCGAGTTCACCCCCGTGGGCTTCAACCGCATCCTCGAGCGCGCCACCCTCCCCAACACCGACAAGGTCCTCGCCGCCTCGCGGAAGGTGCTGGCATTCTGACCGGAAGCCCGTCTTGAAGGAGTGCCCCATGCAGTTCGGTCCCTGGGATGTCCAGTTCGTCAGCGCCGGCAGCTTCCGCCTGGATGGCGGCGCCATGTACGGCACCGTGCCCAAGGCCGTGTGGAACCGCGTGCACCCTGCGGACGCGGACAACCAGATCCTCATGGACACCCAGTGCCTGCTCATCCGCGGCGAGGTGAACGGCAAGAAGCACGTGATCCTGGTGGAGAACGGCAACGGCGACAAGGAGAGCGACGACTTCATGGCCCGGTTCAAGTTGGCCGGCCGGGGCATCCTCGACGCCAACCTCGCCAAGGTCGGCGTCAAGCCCGAGGACATCACCCTCTGTATCCTCACGCACCTGCACTTCGACCACGCGGGCGGCAGCACCCGACTTGGCCCCAACGGCCAGGCTGTGCCCAGCTTCCCCAACGCCCGCTACCTGGTGCAGGCCCAGGATCTGGCCGACGCCAAGCACCCCCATCTGCGCGTGAAGGCCAGCTACCTGCCCCCCAACTGGGAGCCGCTGGAGGCCGCAGGCGTGCTCGACACCGTCCACGGCGCCGCCGAGGTGCTGCCCGGCATCTCCGTGCGACCCGCCCCGGGCCACATCAAGGGCCTGCAGATCGTGGTGGTGGAAGGCGGCGGCCGCAAGCTGTTCTTCGTGTCCGACCTGATCCCCACCTCCCGCCACATCCAGCCCGCCTGGTGCATGGGCTACGACCTGGACGTGGTCACCTGCGTGGACGAGCGGCTGAAGGTTCTTCAAGAGCTCACCGGCACCGACCACCTCTGCGCCTTCTACCATGATCCCGACACCCTCGCGGGCACCCTCAGCCGCGATGCCAAGGGCAAGTACGTGCTCACCCCCGTGCAGATCTAAGTCGGCCTTCTTTCCACGGATTGTCAAGATTTTTGTCACCCGGGCGTCGCCCTGCTTTCTCCGCCTGGCAGGTATCGTGGGCCATCAACAGGCCACTCCTCCCTCTGGACACAGGCATCTCAGCCCCTAGCCCTGCTTTTTCTCTTATCCCCTTCTTCCCTGTTCCAAAGCAATTTCTACAGGGATACAGGGGATGAAGGGGATAAAGACAAACTGCGTTTTAACCACCGATGAACACCGATAAAGACATGATAAAAACAGAACCTTGGTGTCCTTGTTTGATCAGCTTTTAATCGGCGTTCATCGGTGTTCATCGGTCGCAAATATTTTCTTTTTTCGGTGGCGCTTCTTTCCCGTTCCTCAGGAAAAGAGCCCTAGGTCGTAGCACCACCCAGGTAGGCCTCTTTCACCCGAGGGTCCTTGGCCAGCTCGGCGGCAGGGCCTTCGAGCACCATGCGGCCGTTCTCCAGGACGTAGCCGCGGTGGGCGATCTTGAGGGCCATGTGGGCGTTCTGCTCCACCAGCAGGATGGTCATGCCCTGGGCGTTGATGGCCTGGAGGGCGCGGAAGACCTCCTTCACCAGCAAGGGGCTCAGCCCCATGGAGGGCTCATCCAGCAGCATGAGCCGGCAGTCGGTCATGAGGGCGCGGCCCACGGCCAGCATCTGCTGCTCGCCGCCCGACAGGGTGCCTCCCAGCTGAGGACGGCGCTCCTCCAGGCGCGGGAAGAGGGCGAAGACCTTCTCGTAGGAGGCGGCGAGGCGCTGCTTGTTCTTCTGGGTCCAGGCCGCCAGGGCCAGGTTCTCCTGCACCGTGAGGTTGGGGAAGATGCCACGCCCCTCGGGCACGTGGCCGATGCCCATGGCCACCAGCTGATGGGCGGGGATCTGCTTCACGCTCTGGTCGCGGTAGAAGATGTCGCCGCCCTGGAGGGGCAGCATCCGGGAGATGGCGCGCAGGGTCGTGGACTTGCCGGCGCCGTTGGCGCCCAGCAGGGAGACGATCTCGCCTTCCGCGATGGTGAGGTTGATGCCATGCAGGGCCTTGATGGCCCCGTAGGAGACGGCGAGGTTTTCCACGCGCAGGAGGGTCATGCCATCGCCTCCTCTTCGCCCAGGTAGGCCTCGATCACCAGCGGATTGCGGACGACCTCCTGGGGGGCGCCGCTGGCGATGGTCTGGCCGAAGTCCAGCACCTGCACCTCGCGGCAGAGCTCCATCACCACCGGCAGCTGGTGCTCGATGAGCAGGATGGCCAGGGAGAAGTCCCGGTGGACCTGCTGGATGAGCTGGATCAGCTCCTCCACCTCCCGGGGGTTCATGCCCGCGGCGGGCTCGTCCAGCAGCAGCACCTTGGGGCCCGTGGCCAGGGCGCGGGCGATCTCCAGGCGGCGCTGCTCGCCGTAGGGCAGGCTGCCCGCGGCCTCGCGCTGGCGGTCCAGCAGGCCGAAGCGGGCCAGGTGTTCCCGGCTCTCGGCCAGCAGCCGCGCCTCCTGGCGGTGGAAGTTCCCGGTGCGGAAGGCGGCCTCCCACAGCCCATAACCCGCCCGGGCGTGGAGGGCCATGGTGATGTTGTCCAGCACCGTCATCTGCGCGAAGAGGCGGATGTTCTGGAAGGTGCGGGCGATGCCGGCCCGGGCGATGGCGTCCGAGGGCAGCCCGCTGACCGTGTGCTCCCCCAGCTGGATCTGACCGCAATCCGGCGCGTAGACCCCGGTGATCAGGTTGAAGACGGTCGTCTTGCCCGCGCCGTTGGGGCCGATGATGCCCTGCAGGTCGCGGTCGCCCAGCTCCAGGTGGAAGCCGGACACGGCGGTGAGGCCGCCGAAGGACTTGGTGAGGTCCGTGATGCGCAGGCCCATCACGCCCCCTGCCGGGACCGCAGCCAGCGCCACTCCCGGTTGCCCAGGAGGCCCGTCTGGCGCGTCAGCATGATCACGATGAGGATCAGAGGGCTGATGAGCATCCGCCACTCGGCCAGCTGCGGCGCGAAGGCGCTCAGCAGATTGCGCAGCAGCTCCATCAGCAGCGTGTAGGCCACCACGCCCAGGATCGAGCCGCTCAGGCTGGCCATGCCGCCGAGGTAGAGCATCACCAGGATCTCGGTGGTCTTGATGTAGTCGAAGCTGCGGGGGGTGATGAACTGCTGGTTCTGGGCCCAGAGGCCCCCCGCCAACCCCGCGAAGGCTGCGGCGATGGTGAAGGCCCAGTTCTTGGCCCGGGCGATGGAGACTCCCATCAGCTCCGCGGCGATGGCATTTTCCCGGATGGACACCCACACGCGGCCGAAGCTGGACTGGATCAGGTTGCGCAGCAGGCCGAGGGTCAGCAGCGCACAGACCGCCACCGCCAGGAAGTTGGTGTTCTTCGGAATGCCCGTGAAGCCCCGGGGGCCGCCGACAAAGTCCATGTTCTGGATGGCGTTGACGATGATCATGTTGAAGCCGAGGGTGATGATCGCCAGGTAGTCGCCCACGGTCTTGAAGGTCACCAGCCCGATGAGGTAGCCGATGCCGGCGGCCATGAGCATGGCCCCGCCCAGGGTGACGACCAGGATGACGAAGGTGCCGAGCACCGGCGGCAGGGCCGCGGCCGAGGGCAGCGCCTTCGTCGCCAGCAGCGCCGCCGTATAGGCTCCGACGGCCATGAAGCCCGCGTGCCCCAGGGCGAACTCGCCCAGGTAGCCGTTCAGCAGGTTGAGGCTGGCCACCAGGATGATGTTCATGCCGATGATGGTCAGCAAGTGCAGGTAGTAGGGGTTCAGCACGTCCGGGAAGAGCCCTGCGTCCACAGAGAGCTGCAGCGGCAGGGCGAGGGCCAGGATCAGGGCGCAGACCATCCAGAAGCGGACCCTGGACGGTCCGGGTTCGGGGGGAGGCGCAGCGCGCTCCGGCGGGGATTTCGTTGACATCAGCGGTCTACACCTTCTTCAGGGTGGGCTTGCCCATGATGCCCCAGGGCCAGACAAGGAGGAGGAGGATCAGCAGGCCGAAGGCGATGCCGTTCTTCAGGTTCGAGGACAGGTAGGCCACGGTGATGACCTCCACGCCCGCCAGCAGGAAGGAGCCCAGCACCGCGCCCTCGATGGAGCCGATGCCGCCGATGACCGCGGCGATGAAGGCCTTCCAGCCCAGGTCGATGCCCATGTAGGGATCGATGGAGTAGGCCTGGCCGTAGAAGATGCCGCCCGCCGCCGCCAGGGCTGAGCCGATGGCGAAGGTGACGGCGATGACCAGGTTCAGGTTCACGCCCATGAGGGGCACCGCGTCCTTGTTGTCGGCCACGGCGCGCATGGCCGTGCCGATCAGGGTGCGGTTCACCACCAGCCAGAGGATCGCCATGAGGGCCAGGGAGATCAGGATGATCAGCAGCTTGTCCCAGGTGACGAAGGCGCCCAGGTGCTGCTGCAGCCAGACCACCGGCGCCGAGGGCAGGCGGGCGGGGATCTGCCGCGTCTCGGGGCCCACCGTGAGGCGCACCAGGTTCTCCAGGAAGATGCCCACGCCCAGGGTGGTGATGACCACGGACATGCGCTGGGCGTTCCGCAGCCGGCGGTAGGCCACCCGCTCGATGGCGACCCCGACCAGCG
>JAAXXS010000097.1 GCA_013334395.1 Holophagaceae bacterium | reverse complement strand
GAGGTCGAAGCGGCTCACGCTGGCGATGCTGGGCAGGGCCTCGCCGCGGAAGCCGAAGGTGTCGAGGCGGCCCAGGTCCTCCGCCGTGCGGACCTTGCTGGTGGCGTGGCGCTCCAGAGCGAGATACAGCTCATCCCGGGCCATGCCCGAGCCGTCGTCGGCCACCTCCAGCAGGCGCTTGCCGCCCTCCTCCCAGGTGACCTCCAGGTGGCGCGCCCCGGCGTCCAGGGCATTCTCCACCAGCTCTTTCAGCACCGAGGCCGGCCGCTCCACCACTTCGCCCGCGGCGATCTGGTTGGCCACCTGGTCACTGAGGATCCGGATTCGGGACATGGGATAAAAGCTATCAGCTATCAGCTGGCAGCTGAGAGCTATTGGATGTCAGCCGTCGGCAGTCGGGTCAGACTGGAGGGATGAACCCACGCGCCCTCCTCCCCGGTCTCCTCCTCCTGCCCGCCCTGGTGCAGGCAGCCCCCCGCACCCAGGCGCCGGACGCGGCGTGGCTGACCTTCACCACGGCCCACTACCGCATCCACTGCCCGGCGGCCTTCGAGGGCTTCGGCCGCGAGGTGGCGGGCCGAGTGGAGGGCATCCACGCCCAGTATCTGGGCCTGGTGGGCTTCGTCTACGAGAAGCCCATCGACATCCTGGTCCTGGATCCCGTCATGGAGGCCAACGGCATGGCCCTGCCTGTCTTCCAGCGGCCCCACGTGGTGCTGTGGAAGACGGCACCGGAAGCGGATTCCGTCATCGGCCACCATCGCGGCTGGGCGGAGCTGGTGGTGGCCCACGAGCTGGGCCACATGCACCACCTGTTGCGGCCCCAGCGGAAGCCCAACCTCTGGCAGCGCTGGACCGCCGTCATCGGCCCCCTCCCAGAGAAGGCGCCCCGCTGGGTCACGGAAGGCTACGCCACCCTCATCGAAGGCAAGCTCACGGGCAGCGGCCGCCCCCACAGCGCCGTCCGCGCCGCGATCCTGCGCCAGTGGAGCCTGGAAGGGAAGCTGCCCTCCTACGAGGCCCTCAGCGGCACGGGCGGCTTCCTGGGTGGAAGCATGGCCTACCTGGGGGGCAGCGCCTACCTGGAGTGGCTGGAGACCAAGGCGGCCGACCCCAAGGTCTTCCAGGCCCTGTGGACCCGGCTGGCCGGCAAGCGCAAGTTCGACGACGCCTTCCTGGCCACCTTCGGCTTTGGCCCCAAGGACGGCTACCAGCGCTTCTGCGCGGAGCTGACCCACACAGCCCTGGAGCTGGAGCGCCGGGTGAAGGCCCAGGGCCTGCGCGAAGGCGAGCTGTTCACTCAGCTGAAGGGGGAGGTCACGGGCCTCGCCCTGAGCCCCGACGGCGCCAAGCTCCTGGCCCGCGTGCTGGATCCCAAGCAGCCCGGCCTCTACGTCTGGGACCTGAAGGCCCCGGTGGCCAAGAAGGTCAAGCCCAAGGATCCGGACGAGCCCGCGGACCACGCGCCCGCGGCGCCGGTCGTGGCACCGAACCAGCGCCTGGGCCGCGTCCACGGCGCCCTGCCCTGGAAGCCGGTGTGGACCTCGGCGAACACCGTCGCCTTCCAGCTCCGGCTGGCGGATGGCGAGGGCGTGCTGCAGCCCCAGCCCTGGCAGTGGCAGCCCGGGACGGCCCCCCGGCCCGCCGCCGCGCCGCCGAAGGCCACTGGCGGCATCGTCACCTGGAAGGAGGTGGACGGCATCTGGAACCTGGTGGACGCCGCCGGGAAGCCCCTCACGCGCACCCTCGCCGCTGCCTGGAATCCCACGACCACGCCGGACGGGAGGTGGATCTACTACACCCAGCTCAGCGCCACGGGCCTCCAGATCCGCCGCCTGGACACCAGCCTGCCGCCCCTGGAAGCCAAGGCCCTGCCTGTGGATCCCGAGCCTCTGGTGCGGGACGTGGCCCTGCCGAAGGCCGACGAGCCCAGCCCTCTGCCCCCGCCCGTGGACGTCGCGTCCCACCCCTATCGCATCGGCGAGAGCCATGACCTCTTCTCCCTGGTCGGCATCAGCTCCTCTCCAGCCGGGGTCAACACCCAGCTTGGCCTGGGCGGCAACGACATCCTGGGCCGCCTGAACTGGCAGGTACTGGCGGGCCTCGGCCTCGGCAATGTCGCAGGCATGAACCTCGGCAACCTCGCAGGCCCCCGGGGCGCCATGGCCGGGGCCTCCTGGCACGGCTGGCGCTGGGCGCCCTCGCTGCAGCTCTTCTCAAACCTCGAGCGGCCCTCCAACCAGGACTTCCTCTCCGTTCAGGGCTTCGACCGGGAGCGCCAGGGCTTCGAGCTGGCCTTCGAGCGGGAGGACCTGGGCCGCCCCCGGCACACCCTGCGCCCCTACGCCGCTGCCGAGCGCGTGACCCCCCGGGGCGGCACCTCCCTCAGCCGCTCCCTGGTGGGGGTGGACGCGGGCCTCGGGAGCCACTGGAGCCGGAACGACCAGGGCCTGCAGCTCGGACTGGCGGTGCGCGAGCAGCAGGGCCGCACCGAGGGTCAGGCCTGGCAGCTGACCCGCATGACCTTCCGGGCTGGCTGGATCAACCCCTGGGTGCCTCTCGCGGTGCTGGCCGAGGGCGGCCGCCTCGGCGGCCAACCCACCGCCCTGGATCAGTTCCACCTGGGGGGGGTGCCCACCTCTCTCCTGCCCACCTCCCTGGACGCGAACCGGGTGGTCCAGGCGGCTCTGCCCGCCTACACCGCCACGGGCAACCGCCTCCAGCGGCTGCGGGGCGAGCTGGGGGGCCCGGTTCAGCTCTACCTTGAGCACAGCACGATCTGGCAGGACTCCTCACCCAAGCCTACGGCCCAGCGGGTGGCGGGCCTGGAGCTGGACAGCCGGCGCCTGGGCCTGCCCCAGGACACCCTGCGTCGGCTCATGGGCAACCTGAGCTTCACCCTGGGCGTGCACCGGCCTCTGGATGGCATCATGAAGGGACGCACGGTGGGAACCATCTCCCTGCTCCTGCGCCCCTGAGATCCTTCCTGAATGCCTTTTCTCCTCGCCCTTGTCCTTATCCTGCTGGTCCAGTGGCTCCACCTGCGCCTGCTGCGGCTGGAGCTGCCGGAGCGCGCGCACCGCTGGCTTCCCTGGCTCCTGGGCCTGATCCACGTCCCCCTGGTGGTCTTCGCCCTCATGCGCATGGCCGCCACCGGCAGCCACAGCGCCATGCCCCTGCTGCGGGGCCTGGCCCGTGTCGGCTTCTACTTCCAGGCCTTCAGCGTGCTGCACCTGGTCATCGGCATGGTGGCCCAGGGACTCTGGCGCCTCTCCCGCCGCCTGACCGAACGGGATGACAGCGGCGAGCAGGCCCCGGAAGATCCCAGCCGCCGCGCCTTCCTGCGCGTCGCCGCCGTGGCCAGCACTGGGGCCGCCGTCACCCTGGGGGCCAGCGGCTCCCGGGAGGCCTTCGGCGATCCCCGGATCACCCGCCGGGACCTGGCCTTCCCGGACCTGCCGGCGGACCTGGACGGCGTGCGCCTCGCCCACCTGAGCGACCTCCACGCCGGCCCCCTGGTAAGTCCCGAGACCCTGGTCCGCTGGCGGATCCTCACGGAGCGGGAGCGCCCGGACCTGCTGGTCTTCACCGGCGATCTGGTGGACAGCCGCCCGGAGGAGCTGGAGTCCCTCCTGACGGCCTTCCGGGGCTTCGAACCGCCCCTGGGCCGCTTCGCCGTGCTGGGCAACCACGACTACTTCGATGACCCGCGGCCCATCTGGCGGGACCTGGAGCGGGCGGGCATCCGGTGCCTGGAGAACGCCGCCGCCCTCGTGACCCGGGGCAGCGCCGTCCTCGCGGTGCTGGGCCTGCAGGACCCCATGGCCCGGAACGGCCGCTTCCGCCGCCTGGTCTTCGGCCCCGGCCCCCGGCCCAACGAGGCGGCCCGCGACCTGCCCGCCGACGCCTTCCGCATCTGCCTCAACCACCGGCCCAGCGAGTGGGAGCAGGCCCTGGCCGCAGGCGCGCGGCTCACCCTGTCGGGCCACACCCACGGCGGCCAGATCAACCCCATCCCCGGCTTCAGCAGCGCCCACCTCATCGGCCCGCGCACCGACGGCCTCTACCGCCAGGGCGAAGACCTTCTCTACGTGAGCCGCGGCCTCGGCGTGGTGGGCCTGCCCATCCGCATCGCCGCGCCGCCCGAGATCGCCATCCTCACCTTGCGCCGGGGATAGGTTCAGCCCTTGACGAGCACCCACACGCCCACGGCGATGAAGGTGCAGCCGGCGGCCCACTTGATGGCGGCTTCGGGAATGTACCGGAACAGGACGCCGCCCATGGCCACGCCGATGGCCGTGGCACAGACCAGGGCCGCGCTGGCGGCGAAGAAGACCGTCCAGACCTGGCCGCTGCGGACGGTGGCCGTCATGGCCGCAAGCTGCGTCTTGTCGCCCACCTCGGCGAGGAAGACGGTGAGGAAGGTGGTCCAGAACAGCGAGCGGGTCATGGGGCTCCTTTACATTCCTGCGGACTCTCAAGAGTAATGGATGCCCATCTGCGGCACACTGGTCGGATGGTGCTTGACCACTTTGACCTTCCCACCACCTACGTGGACACGCCTGAGAAGCTGCAGGAGGCCCTGCCCCTGTGGCATGCGGCGGGCCTGCTGGCCGTGGACATCGAGTGCAGCCTCACGGGCATGCACCACTGTGTCCTGGCCTTGATGCAGGTGGCCACCCACGATCAGGCCTGGCTGGTGGATCCACTGCCCCTGCAGGACCTCATGCGCCCCGCCCTGCAGGCCATGAGCCAGGTGCCCTGGATCGTCCACGACTTCTCCGGCGACGGCATCGTCTTCAAGCGCCTCTATGACGTCGTGCCCAACAGCATCTTCGACACCATGCTGCTCTCCCGGGCCCTGGGCTACCCCCAGCCGGGCCTCAAGACCATGGCGCGCCTCAAGCTCGGCCTCGACATCCCCAAAGAAGAGCAGGACTCCAACTGGATGCTGCGCCCCCTGCGGGACTCACAGATCAGCTACGCCAGCCGGGACGCGGCGCTGCTCCTGCCCCTGCTCCGCACCCTGGCGGATGAGGCCGAGACCAAGCGGGAACACCCGGAGATCGGCCCGCGGCTCGCCAGTCTTCCCCAGGAGATCCGCCAGCTGCTGCGCCGGGTCCGGGCCTACGGCCACCCCAAGCAGGATCCGATCGTGGATAAGGCCAGGCACCTCGGGGCCCTGGCCATGGAGCGGGCCCGGCAGCTCACGACCATGCGCTGGGTCTGGGGCAACGAGGGTGACGTGGCCGCGGTCATGGAGCTCGGCAACCGGTGGATCCTGGCCCGGCTGACCCATCCACCCGCCACTCGGGAAGCCCTGGAGCGGACCATGCCCAACCCCCGCTTCCGCCGGAAACGGCTGGATGCCATCTGGGCGGTTTTCGAGGCGGGGCCCCATGAAACTCAGGAAGAGGCAGAAACGGCCGATGGGTTGATCTGGAACAACCCGGGAACACCATGACCTCCTCCCCAGACCCCACCCCTGATGACGGCATCCTGCTGAGCTTCCCCAAGGGTCTGGTGGGCTTCCCGCTGCTGAGAGACTTCCGGCTCTTCGAGCCGCCAGACGGCTACCCCCTGAAGTTTCTGCAGGCGGTGGCATCTCCGGAGATCTCGTTCACCTGCATCGACCCGGTGGCCGTCAAGAGCGACTACGAAGTGCCCCTGGGCGAGGAGGAATCCGAAGCCCTCGCCCTGACGTCGAACCAGGACGCCATGATCCTGACCCTGGTGGTCATCCCCGAGGACCCCCGCGCCATGACCACCAACCTGGCCGGCCCGCTGGTCATCAACGCGCGCACCCTGACCGGCTTTCAGATCGTGCTCAACTCCGACAAGTTCCCGCTGCGGTACCCAATCCTGGCTCAGGACTGAGAAAGCTCTGGTAGCCTTCCAGCATGCTGGTCATCACGCGCAAGCAGGAGGAGTCCATCATCATTGGAGGCGAGGTCGAGGTGATCGTCCTCGGCATCTCCAATAACGGTGTGCGCCTCGGCATCAAGGCCCCCCGCAACGTGCAGGTGCACCGGCGGGAAGTGTTCGAGGCGATCGCTGCCGAGAACCTCGCCTCCCTCGAGGCCAAAGCCCCGGTCCGGGATGCCGCCGCCCTGCTCCGGGCCGCTCAAGCCAAGAAGCCCGAGGGTCGATAAGGCCTCATCGAGGTTTCCGTGGATGTCTCTCCCGTCGGTGCCGCCATGGCCCAGAGTCAGGCCCAGATCCAGAGCGGCATTGCCGTGGGCGTCCTCAGGAAGAGCCTCGACATCGAGGCCCAGCAGGGGGCGGCCCTGATCAAGCTCATGGACCAGGGCGCGGGCCTGGGTCGCCAGGTCGATACCCTGGCCTGAGCCCTACTTGAGATAGGGTGCGAGGTAGCGCCCGGTGATGCTGGTCTTCCGCTTGGCGATCTCCTCCGGCGTGCCCACAGCGATGAGGCGGCCCCCTTCGCCCCCGCCCTCCGGGCCCAGGTCCAGGACCCAGTCGGCGGTCTTGATCACGTCCAGGTTGTGCTCGATGACGATGATGGTGTTGCCCGTCTCCACCAGCCGCGTGATGACCTCCAGCAGCTTCTGGATGTCCTTCAGGTGCAGGCCCGTGGTGGGCTCGTCGAGGATGTAGACCGTGCGGCCCGTGGCCCGCTTGCTCAGCTCCTTGCCCAGCTTCACGCGCTGGGCCTCGCCGCCGGACAGGGTGGTGGCGCTCTGGCCCAGGCGGATGTAGCCGAGGCCCACGTCGATCAGCGTCTGCAGCTTGTTGGCCAGCACGGGAATGGGCGCGAAGAGGACCAGGGCTTCCTCCACGGTCATGTTCAGCACGTCGGAGATGCTCTTGCCCTTGTAGTGGATCTCCAGGGTCTCGCGGTTGTAGCGCTTGCCCTTGCACTGCTCGCAGGTGACGTAGACATCCGGGAGGAAGTGCATCTCGATGCGCAGCAGGCCATCGCCCTCGCACTTGTCGCAGCGGCCGCCCTTCACGTTGAAGCTGTAGCGGCCAGGCGCGTAGCCCCGGGCCTTGCTCTCGGGCAGCTGGGCGAAGAGCTCCCGCAGGGGCGTGAACAGCCCCGTGTAGGTGGCCGGGTTGCTGCGCGGCGTGCGGCCGATGGGCGCCTGGTCGATGTCGATGACCTTGTCGATGGCCTCAAGGCCCTTGATGGCCTTGTGCTTGCCCACGATGTGCACGCCCTGGTGCAGCTGGTTGGCGAGGGCCTTGTACAGGATCTCGTTCACCAGGGTGCTCTTGCCCGACCCGCTGACCCCGGTCACGCAGGTGACCAGGCCGATAGGAAAGTCCGCGTCCACCTTCTTGAGGTTGTTCTCCTCGGCGCCCAGCACCGAGAGGAAGCCCCGCTTGGCCCTGCGACGGACGCGCGGCACGGGAATAGAGTCCCGGCCCGCGAGGAAGTCGCCGGTGATGGAGCCCGGCGTGTCGCGGATCTCCTCCGGCGTGCCCTGGGCCACCACGAAGCCGCCGTGCTCGCCGGCACCGGGCCCCATGTCCACCACGTGGTCCGCCGCCAGGATGGTCTCCAGGTCATGCTCCACCACCAGCACGGTGTTGCCCAGGTCGCGCATCTCCTTGAGGGTGCGGATGAGCTGCAGGTTGTCCCGCTGGTGCAGGCCGATGCTCGGCTCGTCCAGCACGTAGAGCACCCCCTGGAGCTTGGAGCCGATCTGCGTGGCGAGGCGGATGCGCTGGCCCTCGCCGCCGGACAGCGTGGCCGCGCTGCGGTCCAGGGTCAGGTAGCCCAGGCCCACGTCGTCCAGGAAGCCCAGGCGCTCACGGATCTCCTTCAGCACCTTCTCGGCGATGACGGCGTCTTTGCCTTCCAGGGCCAGGTCGCCGAACCACTGCCGGGCGTCGCGCACGCTCTGGGCCGCCACCTGGGCGATGTTCAGGCCGCTCACGTAGACCGCCAGCACCTCGGGCTTGAGCCGCTGCCCCGCGCAGACCTCGCAGGGGATGATCCGCATGGACGCCTCGAGTTCCGCCTGGATCTCCTCGCTGGTGGTCTCGCGGTAGCGGCGCTCGAGGTTGCCGATGATGCCCTCGAAGTGGTGGACGAAGTCGTAGCGGTTGCTGTTGCGCTTGCTCTCGTAGGTGAAGCGCATCTCCTTCTCGGTGCCGTGCAGCAGCAGGCGGCGGATGTCTCCGGGCAGCTTCTTCCAGGGGGTGTCGAGGCTGAACTTCAGCTTCCGGGAGAGTTGATCCATCATCTGGGACCGCCAGCCGTCCTCGGCCACACTCTTCCAGCCACTGGCCTGAATGGCGCCCTCGCTGATGGCGAGGTTCGCGTTCGGCACGATCAGCTCCTCGGCAAACTGGCGCTTGAAGCCCAGGCCGTCGCAGGTGGGGCAGGCCCCGTAAGGCGTGTTGAAGGAGAACGAGCGCGGCTCCAGCTCCGGCAGCCCCTGGCCGAACAGGGCGCACTTGGGCTTGTTGCAGGCCAGCTTGCTGGAGAAGAACGTCTCGGCCCCGTCGAGGTCGAGGAGGGCGCCGCCCTCGGCCAGGTTGCAGGCGATCTCCAGGCTGTCCGCCAGCCGCGACTGGATGGAGGGCGAGACCTTAAGGCGGTCGATGACCACTTCGATGGTGTGCTTCTTCTGCTTGTCCAGGTCGGGAACGCCCTCGGTGAGATCGAGCATCTGGCCGTTCACCCGGGCCCGGATGTA
Organism: Holophagaceae bacterium; assembly: GCA_013334395.1. Lineage (GTDB taxonomy): Bacteria > Acidobacteriota > Holophagae > Holophagales > Holophagaceae > Geothrix. Next base: position 420 of record JAAXXS010000097.1, on the reverse strand, counting down.
GCCGCGCTTCATCAAGTCCTGGAGCAGCTTCTTGTACTCGCCCTTGCGGCCCCGCACCACGGGCGCCAGGATCTGCAGCTTCGCGCCCTCGGGCCGCGCCAGGATCTGGTCCGCCATCTCCTGGATGGTCTGGCTGGCGATGGGCTCGCCGCAGGCCACGCAGGTGGGCCGGCCCGTGCGGGCGAAGAGCAGGCGCAGGTAGTCGTAGATCTCGGTCACGGTGGCCACCGTGGACCGGGGGTTCTTGCTGGTGGTCTTCTGCTCGATGGAGATGGCCGGAGACAGCCCCTCGATGCTGTCCACATCGGGCTTCTCCATCTGGTCCAGGAACTGCCGGGCGTAGGCGGAGAGGCTCTCCACATAGCGCCGCTGCCCTTCGGCGTAGAGGGTGTCGAAGGCCAGGCTCGACTTGCCCGAGCC
>JAAXXS010000096.1 GCA_013334395.1 Holophagaceae bacterium | reverse complement strand
GGTTGAAGGCGTCAGCCAGAGTCGCCTTTTTGAACTCAGGCTGGCGGGCCTTGGCGGCGTCCATGTCACCGCGCTCGAGATCCTGCTCCAGCTGCTTGACGGAGAGGCCGATGCGGCGCTCGGTGGGGTCGAGCTTCACGATCTTCATGGAGAGTTCCTGACCGGCGGCGAACTCCTTCTGGATGTCCTCCACACGGCGGCGGCTCAGCTCGGAGACATGCACCAGACCCTCGATGCCGTCGCCCAGGTCCACGAAGGCGCCGAAGTCGGTCAGCCGGGCGATCTTGCCGGTGATGACAGCACCCACATTGTTGTTCTCGAAGAAGATCTCCCAGACGTTGGGCTCCATCTGCTTCACGCCGAGGCTCATGCGCTGGGCCAGGGGGTCCAGGTTGAGGACCTTGGCGGTGACGCTGTCGCCCTTCTTCACGATCTCGCCGGGGTGCTTGATCTTCTTGGTCCAGCTGAAGTCGGACACGTGGATCAGGCCGTCGATGCCCTCTTCCAGCTCGACAAAGGCGCCGAACTCCGTGATGTTGCGCACGGTGCCCGTGACGATCATGCCGGGCTGGTACTTCTCGGCGATGGCCATCCAGGGATTGGGGGTGATCTGCTTCATGCCGAGGCTGATGCGGCGGTTCTCGCTGTCCACCTGCAGGATCAGGGCCTCGACCTGGTCGCCCAGGTTGACCATGCCCTTGGCGGACTTGACCTTCTTCGTCCAGCTCATCTCGGAGACGTGGACCAGGCCTTCGATGCCGGGCTCCAACTCCACGAATGCGCCGTAGTCAGTGATCGAGACGACCTTGCCCTTGACGGTGGCCTGGATGGGATAGCGCTCCTCGACGGAGAGCCAGGGATCCGGAAACTTCTGCTTGTAGCCGAGGGAGACGCGCTCGGTCTCCTTGTCGTACTTGAGCACGGCCACTTCGACCTTGTCGCCCACCTGGAACATCTCGCTGGGGTGGTTGAGCCGGCCCCAGGACATGTCGGTGATGTGCAGCAGGCCGTCCACACCGCCGAGGTCGACGAAGGCGCCGTACTCGGTGATGTTCTTGATGGCGCCCTCGACCAGCTTGCCCTCTTCGAGGCCCGCGAGGGTCTCTTCCTTCAGGCTCGCGTTGATGGTCTCCAGGAACAGCTTGCGGGACAGCACGATGTTGCCGCGGCGGCGGTTGACCTTGATGACCTTCATGTCGAAGGACTTGCCGAGGTAGGGATCCAGGTTGCGGACAGGCTTCATGTCCACCTGGCTGCCGGGCAGGAACGCGCGGATGCCGATGTCCACGGCTAGGCCGCCCTTGACCTTCTCGAGCACGGTGCCGTGCACGGTCATGTTGGAGCGGAAGGCCTTCTCGACCTCGTCCCAGATCTTCATCTTCTCGGCGCGCTCACGGGAGAGGCGCACATTGCCGTTGGCGTCCTCGAGCATCTCGAGGAGCACTTCCACGACATCGCCCACCTGCACGCCCTGCGTGCCGTCAGGGTTGTTGAACTCGTCAAGGTTGACGGTGCCCGAACCCTTGTAGCCGATGTCCACGATGACGTCCTTGCCGCGGATCTCCACGACGGCGCCTCGCACCACTTCTTCCTCACGGAGCCCACGAGTCTCGCCCTGCAGGGCGGCCATGAACTCCATGCCGTCTGCGGACTCGTCCTCCTCGAACGCCGCGTCTAGCACGGTGATGCGGCCCATCTGCTTAGGGCCCTTCCCCTTGATGATTGCTTCTAACTTGGACATGTAAGTCCACCTCTTCTTTTTGCGCCCACGCTCTGGTGGTGCGCTGGAATCCCGGCACACGAAGTCCGGCAGAACCGACAGCCTACCGTGGAAAACCCGGCCTGACCAGCAAAGGAATCGGCACCCAGGCACAATGGCGCCATGTGCGTAGTCGGCTTCCAGTGGCACCCGGGCTCTCAGGAGCCGCTGCTCCTCCTGGGGAACCGGGACGAGTACTACGACCGGCCCACGGCCCCGCTGGCCTGGTGGGAGGGCGGCCGCATCCTGGCGGGCCGGGACCTGCGGGGCGGTGGCACCTGGCTGGGCGTCACCCGCACCGGCCGGATGGCGGTCCTCACCAACTTCCGGGATCCCACCCTGACCCGGCCTGAGGGACCTTCCCGGGGGCAGCTCCCCGTGGCCTTCCTGGAGAGTGATGCCTCCGCCGTAGCTTGGCTGGAGTCCCTCCGGCCCGAGGCGGGATCCTACAGCCCCTTCAACTTGCTGCTATATGACGGGGAGGACCTCCTGGGCTACGAGAGCCGCCATGACCGGGTGGTGCGCTTCGAGCCTGGGATCCACGCGGTTTCCAACGGTGACTTCGACGAGGCCTGGCCCAAGGTCCTGGCGGTCCGGGCGGTCCTGGCGGCCGTTGCGGAGGACGACGAGGCTCTGCTGAAGGCCCTGGAGGATGACCGGCCCTGCGCCGAGGACGACCTGCCCCGGACCGGGGTCTCCCTGGACTTGGAGCGCCTGCTGTCTCCGATGTTCATCCGCAGTGCGGCCTACGGTACCCGGGCTTCCACCCTTGTCCGCCTAGGCCGCGTCCACGTTCGCGTCCTCGAGCAGGGCTTCCTGTCCCAGGGACGGGGCGCCCGGGCCGAGTCCCAGTTCGAGCGGAGCCGAGAGTAGCCGCTGGACCGGGATGGCCACGATCCCGGGGCCGCCTTCTCTCGGAAGCATGCCTCTGAGGGTGATCAGGAGCCTGGTGAGGCGGGCGGGGAAGGTGCCGCGGGCTCCATATCGGACCTAACGGTTATTTTTTTAAGTCTAAGTAATGAAGCTTATTGTTTCAATCCTGGATCATGGTGACGCTGAGCTTGAATACCGAGTCGTCCTCTTTGGGCCCCTCGTCGGCTCTCGGAAAGACCCACCCAAGGTGGCAAACCATGGCAAGGAAACGGAGTGCCACCGCTCGCTCAAGCGAAAGGGCCCGATTGGCTAGGGGCCCTTCTGAGCCTGGCGCGACCCTTTCTCACCGTCGGGCAGCAGCGGTCTGGGACGTCCTGGTCGGCGGCTCCCTGCTCCTGCTGCTGGGCTGCCCATCCAGCTCAGGCGGAAGAGGGCCGGGTGCGGTGGCTCCGCCCCCTGCGGTGGTCGCTCTACCGACGCCTGCGGCCAAGCCCGCGCCGCTGACCCAGGCTCGCAGCCTCAGGCCTCAGAGGAAACCGAAGGCACCTGCTCCCTCGGTATCCCGTGCGCTTCCCGCCCTACCGACCGTTGCGCAGATACCCCCCACGCCCATGCCCGCTCCTGAGGCTGCGAGGTCGAGTCCGGCGTCGGTTTCCCCGGCAGCTGCCACGCCTGCGGTGCTGACTCAGACCGCACCAGCCACCGCCAAGGCAGCGCCCAAGGCCGCGGAGGCCAAGGTCTCCTCCCGCCGCCTGGTGGCTTCCTATGGCGCGCAGATGGCGCTGGTATCCCCGACCAACGGCGGCCTGCGCCTGGCGGCAGGCGGCCCCGGCGTGGCCCTGGGCCTGCACACGGTGTGGAACCTGCCGAAGGGCCTGCGGCTCCGCCCCCGCCTCGACTACACGGTATTCACCGGCGAGACCCGCAGCAGCACCGCGCCTCCGCTGCCGCAGACGCTGAACACCCGCGTGTCGAGCCTGGCCCTGGGCGCGGACCTGCTGGTGCCTCTGGGACCGCGCTGGAGCGTGGGCCTGGCGGTGTCCGAGATTCGCTGGTCGGTCGCCATTACCAACACCGTGACGCCGACGCTGGGCGGCAGCCTGACGCTGTCGGGCACGTCGCACTGGACCCGCCTGGGCTACGGCCCGGTGGTGACCTTCAAGGTGAGCGAGAACCTGGAGGTGGAGGCCCGGGCGCTGAGCAGCCACTACGGCTATGAGAACCAGCCCGCGAGCACGGCCACGGTCGGCCTGCTGTGGCGCTTCTAGGGCGATGACCATGTTCCGCTGCCGCCGCTCTCTTCCTGTCCTCGCCGCCACCGGCGCGCTTTTGCTGGCGACCCTCGGCTGTGGTGGCAGCAGTCGAAGCACCGGCGACCAGGTGGCCACCGCCAACCTGGTGCTGGCGATCACACCAAGCGTTGCCTCTGTGGCCCCGGGCCAGACGCTGCAGTTCTCGGCCAACACGCCCTGGGGAAGCGGCGTCACCTGGTCCGTGCAGCCCGCCACCGGCGGCAGCATCAACTCATCGGGCCTGTTCACAGCCGCCACCACCCCGACCCAGTGCCAGGTCATGGCCCTGTGGAACAACGACGTGCGCTACACCGCCAGCGTCACCGTGACCATCCTGCCGCCGCCGCCCATCGCCGTGATCACGCCCGCCCTGGTGCAGGCCTCTGGCGTCCAGCAGACCGTGCCTGGCACCGGCATCGCCCACGCCGCCGTGGTGGGCGAGAGCGTCCCCGCGACGAACGCCGTGGGCAGCGTGGATCCCAGCGTGAAGGTGCGGCACGGGTTCGAACCGCCGAAGTAAGGCGGGTCACCCCGAAGGCCACAAAGACCACGAAGCAAAGCACACGAAGAACCGATGTGAACTTTGTGTGCTTTGCGGTTCATTCAGCAGTTGTTTGTTTCCTGTTCAGCCTGGCATCTGCGGTTCAGGCCACCCCGCAGTTATCCCCGTCCATCCCTCTTATCCCCGTAAAAATTGCCCTTGAGCCTCAGACGCTGATGACCACGATCTCGGGGTCGACTTCTTTCTGCAGCATGCCTTCGATGGCGACGAGGGTGCCGGTGAGGCTGGCGGGGCAGCTGCCGCAGGCGCCGACGTAGCGGATCATCACCTGCTTCTCGTGGCGGCCCACCAGCTCGAGGCCGCCGCCGTCCGCGGCCAGGGCCGGGAGGATAGAGCTCTCGAGTACCATACGGATGTCGCGCAGCAGGGGGTCGTTCTCGTCTTCCACCTTGGTGAAGACCCGGGGCGCCACCGGCTCGCCGGTCTGGGCGCCCAGGCCCGCGGCGGCCCGGATGGGCGCAGCCAGCAGGGGCAGCATCTCGGGCCAGCCCTTGTCGTCGGTCTTGGTGACGGTGAGGAACTTGTCCTGCATGAAGACCGAAGTGACGTGACCCACAGCGAACAGGGCCTTGGCCAGCTCGTCATGCTCGGCGGTCTCGGCATTGGGGAAGGACTTGGGGAAGCCCACGGCCACGGCGTCTTTCAGCACGAATTTCACCGCGTTGGGATTGGGTGTGTATTCGATTTCGGCAATTTTTGGCATGGCTACTCCGTGCTCGCTTCTTCCTCGCCTTTGAGGGCGGCGTGGAGGGTGGCCCAGGGGAGGATGGCGCACTTGACCCGGCTGGGCAGGTCCTTGACGCCGCTGAAGAGCGTGAGGCGGCCCAGCAGGGGCGCCTGGGTGGCGGGGTCCAGCTCGCCGCGCACCATGCCGCGGAACTGAGCGACCATGGCCTCAGCCTCGGCCACGGACTTGCCCTTGACGATGCCCGTCATGAGGCTGGCGCTGGCCACATCGATGGCGCACCCGCTGCCCTGGAACTTGATGTCCGCCACGAGGCCGTTCTCGACGATGAGAGAGAGCTCCAGCTGGTCCCCGCAGAGGGGGTTGTGACCCTCCGCGTGGTGCGTGCAGGGATCCAGCTTCCCGAAGTTCCGGGGCTTCTTGTTGTGCTCCAGGATCACCTGCTGGTACAGCTCACGCGGGTCAGTCATTTGAACAACTCGATGGCTTTCTCGACGGCGGAGACGAGGACGTCGATGTCTTCGCGGGTGTTGAAGTAGGCGAAGGAGGCGCGGGTGGTGGCGGGGACGTTGTAGCGGGCCATGAGGGGTTGGGCGCAGTGGTGGCCGGCGCGGATCACGACCCCTTCGCCGTCCAGCAGGCTGCCCATGTCGTGGGGGTGGATGCCCTCTACCACGAAGGAGATGACACTGGCCTTGTCGCGGGCTTTGCCGAGGATGCGCAGGCCTGGGATGCGCTCCAGGCGCTCTGTGGCGTAGACGAGCAGGTCGTGCTCCTGAGCGGCGATGCGGTCGAGGCCCAGGTTGCCGAGGTAGTCGAGGGCGGCGCCCAGGCCGATGGCCGCGGCGATGGGCGGGGTGCCCGCCTCGAACTTGCCCGGGGCGGCCATGTAGGTGGTCTTCTCCCAGGTGACGGAGCGGATCATGTTGCCGCCACCGTGCCAGGGCGGCATGGCCTCCAGGTGGGCCAGCTTGCCGTAGAGGGCGCCGATGCCCGTGGGGCCCGAGAGCTTGTGGCCGCTGAAGACGTAGAAGTCCGCGTCCAGGTCCTGCACGTCGACCTTGAGGTGGGGCACCGCCTGGGCGCCGTCCACCAGCACGGGCACGCCCCTGGCATGGGCCCGGGCAATGATCTCCTTCACGGGGTTCACGGTGCCCAGCACGTTGCTGACGTGGGTCACCGCCAGCAGCTTGGTGCGCTCCGTGATCAGCTCGTCGAGAGACTCCAGGATCAGCTCGCCGTCATCGGTGATGGGGATGACCTTGAGGGTGGCGCCCTTCTCCTGGGCCAGCATCTGCCAGGGCACGATGTTGGCGTGGTGCTCCATGGCCGACACCAGGAGCTCGTCGCCGGCCTTCACCACCGTGCGGCCGAAGGTCTGGGCCACGAGGTTGATGGCCTCGGTGGTGCCGCGGGTCCAGACGATCTCGCGCACGGAAGCGGCGCCCAGGAAGCGGCGCACCTTTTCCCGGGCGGCCTCGTAGAAGTCCGTGGCCTCCTGGCTGAGGGTGCTGACGCCCCGGTGGACGTTGGTGTGCTCATCCCGCTCGTACTTGGCCATGCGCTCGATGGCGCAGAGGGGCATCTGGCCGCTCACGGCGCTGTCGAGGTAGATGACGGGCTTGCCATTCAGGACCCGCGACAATAGCGGGAAGTCGCGGCGGATGGCGGTGATGTCCAGGGGCTGCAGGGTCGCGCTCATGCCAGGACTCCCAGCGAGGCGGCCTGGGTGCGGGCCATGACCAGCTGGCGCAGGGCCCGGCGGACACTGGCCACCGGCACGCGCTGCAGCACATCCGCCGCGAAGCCGTAGGTGAGCAGGTTGCGGGCGTCGTCGGCGTTCAGGCCGCGGCTCTCCAGGTAGAACAGCTCTTCGGGATCCAGCTGGCCCACGGCGGCGCCGTGGCTGCACTTCACGTCGTCGGCGTAGATCTCCAGCTGGGGCTTGGTGTCCACCCGGGCGGTCTCGGAGAGCAGCAGGTTGCGGCTCTGCTGCTTGGCGTCCGTGCCCTGGGCCCCGGGGGCCACGCGGACCTGGCCGTTGAAGATGGCGCGGGCCTTCCCGTCCACGATGCACTTGTGCAGCTGGTGGCTGACGGCGTTGGGCTCGGCGTGGTGCATGAAGCTGTGAGTATCCGCCACCTGCTGGTCGTCCAGGAGCGCCAAGCCGTCCAGGGTGCCCTCGGCACCTTCGGCCAGGCGCACCCAGGGGTGCTGCCGCGAGAAGCGGGCACCGAAGCTGAGGGTGCGGGAGTGGTACTGCCCGTGCCGGCCCACCTCGGCCTTGAGGGTGCCGAGATGGAAGGCCTCGGGGGACTCGCGCTGGACACGCTCGTGGCGCAGGATGGCGCCTTCGCCGAGGCGGACCTCGACCACGGGACAGCTCAGGTAGGTGCCTTCGCCGTGATGCTCCTCCACCAGCTCCAGCTCGGCGCCGGGTTCCAGCACGACCAGCACGCGCGGGAAGACCGCGATGGGCGTGTCGGCCTTGGTGAGGAAGAGCAGGTGCAGAGGCAGGGCCACCTTCAGGTTCTTCGGCACCAGGATCACGGCGCCATCCTCGAAGCGCGCGCTGTTCAGGTCCTCGAAGAGCTCCGGAGTCACACCGTTCTTGACGGTACCCAGGGCGTGGCAGGCCTCGCTGGCGGTGCTCAGGGGCAGGAACCGCACGCCGGCAGGGACCGCCGAGGCGCAGCTGGCGTGGGGCGCGTGGTGCCCGTTCACGAAGACCTGGCGGGTGCCCACCATCTCCGGCAGCAGGTAGGCGCTGATGTCCACGGTGGCCCGGGGTGCGGCAACGAAGGGGATTGCGGCCAAGGCCTTCAGATCGGTGTATTTCCAGGCTTCATCTTTGGTTGTTGGCAGGTCCCGCCCTTCCAGGCGCCCCTCAGCGGCTTCGCGCAGGGAAGCCCACTCAGCGGGCCTGGGCCCGCTGAGCAGGTCCACCAGCAGGTTGGAACCAACAACCATCGAGGTCATCGGGCGCCCCCGGCGGCGGATGCCTCGAGCACCCAGTCGTAGCCGCGCTCCTCGAGCTCCAGGGCCAGCTCTTTGCCTGCGCTCTTCAGGATGCGGCCGCCGGAGAGCACGTGCACGTGGTGGGGCTGGATGGTCTCCAGGATGCGGGGGAAGTGCGTGATGATCAGCAGGGCCCGGTCGGCGCGCTGCAGGCGGTTCACGGCGTCGCCGAGCACCCGCAGGGCGTCGATGTCCAGGCCGCTGTCAAGCTCGTCGAGGATGGCCAGCTTGGGCTCCAGCACCGCCATCTGGAGGATCTCGTTGCGCTTCTTCTCGCCGCCGGAGAAGCCCTCGTTGAGACTGCGGTCCAGGAACTCCTCCCGCATGGCTACCAGCTTGATCTTCTCGTGGATGAAGTCGTCGAACTCCAGGGGGTCCAGCTCGTCGCGGCCCTCGGCTTCGGCCTTCTTGTTGTAGGCCAGGCGAAGGAAGGAGGAATTGCTCACGCCCGGCACCTCGATGGGGTGCTGGAAGCCCATGAACAGCCCGGCCCGGGCCCGCTCGTCCGCGGCCAGGCTGAACAGGTCGCGGCCCTCGAAGAGCACCTCGCCGCCGGTCACCTCGTAGGCGGGATGCCCCGCCAGCACCTTGCCCAGCGTGGACTTGCCGGAGCCGTTGGGCCCCATGATCGCGTGGATCTCCCCCGCCTTGATGTCAAGGTCGATCCCCTTCAGCACCGGCGTGCCGTTGATCGAAGCCGTCAAATTTTTGATGGATAGCATTGTTGCTCCAGCGATGAAAAGCTTCACCGCCAAGACGCCAAGAGCGCCAAGAAGAACAGGCAGTTCTTGGCGGTGCTTGGCATCTTGGCGTCTTGGCGGTGTGTCATTTTTTTATCCCACGGACCCTTCAAGCTTGAGGCTCAGCAGCTTGGTGGCTTCGACGGCGAACTCCATGGGCAGCTCGCGGAAGACGTCTTTGCAGAAGCCGTTGATGATCATGCTGATGGCTTCCTCGGCGGGGATGCCGCGCTGCTGGAAGTAGAAGAGCTGCTCTTCGCCGATCT
>JAAXXS010000095.1 GCA_013334395.1 Holophagaceae bacterium | reverse complement strand
CATAGCCGAACGCCCGTGAACCTGACGGTGTGCTTTGACCGCATCGGCGAGGCCGGTGCTACCGAAGTCCAGGTCGCAACCCAGGGCCAGTGCCACGACCTCAGCGAAGGCGGCCTGAACCTCCTGACCGCTGTGGCTCTTCGGGTGGGCGAAGTGTTGCGGCTCCACCTCCCTCTGCTGGGGGGAGACTCCAGCCTGCCTGTGACCGCCGAAGTCCGCTGGACGCACGAAATTGATGAAGGTTTCGCCAGCGGCCTCCAGTTCCTGGCCTGAGCCTCTACCCCACCCGCTCCGAAAAAGCCTGCAGCCGCCGCGCGGCGTCCTTCAGCAGGTCATCGGTCTTGCAGAAGGCGAAGCGCACCATGCGTGGCGGGTTGGGGTCCGTGGTGAAGCTCGACAGGGGCACCGCAGCCACGCCAGCCTCTTTGACCAGGCGCGCGGCGAAGGCGGTGTCAGGCTCAATGGCCAGGGCCGAGTAGTCCGCCAGCACGTAGTAGGCGCCCTGGGGCGGCTGCAGGCGGAAGCCCGCCCGGGTGAGCGCGCCGCAGAGCAGGTCGCGCCGGTGGCGGTAGGCCTCGGCCATGTCGCTGTAGTAGGCCCGGGGCAGCGTCTCCATGGCGAAGGCGACCGCCTCCTGCAGCGGCGCGGGGGCCCCCACGGTGAGGAAGTCGTGGACCTTGCGGATGGCGGCGGTCAGCTCCGCAGGGGCCAGGATGGTGCCGATGCGCCAGCCGGTGATGGCGTAGGTCTTCGAGGCCCCGGAGATGGTCACCGTGCGCTCGGCCATGCCCGGCAGCGTGGCCAGGGGGATGTGCCGGCCCTCGTAGACGATGTGCTCGTAGATCTCGTCGGTGATGGCATAGGCGCCATGCCTCTGGCACAGGGCGGCGATGCCCGCCAGCTCGTCGGCGCTGAAGACCTTGCCCGTGGGGTTGTTGGGCGTGTTCAGGATGATGGCCCGGGTCCGGGGCCCGAAGGCCCGGGCCAGCCGGTCCAGGTCCAGGGGCTGGCCCACGGGCAGCGGCACGGTGACGGGCCGCGCGCTGCAGAGCACCGCGTCTGGGCCGTAGTTCTCGTACCAGGGCTCGAAGACGATCACTTCCTCGCCCGGATCCACCAGGGCCAGCAGCACGGCGGCCATGGCCTCCGTGGCGCCGCAGGTGACCGTGATCTCGGTCTCGGGATCCACGGTCAGGCCGTAGCAGTCCTGCATCTTGCGGGCCAGGGCCTCGCGCAGGCGCTTGGCGCCCCAGGTGATGGCGTACTGGTTCACGTCCGCCCGGATGGCGGCGATGGCGGCTTCCTTCAGCGCCTCCGGGGCTGGGAAGTTGGGGAAGCCCTGGGCCAGGTTGATGGCGCCATGGTCGTTGGCGAGCCGCGTCATCCCCCGGATGACCGACTCGGTGAAGCCGTGGGTGCGCGCCGCCGTGTGCATGAGCCTCCAGGTCAGGGACCGTCCCCGGGAACAGAGGACAATAGACCACAAAGGTGCCGGTCAGGCCCGGACAGAATCCAGGAAGGGCTTAGTAGCCCAGGGCCGCCCGCGCATCTTTGGCGGCCTTGACCATCAGGGTGAACTGGTCTGTGGCGAGGTTGGCGTCATCCCAGACGTTGAAGTAGAGCACCAACGTCACGTCCATCGAGGCATCGTAGACCATCAGGGAGAGGTAGCCATTGTGGGCGCCCGTGTGACCGTAGCCCAGGCTGCCCGCGTTCACCAGGCCCAGCCCGTAGCTCTGCTTGCTCTGGCTGGTGGTGGCCATCATCGCCTGCACGGAAACCGCATTGGGGCCCGCCTCGGCCCGGACCAGGCGCTTCACCCAGCGGGCCAGGTCCACGGGCGTAGAGATGATGTTCCCCTCGGCAATGTTCATGGACATGTTGTCGTTGGTGACATCCCGGAGCAGGCCGTGCGCCCAGAGATAGCCCGGCGTGAAGGGCTCGGGGAGGGTACGGTCCGTGGGCAGCATCGGCACCGAGGTGGCGCCGAGGCCATTCGGGGTGATCAGGTTCTGGAGGAGGAACTGGTCGTAGGGGAGGCCGGAGACCCGCTCGAGGATGGTGGCGAGCACCGAGTAGCCGGTGTTGGAGTAGCGGAAGTCGGCTCCTGGAACAAAGTAGGAGAGCTGGTTGGTGGCGTTCACGCCGACCAGCTCGGCGGGCGAGAAGGCGTGGTTGGGGTCCGTGGCGAGAACGTAGAGGGGGTAGCACTGGCCCGCATAGGGTACGGGGCAGGTCAGCGGGACCACCTCGTTGGTGATATCGAAGACACCCGCGGTGTGCGACAGCAGCTGTCGGATGGTGATGGCGGCCTTGAAGGGGATGGCGTACTGGGCCGTATCGGGCACGTAGGGGGTCGCCTGCCCGGGAATCGTGGAGACGATGGTGTCGTCCAGGCGCAGCCTGCCCTGCTGCGCGAGCAGCAGAATTGCCGCAGCCGTGAAGGTCTTGGTGTTGCTGGCCATGCGGAAGTGGTGGTTCGGGGTGACGCCCGCAGGCATGCCGGCCGAAGCGAAGTAGTTCCCCCGCGGGGTCTCGAGGTAGATGGCCAGGCCCCCGCCGGGAAGGCCGTGATCCTGCTTGTAGCTCTGCCAGTTGGACGCGACGGAGGCCTGGAGCAGCTGGGCCGGATCCACCCGGGACTGCGGCCCACAGGCGAGCATGGCGAGGCCCACCAGGACGGGAAGCGCAAGGCGCCCGAAGGAGGAGGGCGTTCTGGACATAGAAGTCCCCTTTAACGCCAGATATAGAGCCCTCCGGGACCTGCGTCCAGGACTTTCTGGGACCCCACAGCGCGACCTGCTGGGACTCACCCCCGCGTGGCGGGGTCCAGCTGGCGGCGCAGCTCTTCCAGGGTGAAGGGCTTGGCCAGCAGGGTGACCCCAGGTTGCGAGGCGACCAGGTCCTCGGCCCCCTGGTTGGATCGGCCTGTGGCGAGCAGGACCGGCACCTCGGGCAGCAGGCGGCGGATCTCGGGCAAGGTGCCCGCGCCGCCAAGGCCCGGCATGTTCATGTCCAGGATGATGAGGTCGGGCCGGAGACCGGCTTCCAGGCGCGCCAGGGCATCCTCACCGCTGGAAACAGCGGTGACCGTGTGGCCCAGGATCTCCAGCAGGCTCTGGATGGCCATCTGGATCAGCTCGTCATCGTCCACCAACAGCATGTTCAGCGAGGGCTGGCCGGGCTTCTGCAGGGGCTCCGGAACCGGGACCACCGGCAGGCCAGCCCCTTCGCAGGCCGGGAGCTCGATCCGCACGGTGGTCCCCTGCCCCGGCTCGCTCTGGATGTTGATCCGGCCGCGGTGGGCCTTGACGGTGCCATAGACGATGGGCAGGCCCAGCCCCGTGCCCTTGCCCTGGGGCTTGGTGGTGAAGAAGGGATCCATGGCCTTCTCGAGGACCTCCCGGGGCATTCCGAGGCCCGTGTCGGCCACCTCCAGGACTGCCGTGGCGCCCTCGCGGCGGGTCCGGATCAGCAGCGTCCCCGGTTCCGGCATGGCATCCACGGCATTCACGCAGAGGTTCATGAGGGCATGGCTCAGGGAGGCCGGATCGCCCTTCACATAACAGGCCAGCTCGTCCAGATCCGTCACCAGCTGCACGTGCTGGAAGGTGGTCTCCGACAGCAGGGAGACGCCCTCGCGGACCACCGTGTTGAGGTCCACCTCGCATTCTTCGTTGAGGTTCTTCCGGGCGAAGCCCAGCAGGCCCTTGGCCAGGTTGCCCCCGCGCTGGCAGGCCTGGACGATGGTGCCCATGTCCCGGTGCAGAGCGCTGTCCTCCGCGGCCTTCCGCTGGTGCACGGTGGCCATGGCCAGGATGGCCCCGAGGACGTTGTTCATGTCGTGGGCCACGCCCCCGGCCAGGATGCCCAGGCTCTCCAGCTTCTGGGCCTGCTGGAGCTGGGCCTGGAGCTTCGCATGATCTTCTTCGGCCGCCTTGCGCTCCGAGATGTCCCGGGCGCAGGCGAGGATGCAGGGCTTGCCCCGCAGGCTGAACTTGCAGAGCTGGAGCTCCACGGGAATCAGCCTCCCGTCCTTGGCCTGATGGACCCAGTCGAGAGGCCGTCCTGAGGTCAGGCATTCCGCCACCCGCATGGGAATCTGATCCCGCAGGGAGGAGGGGACCAGATCCTCGGGCTTCATCCGCAGGAACTCCTCGCGGGAGTAGCCGTAGCGCTTCAGGGCCACCGTATTGGCTTCCAGGAAGCGGCCGTCCATTTCCCGGATCAGGACCGCGTCCGGCGAGGCCTCGAAGACGGTCCGGAAGCGCTCCTCGCTCTCCTTCAGCGACTGCTCCGCCGCTTTGCTGGCGGTGATGTCCCGGGCCGCGACCACGGCCCCGACGATGTGGCCTTCGGGGTCCCGGATGGGACCAAAGCTGAAGCTGCCCACCCAGGTATCACCGGTGTCCTTGCGGCGCAGGGTGTATTCGATGTTCGAGCCGGCTTCGCCCCGCAGCGCCCTGAGGGTGACCCACTGGTCAAGCGGCCGGGGCCGCCCATCAGGTCCGTAAGTCTCCAACAGGTCCGGATAATCCGAGAAGGTGCGCGAGCAGGCCGCCTTGTTCGGGAACCGGTGGAAGGTGGCGAAGGCCTCGTTGAACTCGATGAACCGGCCCTGGGTATCTGAGATGAAGACCGCGTCGGTCATGCTCTCCAGCGCCGCGTCGAGCTGGGCGCGGCTGGCCCGGGCGCGGGCCTCGGCCTGCTTGCGCTCCGTGATGTCCACGACGATGCCCAGGTAGCGGACGACACGGTCCTCGGCATCCCGCAGGGGACGGCCCCGGGACAGGAGCCAGCGCACCTCGCCACTGGGGTGCACCACCCGCCACTCGAAGTCCAGGTCGGCCCCCTTCGCGACCCCTTCCCTCAGATAGGCTTGCGCAGCGCTGCGGTCCGCGGGATGGAGGAGCTTGACCCAGGCCTCGTAGCTGGGCGTCACCTGGCCCGGCTCCAGCCCGTAGAGCTCCCAGAGCGTGTCGAGCCATTGGTTCTCGCCAGTCTTCAGGTCCCACTCCCAGGCACCGGCCTTGGCCGCCTGATGCCCCAGCTGCAGGTGCTCCAACGTGCGCTTGAGGCGCCCCTCGGCCTGCTTGCGCTGAGTGATGTCCACAAAGGTGGCGCACACCTGGAAGGGGGCCTCCTGACCCGTCAGGAAGAGGGGCGTCGTGTTGATGCTGATCCAAGTCGCCGCCGCCTGATCCTGGCTGAGGATCCCCATGATCGCGTTCTCGATGACCCGACCCGTGCGCAGGGTCTCCATGGCCGGATGGGTGTCACCGGGGAAGGGCGTGCCGTCCTCGTGGATGGCCCGCCAGCCGGGATCCAGGGAGGTGCGCCCCTGCATCTGCGCCAGGCTGAGGCCCAGGATGCGCTCGGCGGCCGGGTTGGCACTCAGGATCCGGCCCTGCGCATCCTGGAACACGATCCCGTGCGGCGCCGCATCAAAGAGCACCCGCTCCCGCTCCCGGACAGCCTCAAGCGCCCCGTCGGGGTCGCGTTCGGTCCGCTGGCCTTGCTGGTTCACGGGGCCTGCTCCCTGTCTGGTCGTGGTGACGTATTTTGCCAGGTACCGATCCCATCGGACAGTCGAGTCAGAAGAATTAACTCCGTTGCCGAGAGGCAGAAGTTGCTCGGTGAGTGTCCCTTTTTACCCCACCTCAGCCCTCATCGAAGGGACTGCACCTTGTTAATTAAAGGCATCAGCCTATCTATAGAGGTATTCATTTTTCGTGGTTGTATCGATGGGCCTTCTGTCACCGCAAGGGCAGAAGGGCGCACAGGAGGACCCCATGCTGCATGTCAAGCGGATCCGTGATCTGGATGAGCTGCGCCGACAGACTTTCCAGGCGCCCATCGCGCTGGTCGAGCACCTCGAGGAAGCCGAAGCCCGGGGAGAGCCCTGGTGGGTCCTGCAGGCCTTCGGCGGCGGCCCAAGCGACGCTCGGTGGGTGGCGGTCCTGCAAGGCGAAGGGGAGTCGCTGTTCTTCTCGGATGGTGAGCACCACCGCGGGCGCTGGGATGATGAGCACGCCCTGTTCATTCCTGACGAAGGGAAACCCATGGATCTGAACGGCCGCACCACCACCCTCTCGGCCCTCGAGGACGAGGCCGTCGAACTGGAGAGTGCCGAAGCCGCGCGAAAACAGCAGGGCAGCTCCCGGCGGATCTGAGCGGCGCTCCTGGCTTCCCCAGCTGGGGGTCAGGCCTGAATCCGCAAGGTTCGGTGCCTCAAATTAGGTTCGAAGAGTGCCATGCCACCCGCAGGGATCCCCATTCCCTGCCGCCCGACTTTACAGCACCGGCGAAACACGCCTCAACCCAGCCCAATGCTTTCGAGGTGTTTCTGGAGCTCCCGTAGGCCGAAGGGCTTGGCCAGCAAGGTGACGCCCGAATGGGCCGAGGCCAGGGTCAGGGCCGTCTGGTCGGTTCGCCCTGTGGAAAGCAGGATGGGCACCGCTGGGCGCAACCTGCGCAAGCGTGGCAGGGTTCCGATCCCGCCCAGCCCCGGCATGTTCATGTCCAGGATGACGAGGTCAGGCTCAAACCCGGCCTCGAGCAGCGCCAGGGCCTCTTCGCCACTCTGGGCTGTGGTAGACGCCGTGTGGCCCAGGCACTCCAAGATCGCCTGGGTTGAACTCTGGATCAGGGCATCGTCATCGATAAGCAGCACCTTCAGCCCTCCCTGGGGGCTCAGCGCAGCCTCGGCCGGCGCAGCTTCTGCGACCTGGACTGGGGCGTCCTTTTCGCAGGCGGGGAACCGCATCCGCACGCGGGTGCCTTTGCCCGGCTCACTCTCAATCGCCATCTGGCCCTGGTGCGCTTTCACCGTGCTGAAGACCATGGAGAGGCCCAGCCCGGTGCCCTTGCCGGTTTCCTTGGTGGTGAAGAAGGGCTCGACGGCCTTCTCCAGCACCTCTTTGGGCATGCCCATGCCGTTGTCTTCCACCACCACCTCGATCCAGTCGTTGTCGACATTGCGGGTCTGCAGGGTAAGGGTGCCGTTCTCGGGCATGGCATCCACGGCGTTGACGCAGAGGTTCATGAAGGCGTGGGCCAGGGCGCTGGCATCCCCCAGGATGGGCAGCAGCTCCGCGGCCAGGTCCAGTTGCAGGCGCACCGTCGCCAGGGTGGTTCGCTCCAGCAGGCTGACCTGCTCTCGGAGGACGGCGTTCATGTCGAGCCGGTGGCATTCAGCCGGGCTCTGGCGGGCAAAGCTCAGCAGGCTCTTGACCATCTTGCCGCCGCGTTCAGTGGCCTTGCAGATGGTGTCGAGGGCCTGGTGGAGGGGGCTGCCATGGGGCTGGGTGCTGATGTGGGCTGAAGCCAGGCCGAGAATGGCTCCCAGCACATTGTTCATGTCATGGGCGACGCCGCCTGCCAGGGTGCCCAGGCTCTCCATTTTTTGGGACTGCTGAAGCTGGGCTTGGAGGTTGAGCTTCTCTGCTTCGGCCTGCTTGCGCTCGGTGATGTCCTCTGAGATTCCCAGCAGGTATTTCGTGCTGCCATCGGACCCGAGGAGACAGACCTTCCGGGTATGCAGCACCCGCAGGCCTTTTTTGGCCGTCGAAACGGTCTCTTCGGGGATATCCAATACGCCCGCACCGCCCTCGAGCACCTTCCGGTCCATGGCCATGAAGTGGGCCGCTTGTTCGGGGGGAAACAGATCCAGATTGGTCTTGCCCAGTAATTCCTTGCGATCGTGGCCGAGTAGCTCCTCGCCTGCGTGGTTGAAGATGACGAACTTCAGGTCCGTGGCTTCCTTGAGGAAGATCATGAGAGGGACGTTTTCCACCACGGCATCCATGAGGGCTTTGGCTTCCAGCAGCGCATCTTCCGCCTGCTTGCGCTCGGTGATGTCGGAATTAGTTCCAATCATTCGCGTCGGCTTGCCATCGGGATCGCGGCTTACCACCATGCCGCGGCCCAGCGTCCATTTCCAGCTCCCGTCCTGGCATAACATCCGAAACTCGACCGTTGCGAAGCCGGGCTTGCCCTCCATATAGGGCTGCAAGGCTGCAAACACCCCCGGTGCATCGTCGGGATGGATCCGCTTGCTCCATTCATCTGCAGAGGTGCCGAAATCGGCCTCGGCATACCCAAACATTGCTTTGTAGCGCGGCGAGTAGTAGGCCGCACCGGTCTGGACATTCCAGTCCCACAGGCCGTCGCCAGCCCCTTCGATGGCGAACTTCCAGCGCTCTTCACTCTCCCTCAGCGCCGCCACGGAGCGCATCCCAGCCTCCTGAGAAGCGATGACCTTGCCGATCAGGACTGTCACCAGGGGATAGACAAGCAGGATGGGCAATCCGAGGCGCTTGATCACGACTGGCCCGGCACCCGCAGGCAGGGTGAACATCAGCAGGAGCATCACGGCATGAACCAGCAAGCCGAGCAGCCACAGCCTTCCGGCGGTCAGCGGCTGGCCCCGGCGGATCCATAACTGGTGAAAGCCTAGGCCCAACAGCGTCGACGCCGTGATGACTAGCCCGCCTATGTAGACGCCGGTGCCGCCCAGAAACGTTCGGTAGAGCAGCGCCATTCCTCCCGCCACGCCCGCCGCCACCGGCCCGAAGAACAGACCACAGAGGCTGAGCATGACCGAGCGGCCATCGAAGATGAGCCCCGGACCTAGCACGAGTGGACGCATCATGCCAATGACCGCGGCCCCCCCGAAGAGCACGCCTTGGAGCACGGGAACCCACAGCCAGTGTTGCCGATGCTGTTTGATGAACCCCGTGATCAGGCTCAGCGCTACCAACAGGGCAAGGTTGTAGGCCAGCTCGAGGAGGGTGGGAATCATGGTGGTGTCTCTTCGAAAATCACAGCTTGGCTGGCGGCTTCACGAAGCTGCCAATCGCCGAAGGGCTTCCCAAGAAAGGCATTGGGATGGTCTGGATGGTCGCCTAACTTGAAGGCAAGAAACGGCCCGGCACGGTCAAGAAAGGAACCAAGCCATCGGTATTCATCGGTCACCCCTCACCCGGTGGTGAGATTGGGTCCTGTCTCTGGTTCCCTGCGTTGCTCTCGCGCTGCCCCAACAGATTTATTTGCGATACAAGCTGCACCATTCCTGCATTAGGTTCCCATCTCGGGGGTTGTCTCGCCTTCCAACCGCTACGGGGTGGCGACAGGGGCGGAATCCAGGTTGGCGCATCGAGTGGGGTGGCACCCCCTGGCGTGGAGGGCATCGCCAGTTGCTGGGTCAGGG
>JAAXXS010000094.1 GCA_013334395.1 Holophagaceae bacterium | reverse complement strand
GTCATGGAAGGCAAGGGCGTGCTCTTCAAGCGCTTCGCCGACATCGACGTGTTCGACATCGAAGTGGACGAGCTCGACATCGACCGGTTCTGCCAGGTCGTCAAGGCCCTGGAGCCCACCTTCGGCGGCGTGAACCTCGAGGACATCAAGGCCCCCGAGTGCTTCGAGATCGAGACCCGGCTCAAGAAGGAAATGAACATCCCCGTCTTCCACGACGACCAGCACGGCACCGCCATCATCAGCACCGCCGCCCTCATGAACGCCTCCGAGATCGTCGGCAAGAAGCTCGGCGACATGAAGGTCGTGTTCTCCGGCGCCGGCGCCTCCGCCATCGCCTGCGCGAACATGATGATCAACGCCGGCGTCAAGCTGGAGAACCTCTGGCTCTGCGACACCAAGGGCCTGGTCTACACCGGGCGCAAGGAAGGCAACAACATCTACAAGGATCGGTTCGCCAAGCCCAGCGAGTGGCGCACCCTGGCCGACACCATCGCAGGCGCGGACGTGTTCGTGGGCTGCTCCAGCAAGGGCGCCCTGAGCCCCGAGATGCTGCTGAGCATGGCCAAGGATCCCATCGTGTTCGCCCTGGCGAACCCGGACCCCGAGATCGACTACCCGACGGCCATGGCCACCCGGACCGACATCATCCTGGCCACGGGCCGCAGCGACTATCCCAACCAGGTGAACAACGTCCTGGGCTTCCCCTTCATCTTCCGCGGCGCCCTGGATGTCCGCGCCAGCGAGATCAACGAGCCCATGAAGCTGGCCGCCGCCCAGGCCCTGGCCGCCCTGGCCCGCGAGGAAGTGCCGGACTCCGTCAGCCGCGCCTACTCGGGCCAGAAGTTCACCTTCGGCCGGGAATACATCATCCCCAAGCCCTTCGATCCCCGCGTCCTGCTGTGGGTGGCCCCGGCCGTCGCCAAGGCCGCCATGGATTCCGGCGTCGCCAGGCAGCCCATTGCCGACATGAAGGCCTACATCGAGCGCCTTGAGGGCCTCCAGGGCCGCAGCAAGGACGTCATCCGCAGCGTGGTGAACCGTGCCAAGGAGAATCCCAAGCGCGTGGTCTTCCCCGAAGGCGACCACCCGCTGATCCTCCAGGCGGTCTCCCAGATGGTGGACGAAGGCATCTGTGTGCCGATCCTCCTCGGCAGCCCCGACAAGATCAAGTCCGTCGCCGCCGACCACGGCATCGACCTCGCTGGCATCGAGATCCTGGATCCCACCACAGTGTCCTGGCGCGAAGAGGCCGAGGACGAGTACTGGAAGATCCGCAACCGTCGCGGCGTCACCAAGTTCGAGGCCAAGCGGAAGGTGCGCGAGCGCATCTACTTCGGCGCCCTCATGTGCCGCCTGGGCAAGGCCGACGGCCTCATCGCCGGCCTGACCTCCTACTACCCCGACACCATCCGTCCCTGCCTGGAAGTGATCGGCACCCGCAAGGGCGTCAAGCGCGTCTGCGGGGTCTACACCATGGTCCTGAAGAACCGCGTCCTGTTCTTCTCTGACACCACCATGAACATCGAGCCCAACAGCGAAGAGCTGGCCGAGATCGCCCTGCTCACCGCAGACCTGGTCAAGGACACCTTCAACATGGAACCGAAGGTGGCCATGCTCTCCTTCTCCAGCTTCGGCAGCGTCGAGCACCCGCTGGTCCGCAAGGTCCAGAAGGCCACCGAGCTGGTGAAGGCCCGCCGGCCCGAGCTCAAGTGCGACGGCGAGATGCAGGCGGACACCGCCCTCGGCGCCGACATCCTGGCCGAGAACTACCCCTGGGTGGACCTGCCGGGCGGCGCGAACGTGCTGATCTTCCCCGACCTCACCAGCGGCAACATCGGCTACAAGCTGGTGCAGCGGCTGGCGGGCGCCGAGGTCATCGGCCCCATCACCTGCGGCATGGCGGCTCCCGTCCACGTCCTGCAGCGGCACAGCGACCTGAATGACATCATCCACCTCACGGCCCTCACGGTCGTCGAGGCGCAGAAGAAGTAGCTCAGAGCTGTCGGCTTTCGGCTGTCAGCTATCAGTGATCGATTGAGCGGGGGCCTTCGGGCCCCTGCTTATTTCTCCAGCTGCTGCAGCCAGGCCTGGATCTCGGGATCGGACTCGGGGCTCAGCAGGAGGGCCTCGCGCAGATCGACCAGGGCGGGGCCGGGCTCGTTCCGCTGGAGGTGCACGAAGGCGCGCTCCTTGAGGGGCCGCGGGTTCCCGGCATCCAGCAGCACCAGGTGGGTGCTGGTCCAGATGGCCTCGTCCCAGCTCTCGGCCTGCATGAAGCGCTGGTGCAGGTTGCGCACCAGGCGGGCGAGAATCTGACGGTCCGGCGTGGCGCGCAGCATGGCCGGATGGAAGGCCACCCGGCCTGCCGTCGCGGACTTGACGAGGTGCTCGCCACTCTCCTCGCCCACGGGCCGCCCCTGGTGGAAGGGGTCGAAGCAGAGCAGTCCGATGTCCGTGCGCAGGGCGGCGATGAAGTGCCCGGGCAGGCCGACCCCCACGGCATCGAAGCCCATCCGCCGGGCCAGATCCACCCAGAGGATCGAGAGGGCGATGGGCAGGCCCTTGCGGCGGGCGACCACCTCCGGCAGCAGGGCGTTCAGGGGGTCGTCGTAGGTCTCCCGGTCGCCCCGGAAGCCCAGCTCGACGAAGAGGAGGTCGTTCAGGGCGTCGATGGCCTTGTGGGTGTTCCAGGGCAGGGGCATGCGGCCCGCCAGGGTGAAGGCCCACTCGTTCAGCTGCAGCAGCAGGTGCGAAGGATCCGGATCGTCCAGGGCCGGGGCCACGGCGTGGACGGCGCCTTCCGCCAGGTTCCGGCACTCCGGATCGGCCTGCAGGTATTCGAGGAGGGACATCAGGCGTTCCGGCGGAATACGGCCCGCGCGATGAGGCCCAGCACCACGCAGGCGAGGGCGCCGTAGACCCAGCGCTGCCAGGAGGTGGTGGCCGCGTTGACCTTGCGGTTCTCGTCGGCCTTCCGGATGTTCTCCTCGATGGAGAGCTTCGACTGGACCTCGCGGGCGTCCTTGACGGCCTTCTGCGCCGAGTCCCGGGTGGCCTTCAGCTCCTTGGCGGCGGCGTCCTGCTCCTCCTCGGCGCCCAGCACCGCGATTCGGCGGGGGGGCGGATTCGAGGCCTGGTAGCGGGCCGGTACCACAGAGCCCTCCTCCTGGTCCTGGGTCGGCATCTTTCCGTCCTGGAGATACTCGGACAGGGCCTGGATGTCCTCGCGCAGGCCCTGGAGCACCTGGTTCTGGCGGTAGAGCTGGGCCCCCTGGACCCAGAGCAGGGTCAGCTGGAGGGCCAGCAGGGTCGGGATGGTCCAGCGGAGGGAAGAGCGTCGCATTCAGGCCTCTCTTCCCAGGATAAACAGGGTGCGGTCGTCCGGGTTCCGGGTATCGAAGGCGGACACGTCCTGGAAGATGGCCTCGCAGGCCGCCCGGGGGCTGCCGGTGCCCCAGAGGCGGCGCAGCTGGGCGCAGAGCCGGGGCAGACCGTAGAGCTCGCCATCCCGGTTCATGGCCTCGGAGAGCCCATCGCTGTAGAGCACCAGCCACCCCTTCGGGGGCAGGGTGCCTTCCGTGACCTGCCAGTCGCCGGGGCCCGCGGGCCGGAGGCCTAGCCCCCGCCCGCCCGGGGTCAGTTCCGAGGTGCCATCCTCGCCCGGATGCTGGAGGAACAGCGCGCCGGGGTGACCGGCCCGCGCCAGCCGGTAGTTCCCGGCCGCGTCCCACTCCAGCAGGATCAGGGTGAGGAAGCCCCGCTGGCCCAGCAGGTGGCGGAGGGTCTGGTCCAGCGACGCCAGGATCTCCGACAGGCCCTGGTCCTCACTCTGGGCGGCCTGCTCAAGCAGGGCCGTGGCCTGGGCCATGTAGAGGGCCGCGGCGAGGCCCTTGCCGCAGACGTCGCCCACGGCCGCCAGCCAGTTGCCACTGGGGCGGCGCTTGACGAACAGCAGGTCACCGCCGGTCTCCAGGGCGGGCTCCAGGCGCAGGGCCACCTGGAAGCCGGGGATGGGCGGCACCTGGGAGGTGACCAGCCCCTCCTGGATGCGCCGGGCAGTCTCCAGCTCCTGGCTGAGGCGCTCCTGCGCCACCAGGCGCTGGTGCATCACGGCGGTCTCCAGCGACCCGCCTGCGGCCTGGGCGACCTCGCGGAGCAGGTCCCGGTCCTCGCGGCTGTAGCTCAGCTGGGCGTACTTGCCGCCCAGCAGCACCAGGCTGTGGGGGGCGTCCCCGGCGAGGATGAGGACGAGCAGCTGTGCCTCCAGGGCATCCATGTGGGCCCTCAGCGTGCCGCCCTGCTCCCGGATCCAGTCGGCCTCCTCGCTGCCCACCCCCAGCACCAGCTCCTGGTTGTCCCGGGCCAGCCGCAGCAGCCCCGCCGGGAGGCGCAGGGGCTGGGCCGGGAAGTGGAGGCGGCGTTCCCCGCGGTCCGTGGCCTCGGCCGCGGGCAGGAGCACCAGGTGGTCCAGGACCGGCAGGATGACGAGGGAGTGCGGCTGAAAGGCCTCCTCCAGGGCCCGGCGCACAGACTTGAGCAGGGACTCCTCGCTGAAGCGCTTGCGGGGCTCGCGCACGATGCCGAGGGCCACCTCCCGGGTGCTGGAGAAGTCCCGGCGGAAGCGGCGGCGGATGGTGCGCACCAGGCGGCGGAGGGCCCAGCCCAGGGGCAGGGCGAGGAGGCCGATGAGGGCTCCGGCCCAGCCAGAGGGAATCGCCGCGAGGTGCGAGAAGGCCCAGGCCAGCCCACCCAGGTAGGCGGCGATGGTCAGGCCGAGCACCGCCATGTAGCTGACCCAGCGCAGGAGCACCACCCGCACGTCAAAGAGCCCGTGCCGGAAGATGGCGAAGGCGAAGGTCAGGGGCAGGAGGGGCGCCGGGAGCATGAAGATGAAGACCTGCCGGCGGAACAGGAGGCTGCTGCCGAACCGGGCCTGCAGCAGCGCCCAGGCCAGCAGGTCCAGGCAGAGGACCGCGGCGACGATGAGGGAGGGCAGGAGAGCCCGGCGGTGGTGATCCGGGGCGCGGATGACGCCCACCACGAAGAACCCGAGCCCCGTGAGCGCGGCGGCGAAGTAGAGGCCGACGGTCAGGATGCCGAAACCCATGAGGAACGCGCGGAGCATGCCATCCGGCGACCCGCCATTGGGGTTCAGCAGGAGGCCGTTCCCGGCCAGGATCCAGAGGCGGGCCAGGGCCTGGACCAGGGCCAGCAGCACGAAGGTGCCGTAGAGCGCCCGCAGGAAGCCCCGGTGCTTCCGCCACTCGAAGGGGTGCGGGAAGCGCAGGAAGAAGTGCACCCAGAGCGGGGGCAGCAGGGCCGCGGCGACGGCGCCCATGAGGATGACCACGACGGTCATGGTCACGGGCGCGTTGCCGGCGACGTTTGCGCCGGAGAGCAGCAGGGCCGTGGCGGCCAGATAGAAGAAGTGCCGGGAGGACTTCCGCTCGGGCGCCGACAGGACCACCAGCAGGCTGATGGCCCAGGCGAGGATGCCATTGGCCAGCAGGGCCAGCTGAATCAGGTCCAGGGGCTTGACCAGGCGGATGGGAATGAGGATCTGGCGGCCCTGGCGCTTCACCGTGTAGATCAGGATGGTGCCTTCGGGCTTCCCGTTGATGTAGCGCTGCGCCTTCAGGGTGCCTTCCACGGTGGGTTCGTAGGCGCGCCCCTGGATCTTGACCAGCTCGTCGCCCTCCAGCAGGCCGGCCTCTTCCGCGACGCCGTCCGGCAGGATCTCCCGGATGACCACGCGGCCCTTCTCCACCACCCAGGAACACTGGTCGTCGGACTGGGCGAAGGCCCACTGGTTCAGCGCATAGGACCCCAGCGCCAGCGTCAGGCAGGCGAAGCTGATCCAGAGCAGGCGCCAGCGGATGCGTTTCAGGTAGGGGTCCATGACGCCTTTGTGGAAAAATGGCCGAATGGTGCAGAGCGAACGGAACGGCAGGGCCTGCTGGGTGCTGGTGGGCGGAAGGCAGCGGCTGGGACGGGCCCTCGCAGAGGATCTGGCTCGGGATCACGACCTGGTGCTGACCAGCTCAGGGTCCTGGGACGGTGAGAGCTGGGTGGAGGAGCTGGCGGAAACAGCCCGGATCAGGACCCTGCAGTGGGATGCCGGAAGCCCAGATCTGGTTTCCCGCATGATGGCAGATCTGGATACTCTCCAGGCCCAGGGCTGGGTTATTTCCGGGGTGGTATTGGCCGCCGGGACCTTCCCCGAGAGCCCCCTGGGCACCTGGACGCCTGAGGCCCTGGAGACCACCTGGCGCCTGAACCTGAGCTTCCCGTTCCTCTGTGCCCAGGCCCTGGCGCCTCGCCTGACAGAAGGCGCCTGTCTGCAGTTGCTGCTGGACACGTCCCTCCACCACCCCTGGCTGAAGCGCCTGCCCTACAGCGCCGCCAAGGCTGGGCTGGCCGCCCTGGTGCCGGGCCTGGCTCAGCTGCTGGCGCCCCGGGTGCGGGTGGTGGGCCACGCCCTGGGCACCCTGCTGCCCGCCGAGGGATCGGACCCTGCCTTCCTGGCCAGCCGGACCCTGCTCCAGCGGATCGGGGAGCCAGCGGACCTCTGTCGTGCCGTGCGCTACGCCGCGGACAGCCCCTTCCTGACCGGGGAGATCCTCACCCTCGATGGCGGCCGCCGCTGGGTCGATCGCTGAGGCCGGGGGAAAGCGGTCGTCAGCCCTTCTTCCAGGCCGCGAGCTCCTTCTCGAGGTTTTCGGTGTATTCCTTGGGCGCTTTGTCCTTGGAGAGGTCAATCGCCTTCTGGATGTGCAGCAGGGCCTCGGGCAGGCGCTTGGCATCCTTGTAGATCCGGGCGGCGACCTCATGGTTCCAGAAGCTGTCCCAGGCCTTCAGGCTCAGCTCGATCCAAGTCAGGGCCTTCTGGGGCTCGATCCCCTGCTCCTGGCAGTACTTGGCGGCCTGGTACCAGGGCACACCGTCGGTCTCCGGGGCCTTCTTCAGCTGGGCTTCCAGGTGGGCCCAGTAGAGGGCCTTGGTGTCGAAGGTTAGGGCGAAGCTGACGCGCAGGCTCTCCCAGGCCAGCTCCACGGTGGCCGAACCGGCGTCCCGGGGCACGATGCGGTAGTCCAGGCACTCGAGAAAGGCGCCGCTCTGGGGGGTGACCTCCCAGCGCAGCTGGTCCTCTTCGGCCTTGTAATCGTAGGCGCCCCACTGCTTGGCCTTGCGGTTCAGGATCAGCGTCCAGGTCTTGGGACCGGGGATCGCGAAGAAACCATAGGTGCCCGCCGGGACGTCCTTGCCCGCCACCTTGGCCGCGTGGCTGAGGGTGAGGGTCGTCGCGCTGTTGGCGCCCACCCGCCAGACCTGGCCGAAGGGGACCAGCTCACCCCAGATCTTGCGGCCCTTGACGAAGGGGCGGGAGAAGGCGAGCTCAACCTTGCTGATGCCGATCTCCTGAGAGACCGTGCAGGCCGGGCTGGGGCGCAGGGGCGTCAGGCGCACCGGCGCCGGTTTTTCCTGAGCGGTGAGAGCCGTGGCCAAAAGAAGCGGGAGCAGGAAGGGGCGCATGGGGACTCCTTGGCGGGAGCCAGGGTAGCACCCCCTGGGGCTAGAGGTGGCGGCTCCGCTGGGACTGGGCCCGATCCAGGAAGGCCTTCACGGCCTTGGGATCCACGGTGGCGGGCGTGCCGGACCAGACCTGGGCGGGCTGGAGCATGGCCAGCATGTCCTCGGGGCAGCCCACCTGCTCGTAGAGCCGCTCCACCGCCTGGGCCAGCTGAGCGCGGGTGCAGTCCGTGGCCAGGGCCTGGAGAAGGAGGGCCTCCCGCCAGCGGTCCTGGGCCTGGGCCCAGCGCAGGCTGCCGGGCCTCGGGGTGACCCCCTGGGCCTCGGCGCAGGCGGCCCAGAGGTGGGCTTCAAAGGTCAGGAGGGCCGAGCCCTCCAGGGCCCGCAGACGCTGGGCGGCGAGGCCTTCGCCCACCGCCTGGGACTGGATCTCCAGGGAGGTCAGCAGGCCGAAGTCGTAGCCGGCGACGAGGTCGTCCCAGGTGAGGGGGCCGAGGGTGGTCAGGAAGGCGTCGAGTGGCGGCATGGGTTCCTCAGGCGAGCAGGTGCAGGGCGAGGTGGACGGCGACGCGGGCGGTGGCCTCGGCACCCTCCAGGGTGGGGGCCAGCTCCATGAGGTCCGCGCCCACCCAGGGCCGGGACCACTGCCGCGTGGCGTGGATGAGGCGGAGGGTCTCCGGCAGGCTGAGCCCGCCGGGCACGGGCTCGGCCACGGCCGGGGTCAGGACCGGGTCCAGGGCGTCCAGGTCCAGGCTGAGGTAGGCGGGACCCTGGCCCACCAGGGCCAGATCCGCCTGCAGCCAGGAGGCCAGCGAGGCATCGCGCAGGTCGGCGGGGGACCACAGGCGCACCCCGGCGGCCCGGAGGAAGTGCAACTCCTCGTCATCGAAGCGCGGCGCCCGGAGGCCCGCCTGCAGCACCCGCTGGGGATCGACAAGACCTTCGAGGATGGCCTGCCGGAGCCAGGTCCCATGATGGATGTCCGTGCCCCAGGCCGCACCATCGGCGGCATCCGGGTGGGCGTCGATGTGCAGCAGGCCCAGGGGCCCATGCTGCATGGCCAGGGCTCGCAGCGCGCCCAGGGTGAGGGAGTGATCCCCGCCCAGCAGCAGGGTCCGGCAGTCCTGCAGCGCCCAGGCGCCCACCGTGGCCTGCACCGTCTCCAGGGCTGCGGCCAGGGAAAAGGGCAGGGTGGGGATGTTGCCGCCATCCACCCAGCCCCGAGCGGCGGCGGGCGTGCCTTCCGCGCGTCCTTCCCGCAGGCGCTCGGTCATGGGATGGGTGCCCATGCCCATGGAGGCGGCGCGCAGGGCCCAGGGCCCCAGGCGGGCGCCTGGGCGGTTGATGACCCCCGCATCGCAGGGCACGCCCAGAACCACGCCAGTGGCGGCGCGCGGCTCCACGCAGTGGGGCAGGCCCAGGAAGGGCGTCAGGCCCGTGCAAAGGCCCTGCATGAGCACGTCAGCGGACATCGAGACTCCGGGGGGCGAGGGCGGACTGGAAGGCGGAGAGCCAGGCCAGCGGATCGGGGTGGTCACTGGGATAGAGAGGCTCCCCAACGGTGATCACCACGGGGGTACGGGTGGCGAGCAGGGTGCGGAGGTGCGGCAGGAGGGTCTCGTCGCCGGTCCAGGGGTAGTGCGGGGCAGGGCTGTCGAGGCGCAGGGGCTGAGCCGGGATGCCCAGCTCGTAGGCCGCATGGAGCCCCCCGGCGTAGAGCGGCGCCAGGCG
>JAAXXS010000093.1 GCA_013334395.1 Holophagaceae bacterium | reverse complement strand
GCGAGGCCATCAGCATCCGGGACTTCCTGAGCCTGACCTTCGGCCGGCTGGACCTGGACTGGCAGCAGTATGTGGAGATCGATCCCCGCTACTTCCGCCCCGCCGAGGTGGACTTCCTGCAGGGCGACGCCTCCAAGGGCCGCCGTATCCTGGGCTGGGAGCCCAAGACCGACATCCGCGCCCTGGCCGCCATGATGATCGACTCGGACCTCAAGCTGGCCCAGAAGGAGCTGGTGCTCCGCGACGCCGGCCACGGCGAGGCCTCTAGAGGCGGCTACCGCTGAGTTCCCTACCTCGATTCGCGGTTAGCCCTCGGCGATGAGCGCCTCGAGCAGGCGCACCACGCGCTCTGGGTGAACCCGGTGCGCAACGGAGCCATGGGTCTCGAAGCCCTCGCTCTCCCCGGGGAAGGAGTCCACCGCCGAGCCGCGGACCGCGACAGCCTTGGGTCCCAGGGGTGCGATCAGGGGTTCCGGTGACATCCCCATGAGCGTCAGAGTGGGCCGACCCGTGGCCGCGGCCGTATGGGCAAGGCCGGTGTCGACCGCCACATTCCCGGCGGCCTGCTCCTGGATGGCGCAGGCTTCCGGCAGTGAGGTCCCGCCGGTCAGGTCGATGCTGCCGGGACTCAGGGCGGCCAGCTGCTGCCCGAGGGACACCTCGTCGGGGCCGCCCAACCAGACGCTCTGATAGCCCTTGGCGGCCAGCAGAGCTGCCAGCGCGGACCATTTCTCCAGCTCCGGGAACCAGCGCTTGCCGAAGCCCCGGGTGCCGAACGAAAGCGTCACGAAGGGACCGCCGGTCCAGCCTCTGGACCGCAGCAGGTCGAGGCCGCGATGGCCGCCCAGGTTCTCGGCGCCCAGGCGCACCCACTGCAGGTGACGCAGGCCGGTGAGCTGCTCCAGCAGGGGCTCGTAGCGCTGGGCGAGGTGGATGGGCAGGTCCCGATACTTGAAGGGGTGGGTGTAGAACAGGCTCAGGTGGTTGTCCGCGATGCCGCCCCGGATGGGCACGCCGGCCATGCGCGCCGCCAGGGCCAGGCGGATGCTCTGGCTCAGGTTGATGACGCAGACCGGAGGTGCCTTCCGCCACCGCCGCAGCAGGTGCCAGGGATCCGGCTTGCCGACCCCGCCCTGCTCGATGACGGACTCTGCGATGAAGTCCGGCGCCGCTTCGGCGAAGAGGGCCGCCCCCATGGCGTGACCCACAGCGATCCAGCGGAGCGAGGTGCCCAGGGCCGCGGCCTCGGCGTTCCAGACCGCCTGCAGGGAGCCGAAGAAGGGCAGCGCGAAGACCACGTCCCCCAGCTGCCGGGGCCACCGGATCCAGACCTCGTGCGGTCCCGCGTGCCCTGTTGCCAGACGGCCGCGGAGCTCTTCCCTTAGAATGTCTGTTCCCCTGCGAGCCAACATGTACCTCTTGCCTCCATCTTCCCCGAAATGGCTCCCCGGTGTGCTGTCTGTCAGCACCCTCCTGGCCCAGGGCCCGACCTTCACGCCCCAGGACGCGCTGCGCGCCGAGTGGGCGCGGCAGCCGCTGGCCCTCACGGAGGCCCAGCAGGCCGCTCTTTCGCCCGCGGATCGCGCGCGGCTGGAGCTGTCGGTCCGACGTATCGGCGCGCCGGGCGCCCCCGCCCTGCTGCCCCCGGAGCTTTACCAGCCCACTGAGGCCCTCTGGCTGCAGAAGGCCGCAGCCGCGAAGACGCCCCGGGAGCGCTTCGACGCCCTCTTCTTCCTGAACCGGTTCAAGAGCGCCCAGGCCCTGACGGCCCTTGGGGGCCTGTCTGCATCTGACGCCGCCGCCTGGCCCCGGCACCTGCACCTGGAGGCAGGCGTCGCCACGGCGCGGCTCAACGGGGCGGAGCTCACCCCGGCGCTGCGGGGCTTCCTCGCCGCCCTTCAGAAGGCCGGCAAGGTCGAGCCCGTCCGCGCCCAGGCGGCCCGCCTGCGGCTGGTGATGGCGGGCAAGGAGCTGGCGCTGCTGCCGCCAGTGCCCGCGACGCCCGGCAGCCTCCTGGCCCTGCTGGACGCCTGGAACAAAGCGCCCTGGGAGCAGCGGCGCGAGGCTGCCACCCGCGACTTCCTGGATCTCACGCCCGGCTCGGGCCTCTGGGCCCGCCTGGGCCTGCAGGCGCCCTCCCCGGCCACCCTGCGCGCCACCTGCGTGGGCATCCTCTCCCGGCTGGCGGAGGGGCTGCCGAAGGCCGCGCCCGCCGAGGCCTTCCCGGCTGGCGCCGCGCCCTGGCCCTGCGCCCAGGATCCGCTGAGCCTCTGGTACGGCTTCCAGGGACTGGCCAAGGCCGCCACCCCTCTGCCGGCCCTGCGGGACGCGGTCCGCCTGGATCCGCCCTTCGGGGTCACCCGCCCCGACCTGCAGGGAGCGCTGCTGCCCGCCCTCCGGACGCAGGCTCCCGCCGCCGCCGACGCCCTCCGGACCAAGCTCCTGGCGGGCAGTGATCCCATCGCCCGCGCCGCGGCCATCGAGGACCTGCCCACGGTCCCCGCAGACCTCGAGACCCTCACCCGGCGCGCCTGGGCGGATGCGCCCCTGGAGTCCCAGCAGGTGCTCATCCAGAGCTATGCCCGCTGGCAGCTGACGCCCGCGGATCAGCAGGCCCGGCTGCGGCCCTGGCTCCAGCACCCGGACTGGGCCTGCCGCCTGGAGGCCTACCGCGCCCTGACCAAGCTGGATCCCGCCACGCCGTGGCCCGGCGCCCCTGCGCCCAGCCCGGTGGACCAGGCGATCCTCGCGGAGGCCGAGCGGCTGGTGAAGCGGGGGAAGCCCGTGCGCCTCCGCATCACCTTCCGCGGCCCGCGGCAGGTGACGCTGAGGCTCGACCCCGCGGTGGCCCCCCTGAACGTCGCCAACCTGGTGCTGCTAGCGCGGAAGGGCTTCTTCGTTGGCCGCCGGGTGCCCCGGGTGGTGCCAGACTTCGTGGTGCAGCTGGGCTCGCCCGTGGACACCATGGATGGCGGCCCCGGCTACACCGTGCGCTGCGAGGACAGCCTAACCTGGTATGGCCCCGGCAGCGTGGGCATGGCCCTCTCGGGCAAGGACACCGGCGGCAGCCAGCTCTTCATCACCACAAACGCCACGCCACACCTGACGGGCAAGTACACCCGGGTGGGCGAGCTGGAGCAGCCGGACCGTGCCCTGCCACTCCTAGATGCCCTGGAGCTGGGCGCGCAGGTCCGCTCCATCCGCGTGCTGCCGTGACGAGCACCGTCCTGCGGGCTGCCCTGCCCTGCCTGCTCGGCCTCGCCGCCCAGGCCCAGGCGCCGCTGCTGCAGGATGGCGCTGCGGCGCTGCGGCAGGCCCGGCTGGACTGGACCCTGGGCCAGGTGCCGCTGGAGCCCTCGTCCCTGCCCTCCTTCGAGGTGGGCTGGGGCGGCGCGGACAGTGGCGGCGCCTACGCGCCCCTGGTCGGTGGCGAAGGCCTGGGCCATGGCACCCGCGGCTGGGGCCTGGGTATTCAGGGCCGGTACACTATCGGCGGCTGGGGCTTCGCAGCGACGGTGCTGGGACTCCGGGACCAGGGCCGCACCACAGGCGTCCTGCAGCGCGCCCTCGTGGGCTTCCAGTTCAACTCCGGCGGGCGGATCAGCCTAGAGCAGTCCCCCCTCGCCTGGGGCTCGGGGCTCAACGGCGGCCCCCTGCTGGGCGACTCGGCCCGGCCCTTCCCGCGGGTGACCCTGGCCTTCGCGCCCCTGGAGATTTTCAAGTCCCTGTGGCGGCTGGAGGCCTTCGAGGGCCGCCTGGAGCGCACGCCAACCGTGCCTGAGTGGAGCCCTGACCGTCCGGCGCGACTCGCAGCCCAGGCCGCGGGACTCGGCCTGCAGCGGCCCACCGTGGGCGGCGCCTTGATGCGGGTCGCCTTCGGCACGGACCTCGAGGTCAGCCTCGGCGCCCTGACACTGAGCGGAGGCCAGGATGCGGCGGGGCAGACCGCGCCGCGGCAGAGCAACCTGAGCCAGTCCCTGGCAGAGCTCCGCCTGCGCCTGCCCGCCCTGGCCCGCCTCGCCGGAGCCCGGGGCGCCTCGGTGACCGCCAGCCGCGTGGGGTCCCGCGACGGAGGCGCCCACAGCCTGGTGCCCGCCCGGGATCTCTTCGGCGTGCAGCTGGTCTGGGACCGCTGGGACCTGGGTCTGGAAGTCGCGGGTGCCGCGCCCCGCACGGCCTTCTCCGCGTCGCCACCGACCTACCTCGCCGGGTTCTCCACCCGCGGGAACGCGCTTGGTGCGGCCTTCGGGGAGGCCACCACCACGCGCACCCTGGCCCTGGGCCTGCCGCTGTTCCTTGAGGGCCGGGGTCGGCTCCAGGTCGTGCGCGCCACCGCCCACCAGGACGACCCTTCCGGCCCCAGCGGCTGGTGGCTGCAGGGCGACGCCCAGTGGCGCACCCCCACGGGCCGCCTGGGGGCCTCCGTGGCCTCCCGCCGCAACGAGCTGCCGGGCGCGCCCCCGCGCTGGGGCTGGAGCTGCAGCCTCTTCCAGGCCTTTCGGGTGTTCTGACCATCTTGCGGGGCTTGGCGTGGCATCCTCTCGGTATCGGCTGCGCCGATACCGAGCCAAACAAAGACCGGGTGGAGTGGGGCCCCTTCTCCATCTGGCAACGCTGAACGCTGTGAGGAAGCCATGAAAACTCGCCTGCTGGCCGCGCCTGCCGTCCTCTTGATCTTCGCCTGCACTGCTCCGAAGGAGACCGTGCCCCCCGCACCGCCCGAGCCCTTCGTCCCGCGCCTCACCTTGCGGCCCGTGGCCGTGAGCTTGGCCAAGGGAGCCACCCAGAGCTTCCAGGTGGAGATCAACTATCCCGAGGGGGCGCGCTACCTTCGGCAGCCCGTGAGCTGGGGGGTCCTCGAGGCAACAGGCGGCACCATCAACCCCGCCGGGCTCTACACGGCTCCGGCCACGGCCGGCACCTTCCATGTCCGGGTGACGCGCGAAGACTTCCCCGAGATCGGTGCCACTGCCACGGTGACGGTCAAGTGATGGACCTCTACGGCGCCCTTCGGCCCCTGATCTTTCGCCTGGATCCCGAGACCGCCCACAACCTGGCCTTCTGGCTGGGTGAGCGCGCCTGCGCCTGGCCCCTGCTGCCCGCGCCGGAGCCTCCAGCCACCCTGCGCCGGTCGGTGCTGGGCCTGGACTTCCCCACGCCGCTAGGCCTCGCTGCGGGCCTGGACAAGGGCGCGACCCTGCTGCCCCTGTGGCAGTCCCTGGGCTTCGGCCATGTGGAGATCGGCACCGTCACGCCCCGGCCCCAGCCCGGCAATCCCAGGCCGCGCCTGTTCCGGTTTCCCGAGGCGGGCCTGATCCTCAACCGCATGGGCTTCAACAGCGAGGGCGCCGAGGTGGTGGCCGCGCGCCTGAAGCGGCGCCCCGCGGGCCTCCTGGTGGGCGGCAACCTCGGCAAGAACAAGGAGACGCCCGAGGCCCAGGCCCTGGACGACTACCGCGCCGCCTACCGCCTCCTCGCGCCGGAGGTGGACTACATCGCCCTGAACGTGAGCAGCCCCAACACCCCGGGCCTGCGCAACCTGCAGGCCCCGGAGGCCCTCAAGCCGCTGCTGGCGGGCATGCTGGCGCTGCGCCAGGAGCTGGGCCTGGAGCGCCAGCCCCTGCTGCTGAAGCTGGCCCCGGATCTGGCGCCGGAGGACCTGGACGCCATCGTCGAGGTCGCCGTGGCCTCGGGCATCTCGGGACTCATCGCCACCAACACTACCCTGGATCGCGGCGTGGTCGCGGAGCCCCTGCGCGCCCGGGTGGAAGCCAAGGGCGCCGGGGGCCTCAGCGGGGAGCCGCTGAAGGCCAAGGCCCGGGACGTCCGCCGCCGCATCCTCACCGCCCTGGCCGGCCGCCTGCCCCTGGTGGCCTGTGGCGGCCTCGGTAGCCCCGAGGACGTGCAGGGCGCCCTGGACGACGGTGCCGCCCTCGCCCAGATCTACAGCGCATTGATCTTCCAGGGCCCGGCGCTCGTGGAGCGGATCCACCGGGGGCTCGCCTGAGGCTGACGCTACACTGATTGGCCGAGGTAAGCATGCTGTCTCTCCAGGCCCACATCCGCGACCCGCGTCTGCTGCCGCTGGCGGAGAAGGTGCTGCGCGGGGAACGACTGACCTACGAGGACGGCCTGCTGCTCTACGCGACGACGGACCTCACAGGGGTCGGGGCCATGGCCCACCACGTGCGCCTGCAGCGGCACGGTCGCGCCACCTACTACGTGAAGAGCCGGCGCCTCTCCTACACCAACGTCTGCTACACCCACTGCCAGTTCTGCGCCTTCCAGGCCAAGCCCGGCGACGCGCGCGCCTACGCCCTGTCCGCCGAGGACATCATCCAGGAGCTGGAGAAGCCCGCCAACACAGGGGTGCGCGAGCTGCACATGACCTCGGGCCACAACCCCAAGCTCAAGATCGACTACTTCGAGGACCTCTTCCGCAAGATCAAGTCACAGTTCCCCGCGATCCACCTCAAGGTCTTCACCATGATCGAGATGGACTACTACGCCCGCATCTCGGGCCTGTCCACGGAGGCCTTCCTGGACCGCTGCATGGCCGCAGGCCTGGAGAGCTGCCCCGGGGGCGGCGCCGAGATCTTCGACGAGGCCCTGCGCGAGCAGATCTGCATCGGCAAGAAGGACGCCCAGGTCTGGCTGGACACCGCCGCCCTCTGCCACCGCAAGGGGCTGCCCACCAACTGCACCATGCTCTACGGCCATATCGAGGAGCCCCGCCACCGGGTGGACCACCTGCTGCGCCTGCGGGCCCTCCAGGACCAGTCCCAGGCCGCAGGCTACCAGGGCTTCCTGGCCTACATCCCCCTGGCCTACCAGAACGAAGAGAACGAGCTGAGCGCCACCCACGTGATCCACGAGACCACGGGCGCTCAGGACCTGCGCGAGATCGCCGTGGCCCGTCTGCTGCTCGACAACATCCCGCACATCAAGGCCTACTGGGTGATGATCTCGCCGGGCCTGGCCCAGGCCGGCCTGAGCTACGGCGCCGACGACCTGGACGGCACCATCATCGCTGAGGAGATCGCCCACCTGGCCGGAGCCAAGACCCCCCAGGGCCTGCCCCAGCCCGAGCTGATCCGCCTCATCGAAGAAGCCGGCTTCCAGGCCCTCGAGCGCGACAACCTCTACAACGTCTACGAGCCAGCCTGACTCAGTCGACTTTCCGCTTCTCGTAGGTCTTCAGCGGCTCCAGGGGGTAGGCGTAGCGGCTGCTCCACAGGCGGTCGTGGATGCGGCTGGCCTGGTCGGCGAGGTCCGCGTCGCGGAAGATCAGCTCCAGGTTCCGGGACTCGGTGAAGTAGCTCTCCTCCCAGTTGCTGGTGCCCAAGGCCAGCTGGGTCCCATCCACCACCAGGTACTTGCTGTGCGCTGTCCGGGAGTAGGGGATGTGGCCCTCCTTCGCCTCGGGGATGGAGGCCACGCGCACTTCCAGGTTGGGGATCAGCGCCAGGGCCCTCAGGTGGGGCAGCGCCCGGCCCCCCAGCACCCAGTCCGAGACCAGCAGCCGCACCTTGACGCCCCGCACGGCGGCGGCGCGCAGGGCGTTGTCCAGCACCGGCCAGTAGCGGTCCTGGCCCGCCAGGGGCGAGTAGGTCAGCAGCTGCACGCGGACGCTGGTCTTCGCCTGGCCGATCAGCTCCACCAGGGCCTCGCTGGCGGGCCGCAGGGTCCTCGGCGTCATGAAGGGCGGGCTGGCCACCAGCTCCACGGCGGGCCTCGCCGCAGTGGCTGCCGACGCCGGAAGCACCGGGAGCTTCCCGTCACCCGCAAAGCGCCAGTCCAGGGCGAAGAGCTCGGCCAGCCCCGCCACAAGCCGCGGCTCCGAGGTGCGCACGCCCAGCTCATGGATCTGCTCCAGGGCGCGCCAGTCGAAGTTCTGGCTGCCCAGGAAGGCCTCGCGACCGTCCACCACGAAATACTTGGCGTGGAGGATGCCCTTGGCGACCCCCGCCAGGTCGAAGCTCCGCACCTCGGCGCCGGGGATGCGCCGAAGCCGGGCCACGGAGGCCGGGTCCTGGTCCAGCATCCTCGCGGACAGCAGGAAGCGCACCTTCACGCCCCGGGCCCCCGCCTGCTCCAGCTCCGCCAGCACCGGCTCCAGGGCGCTGCCGGGCCGGCTGGTGACGTAGAACTGGGCCGCGTCGAAGCTGACCTTCGCGCCGCGCACCATGGCCACCCAGACATCCTTGGCGAAAGGAAGCGCGGGATCCGCCAGGTCGGTCTCCACTGGGATGGACTGCACCAGCGACGTGAGGGGAACCTGGGCGCCGAGGCCCAGGGCGGCGACGACGGCGAGCAGCATCGAACGGATGGTCATGGCGGGGCTCCCCTGCGAGGATACGACGCCAGCGGCCGCCTGCCCCTAGACGAGCTTTAGGATGCTGGAGCCGTCCGCGTAGTCCTCGGTGGGGGTCTCGCGCATCTTCTGGAGCACCTGCACCAGGGCCCGGATGCGCTCCACCATCTCGCCGATCTTCCCGAGCTTCACCTCCTCGGGATACTTGCGCTGCAGCATCTCCACCTGCATGGAGATGATGGCCAGCGGGTTGTTGATCTCGTGCTTGAGCGTGCCCGCCATCTGCCGGAAGGACTCCAGGCGCTCAGCGGCCAGGGCCCGCTGCTGCAGCTCGGTGTGCCCGCGCAGCACCTGCAGCCGGTGGTGCAGCGCCTCCCAGCGGAAGCCCTCGGCCAGCCAGTCCGTAGCCCCGGCCTCGATGAGGCTGGGCGTCGCCTCCTCGAGGCAGCGCACCACCAGGATCGGCGTCGTGGCGAAGGAGGGATGGCAGCGGTAGGACCGGATGCAGGCCTCCAGATCCGGAGTCCCCTTGGCATCCACCACCAGGAAGCGGAACTTTGGCAGGGGCGGCGGCTGGGGGTGCGCCTCCAGCGGATGCAGGAGGAGGTCCCCGGCCTCCGCCACGGTCTGGAACAGGCCGAGCAGGTTCAGGTCGTCGCTGACCAGCCCAAGCAGGGGCCGGGCCGGCTCCTCGGGCATGGCATCCGGACCCTCAGGAAGGAGAAGGTCGAAGGCCTGGTCGGCCCAGCGCCAGCGCACGCCAGACTCCTGGAGCACGCGCAGGGACCAGGGATCCGGTGTCGGGCCGTGCAGGCCCGGCGGGAGGCTCAGCCGCAGGATCTGGTAGCCGCGCTCCTGGTCCCAGCGGGTGGAGACTGTCGCACCGGCGTTGAGCTGCATGAGGACGGGCTCCACCAGCCCCGCCAGGGCCGCCAGCAGCGGACCTCCCGTGAGCCAGATGGAACCGGCCGGGGCTTCCGCCATGGCCAGGGTCGCCTTGCGCAGGCTGACCAGGGAG
>JAAXXS010000092.1 GCA_013334395.1 Holophagaceae bacterium | reverse complement strand
GCCATGGAGATCTGCCGCCGCACCACCCTGCCCCTGGCCTCCGCAGCCTTGCTGCTGCTGGGCATCGCGCTGGGCTTCGGGCACCCCCGCTTCTACCGGGGCGGGGCCATCCTGAAGAGCCTCGGCGTCATCATCCTCTACTACCTGGTCATGAAGAACCTTGAAAACATGTGGTTGAGCGGCCAATTTAAAACGATCTACCCCCTGCTCCTGGTCCCCTTCCCCTTCCTGATCGCCGGGTGGCTGCTCCTCCGCCAGCGCCTCAAGCCCCATCGCTCGGGCCGGGCCCTGCTGGTCCTGCTCCCCCTGCTGCACCCCTTCCGGGCGGTGCTCGACCCCCTCCGGGACCGGGTCCGGCATGCTCACGAAGGACTGCTGCGCTGGCTCCATGGGAAGGGCACCCAGCACGGGATCCTGCGGCACTGGGCGACCCTCTCCTGGTGGGAGAACTGGGCCTCGGCCCTGGGCAGCCTCCTGGTCCTGAACCTGCTCATCGAGTACGCGACACTGGCAGGAGATCTCTCTAAGAATGGTGTTCATTTCAATGTCTTCATTAGGTATTGGTTCTGGAATCTTCCGCCGTTCCTGGTGGTGGCCCTGCCCATGGCCTTCCTCCTGGGCACCCTGCTGTCGCTGTCCGAGGCGGCCCTGAACCGGGAGTGGCTGGCGCTTCGGGCCGGCGGTGTCAGCCTGCTCCGCTGGCTCTGGAGCAGCCGCATGGCCTGGGGCCTGGTCGCGGTGCTCACCCTGATCCTGCAGGTGGGGGTCGCCCCCATGGCCATGACCCGTGCCAACCAGCTTTACCGACAGATCCTCAAGCGCTCCCCGATGTCCACGACCAGCCGACCCTGGCTGTATCTGGGCTCCACCGGCGTGCTGTGGCACCTCCAGGCCGAGCAGCGCTGGGGCTTCCCGCTCAAGGCGCCCGGGGAGGCGCCGATTCTCCTGCACTGGAAGCTGGGCTCCTCCCACTCGGAAGCCCTGGCCTGGGGCGGCCTGAACCTGGTCCAGGGGCCGCCGGCGGACAGGCTCTTCCCGGCCCGGGCCCTGCGCACCTCGGCTTCTGCCGAGGAGGCGCGGACCCTGGATCTCTTCCACTGGCAGACCTGGGCTCCCGACCCCGAACGGGCCTACATGCTCTGGGGTCGCCTGCTGGGCTGGCTGGCGGGCCCCTGTCTGGTTCTGGCCATGCTCTCCTTCGCATTCCCGGGACCCCGCCAGGGCCGGGGCCAGGCCCTGGGCGCAGGGCTGGTCGCAGGGCTGGTGTTCCTGGGCCTCCAGACCCTCTTCGGGGGCGCCGCCCGCGCCTCGGAGTTCCCCGCCTACTGGGGGGTGCTGGCGCCCCTGCTGCTGCTGCTCTCCGTCTCCCTGCTCCGGCTCCGCCGCCTGAGGACCTGATGACCGGGGGCCTGCTCGACCGCGCCCTGGCGCCCCTGCGCTGCCACCCCACCCTGCGCCCCGGCGACCGGGTCCTTGCTGCCATGTCCGGGGGCGTGGACAGCTCCGTCATGGCCGCCCTCCTGCAGCACGCCGGGTTCGAGGTGATCGGCGTCTCCATGCAGCTGTTCGACAAGGGAGCCGCTGGAGCTTCCGCCGGGAAGTGCTGCACTCTGGATGACTTCCAGGACGCCCGGAGGGTCGCCCAGCAGGGGGGATTCCCCCACTACGTCATGGACTTCGAGGCCCCCTTCCGGGAGACCGTCATCGAGGGCTTCATCCGGAGCTACCTGGAGGGCGAAACCCCCAGTCCCTGCATCTGGTGCAACCAGCACCTGAAGTTCTCTGCGCTGATGGAGCGGGCCGCCTCCCTGGGGGCCGCCTTCGTGGCCACGGGGCACTACGCGGCCATCACCCTCGCCGGGGGAGCCTGGCACCTGAGGAAGGCGCACGATCCCGACAAGGACCAGAGCTACTACCTCTTCCACCACACGCAGGCCACCCTGGCCCGCACCCTGTTTCCCCTGGCCCGCCTCGCCAAGCAGGAGGTCCGCGCCCTCGGCGCCGAGCTGGGCCTGCACCTGGCGGAGAAGGCCGAGAGCCAGGAGATCTGCTTCGTCACCCAGGACCGCTACGACGCCTTCATCGAGGCCGAGGGCCGAGCCCCGGCGCTGGGCGAGGGCGAGATCCGGCACCAGGACGGCCGGGTGCTGGGCCACCACCAGGGTTACTGGCGGCACACCGTGGGCCAGCGCCGCGGCCTCCGGGTTGCCGCTTCGGAGCCCTTGTACGTGATCCGCACGGAGTCCGCCACCAACACCGTCTGGGTGGGGGCCGAGCAGGACCTCTACCGCCGGGACCTGATCGCCCGGGACCTGAGCTGGGTCCAGGGCGCGCCCGTGGGCCCCCTTGCCTGCGAGGCCCGCATCCGCAGCCGCGCCCCCGAAGCCGAGGCCCTGGTGATCCCGCTGCCAGACGGCCGGGTCCGCGTGGCCTTCGCCGAGCCTCAGCGGGCCATCGCCCCGGGCCAGGCCGTGGTCTTCTACCAGGACGGCGAGGTCCTGGGCGGCGGCTGGATCGACAGTCGCCCGCTGTGACCCGCTCCCGGAGCGGGCTGAAGTAGCCTGACCAGATGGTCCCCTACCGCCTCTGGGTGCAGGCTCACCCGCTCCTGTCCGCCGCCTGCCAGTTTGCCGTTCTGGGCACCCTGGGCGAGGTGGTGGCCGCCAGCCTCAAGGCCCGGCGGCCCACCCTGCCCTGCACCCCCCTGCAGCTGGCGGCCAAGGTGCTGGCCTGGGCGCTGCTCGGCCTGGTCATCAAGGCGGGCTTCACGGGCATGAAGGGCTTCACCCGGGCCCTCCTGGACCACCACCTCCTGCCCGCCGCCCTGGCCTCCGGATGGGGCTGGGCGCTGGCGCTCTCCACCCTCACCAACGTGTTCTTCGGGCCGCAGATGATGCTGTTCCACCGCCTGGAGGACAACCTCATCCTGGGCCGCCGGGGCTTCGACGGCATGGCCCCGGCGCTGCGGACCCTGGTCTGGTTCTGGATCCCCGCCCACACCCTGACCTTCAGCCTTCCCGCCGAGCTTCAGGTGGGCCTGGCGGCGCTCTGGTCCCTGGCCCTGGGCCTCATCCTCGGCCTGGCTGGCACCCGCCGGAAGGCATAGAAAAGCCCCCTTGCGGGGGCTGGTCTGGAGGCACCGATCGGATTCGAACCGATGGATACGGGATTTGCAGTCCCGGGCCTTACCACTTGGCGACGGTGCCTTGCGTTGCTGCTGTATGGCTTTCAAACAACCCGGGCCGCTTGCGCGGCCCGGGCGGTGGAGCGGGTGAAGGGATTTGAACCCTCGACTTCAACCTTGGCAAGGTTGCACTCTACCACTGAGTTACACCCGCATGAGAGATCAAGACTAGCAATGGCGCCCTCTTCGGTCAACGGTGAATTTCGGAGGAGACCGGCCTCAGGCTCCGGCCCGGCAGGCGCGGCAAAGCCCGAACAGCAGCAGCTGATGGCGCGTGATGGTGAAGCCCGAAAGCTCCTCCAGGTGGCTCAGGGAGGCCTCCAGCCCGCAGGCGTCCACTTCGGCGGTGCGGCCGCAGCGCTCGCACTGGAGGTGGTGATGATGGTGCCGGGAGTCGCAGCGGACGAAGCGCATGACCTGGTCGGAGCCCAGGATGCTCTCGGCCCATCCCTCGTGCACGAACCGCTCCAGGTTCCGGTAGACCGTGGGCAGCCCCGAGCGCCGCTCCGGCATGCGCTCCCAGATCTCCTCCACGGTGAGCGGCCGGTCCGAGTCCTTCAGCACCCGGAGGATGCCCTCCCGCTGGGGCGTCTGCCGCATGCCGGCGGCACGGAGGGAGGGTGTTGCAGGAAAGGCTGAGTCGGCCATGGCCCTAGGATGGCAGATTCGGGCACCATGGTTGGCATGCTCCAGCGCACATGGGACAGCATGGGCTCAGCCGAGGCCGGTGCCTCCTTCCTGCCCCTCTCCTTCCGGTTCTTCGCCAGCTTCGGCCTGCTGGCGCTCCATGTGGCGCTGCCCTCGGATGTGCGGGCCGATGGCCCCGGGGAGGCGGTCTACCTCGGGGTGCTGCTGCTCTTCTTCGCGGAGGCGGCCTGGGAGTCGGGCCGGGGCCTGCTCGCCAGGGGTCAGCTCTTTCCCACGCCCGGGCTTGGCTGGATCCGCTGGAACCTCCTGCTGGACCTGGCCCTGGTCACCCTGGTGATCGCGTTCCAGGGCGTGACCCAGGAGCGCTTCTCCACCCTCTACATCTTCCCCGTGCTGGCCTCGGCGTTCTATCTGGGCACCCTCGAGATCGTGGGCGTGGGCATCCTCTCCGCCATCACCCACGTGCTGGTGGTCCTCGGCTTCGCCAGCGGCATCCTGCCCACCTTCGGGCTCTCCGGCGAGTTCCTGGCCCAGGACTCCGGACGGGCATCCTTCATCCTGGGCATCGCCTCCCTGCAGGTCTTCGCCACCACGCTGGTGGCGCTGCTCCTCCGGAGGAACCTCGACCGGCTCCGGACGGACCTCAGCGTCAGCGAAGCCGTGGTGGACGAGCTCTCCGCCCTGCACGAGCGGGTGGTGGAGTCCCTGAGCTCGGGGCTCATCACCCTCGACCTGGAAGGCCGGGTCACCTCGGCCAACCCTGCGGCCGAAGCCATCCTGGGCCGGCCGATCGCCCCTCAGGTCCTCATCCAGGAGCTGCTGCCCCTGGGCAACCCGCTGCCCCTGACTCCGGGGCGGGAAGATCGCTTCGAGCTGGTGCTCCACCGGCCTGAAGGGGGGCGACAGATTCTGGGTGGACACCTGGCCGGGCTGCGCGGCTCGAACACCAAGGAGACGGGCCAGCTCCTGCTGTTCCAGGATCTGACCGAGCTGAAGGCCCTGGAGGAGCGCACCCGGATCAGCGAGCGGCTCGCGGCCATCGGCCAGCTGGCGGCGGGCCTGGCCCACGAGCTGCGCAACCCCATGGCCTCCATCAGTGGCTGCGTGCAGCTGCTGCAGCGCGAGGACTCACCCCAGGAGGTCGAGAAGCGCGTCCTGGGCATCCTGGACCGGGAGACCCAGCGGGTGGGGGCCATCCTCTCGGATTTCCTCGATTTCGCCCGCCCGGAGGTGCCCGGCGGGTCCCTGCTGTTCCTCCCCAAGGTCCTCGAAGAGGCCCGGGCCAGCTGGGAGATGGACCCGCGCACCAAGGGGCTGCCCCTGCTGATGGACGAGGTCGCGGCGGTGAGCTGCCGCTCGGACGCCACGGGCCTCCACCGGCTGCTCATGAACCTCCTGGTCAACGCCCGCAAGGCCGTGGAGGGCATCCCCAGCCCCATGGTGCGCCTGGCCTGCACCCTCCATGAGGAGGGCATCCGCCTCACGGTGGCGGACAACGGCTGCGGCATGACGCCCGAGCAGCTGAAGCAGCTCTTTGTCCCCTTCGCCGGCAGCTTCCGGGAGGGCACGGGCCTGGGGATGAGCCTGGTCTACCGGTTCGTCCAGGCCATGGGCTGGCGCATCGAAGTGGACAGCGAACCCGGGCGGGGCACCCGCATCAAGATCCTGATTCCTGTAATTTCCCAAGATCAGTCATTGGCAACCGGGTCCGTCTAGACGTAGACTTCCGGCAGCCATCCACTACCAAAATTTCATAGCACACCTTGCAGGGTCCGCTTGGCTCCTGCCAATGTGGTCTATCCCCTTCCAGTTCGCGCGGTCGATCCCTCGGGTACGACAGTAAAGACCTGAGCGGGGGCAGCCCCAGGCTGATGCCTTTGACATCCCTGAACCGCCCGCTGGGCCAGGATCAAACATGAACCGAAAGCTCATTCGCCCGAATCTCAGTGAACTGAAGGACAAGCTGGGTCTGCCCGCCAAGAGCGGCGGCACCGAGGCCCTGACCGCCGTGCCTTCGCCTCTCACAGCCGCGGGGGAACCGAATCCCGCCGTG
The DNA here is from genome assembly GCA_013334395.1 of Holophagaceae bacterium. Lineage (GTDB taxonomy): Bacteria > Acidobacteriota > Holophagae > Holophagales > Holophagaceae > Geothrix. The sequence continues at coordinate 3,471 of JAAXXS010000092.1, read as the reverse complement.
AATCCCTCGGCGCCCACGGCCCCCCAGGGCGTGGGCAGCCCCCGGCGCAAGATCGCCCCGCCCGAGCAGACCAACGCCGAGAGCTTCTACTATCTGAAGCAGATGCAGTCCAAGACCCCCATGGTGATCGTCCTCCAGGATGACGAGAAGGTCCGCGGCGTCATCGAGTGGTATGACAAGCACTGCCTCAAGATCAACCGGATCAAGGAGCCCAACGTCCTGGTCCCCAAGCACAACATCAAATACATCTACAAGCAGGAGGAGGAGCCGCGCATCCGGCGGAGCCGCTCCACGAAGAAAGAAGAGCCGACACCCAGCGACGTGGAGATTCCGGTCTACGATTGAGCCCTAGCACACCTCGCTGGGGTCTCCATGAGTCGTCGTCCTTGCATCGCCATCAGCCTGGGAGATCCCTGCGGCATCGGCCCGGAGCTGCTCCTGGGGGGGCTGCCCGTCATCCAGGCCTGGACGGACGTGACCGTCGTGGGCTCCCGGGCGGGGGCCGAGCTGCTGGCAGCCTTGCCCGAGCGGCAGGTGGACTGGCGCTGGACCGCCCCCCTGAGACCCGCTCCCGCTGGCTTCCAGGGCGAGGTCCATGGTCTGCAGGTGCTCTCCCGGGGCGCGCGCCCGGGCCAGGTCCTGGCCGAGGCGCTCTGGCTGGATCCCACCCCCGAGATCACCGCTGACCAACTGCAGCTGGGAGTGGGCTCCGCCGCCTCGGGCCGGGCCACGGTGGAGGCCATCCGCGTGGCGGCCCTGATGACCCTGAGCGGGTTCAGCGATGCCCTGGTCACGCTGCCCATGGCCAAGGCCGCCGCCCACCTGGCGGGCTACAACCTGCCCGGCCACACAGAGTATCTGCAGGAGCTCTCGGGCGCCCCGATCACCCGCATGGCCTTCGTCAGCCCCAGCCTCAACGTGGTGCTGCACACCGTCCACCAGAGCCTGCGCTCCGTGGTGGAGACCCTCGACCGCGATGCCGTGGCCGAGACCCTGGCCTTCTCCGCCGACCAGTTCATCCACCTGACGGGGAAGCTGGACCTGCGGGTGGCGCTCTGCGCCCTGAACCCCCATGCGGGCGAGCAGGGCGCCTTCGGCGACGAGGAACAGCTGCTGGATGAAGCCATCATCCTGGCCGAGGCCACCTTCATGTCCTTCCCCTCCACTCCGGACAGCCCCTTCCCCGAAGCCAGCTCCCCCTTCCGCTTCGGAGCCCCCCCGTCGGGCTGGGCGGTGTTCCCCCACGAACAAGCCCCCCGCCACCTCCCTCCGGGGCAGCGCGGCCTGGAAGTGCTCGCCACGGGCCTGCCTCCGGCCCCGCTCCATCCCGCACCGCTGTTCTTCGGGCCGCTGCCTTCGGACAGCGTCTTCCAGCGCGCGGCCAGGGGCGAGTTCGACCTGGTGGTGGCCCTCTACCACGACCAGGGCCTCATCCCCGTGAAGCTCCTGGAGCCGGAGCGGGCCGTGAACCTGACCCTGGGCCTGCCCTTCATCCGCACCAGCCCCGACCACGGCACGGCCTTCGACAAGGCGGGCCAGTGGATCGCGGATGGCCGGAACTTCCAGGAAGCCACGGCCCTGGCCGTCCGCCTGGCCGGGCGTGTCCGCCACCAGGGGCGCGCCCCGGTGGATCCGAAAGGCGACCCCAGCCTGATGTAGGCTGGTGGGGGAGGCAGCATGTCCACAGTGGCAGTGATTCTGGCGGCGGGACTCGGGACGCGCATGAAGTCGCGGCTGCCGAAGGTGCTCCACCCGATCCTGGGCGATCCGTCCCTGCTGTGGGTCCTGCGGGCCCTGCCCCCGGGCCTTGAGGCCGCCGTGCTGGTGGTTCACCACGGCAAGGATGCCGTGCTCGCCGCCGTCGAGAGCTGGCAGCAGGCTGGCCTGCTGCCCTGCCCCGTCAGCGCCGTGGACCAAGGTGAGCCCCTGGGCACCGGCCACGCGCTGCAGGTCTGCATTCCCGAGCTCGACCGCCTGGGGGCCACCCGGGTGGCGATCCTCTGCGGCGACGTGCCCCTCACCACCCCGGCCACCGTGGCCCGGCTCTGTGCCGCCGAGGCCCTGATGCTGGCCATGGACCTGCCGATTCCCGGCTCCTACGGCCGCGTGCTCCAGCAGCCGGACGGTCGGCTCGCAGGCCTCGTGGAGGCCAAGGACGCCACCCCTGAGGAGCTGGCGGTGCGCCGCGTGAACGGCGGCGCCTACGCCCTGCCCTGGCCTGCCCTCCGCACGGCCCTCCAGGGGCTCCGGAACGACAACGCCCAGAAGGAGTACTACCTCACCGACGCCGTCGCCGCCGTGGCCCAGCAGCTGCCCGTGGCGGTGGAGGTCTGCGCCCCGGAGGAGCTGGCGGGCATGAACTCCCGCCTGGACCAGGCCGAGCTGCAGGCCGCCGCTCAGCGGCGGATCCAGCGGCACTGGATGGCCGAGGGTGTCACCTACCTCCATCCCGACAGCACGCTGGTCGGTCCGCGGGTCGTGCTCAGCCAGGACGTGCTGTTGGAACCCGGCGTCCGGCTGGAAGGTTGCGTCACCATCGGCGAGGGCTGCCGCATCGGCCAGGGCACTGTGATCTCCGACGCCACCCTGGCCGCCGGCGTGCTGGTGCGGCCCTACTGTGTGATCGAGCACGCCGTGGTGGGCGCTGAGGCCAAGATCGGCCCCTTCTCCCGCCTCCGCGAGGGCACCGACCTGGCCGAGGGCGTCCACGTGGGCAACTTCGTGGAGACCAAGAAGGCCCGCCTCCACCGCGGCGCCAAGGCCAACCACCTGGCCTACCTGGGTGACACGGAGATCGGCGAAGGCACCAACATCGGCGCCGGGGTCATCACCTGCAACTACGACGGCGTGAACAAGCACCGCACCACCATCGGGCGGAACGTATTCGTGGGCTCCGACACCCAGTTGGTAGCCCCGGTGGTCATCGGGGACGGCGTGCTCATCGGCGCCGGCAGCACCATCACCAAGGATGTCCCCGCCGAAGCCCTCAGCCTCAGCCGCACCCCCCAGACCATCCGCGAGGGGGGCGCCACCAAGCTGAGACTCCGCCAGAAGAAGGGGTCTGGAGTAAGCTAGTCCTTTACCTTCGGAGCCCCATGGTCCTTACTTTCTTCGACAAGGCTGGCGCAGGTGTGTTGAAGGGCCTGGACACGGCTGGTGATTTCGCGGTGCTCGCCGGGCGGACCTTCGTGGCCATCTTCAAGCGCCCCTTCGATGGGAAGAACCTGTTCCGCCAGTTCCAGGCGGTGGGCGTCAACTCGCTGCCCGTGGTAATCCTCACCAGCCTCGCCGTGAGCATGGTGTTCGCAGTGCAGCTGGCCTTCGGCTTCAAGCAGTTCCAGGCGGAAGGCCTGGCCTCCCAGGTCGAGGGTCTGGCCGTGATGCGGGAGCTGGCGCCGGTCATCACCGGGCTCATGCTCTCGGGCCGCGTGGGCAGCGCCATGGCCGCGGAGCTCGGCACCATGCAGGTCA
>JAAXXS010000091.1 GCA_013334395.1 Holophagaceae bacterium | reverse complement strand
CCCGCTGGTCGGGGTCGCCGGTGTAGTAGTCCAGGCGCGCATCGAAGGCCGGCACGGGGGCGCCGGCATCGTTGTAGAGGATGAGCTTCTTGCCGGCATAGGCCGAGAAGTCCACGATCACGTCGGCGCGCTCGGCGGCACCCAGCAGCAGAGCCTTGTTCTGGATGTTGAGCACGACGATGTCGCGGCGGTTGTAGTTGTAGCTGACGGGCTGCGGCGCAATCACCACGGGGCTGGGCAGCAGGCCACTCTCGTTACCGATCTGGATCCAGGAAGGACCCGCGGTGGTGGGATCAGGCACGCCACCGTCGCGGCCGTCCGTGGGCCAGGTGGGGTAGCTGGTGGCCCAGGCCGGATTCGGCGCGGAGGGCACCATGCTCACTTCCGTGCCCGAGGCGTCCGCCTCGAAGAAGGACAGGTTCCAGAAACGGTCGTTGGAGGCGTTCAGGATGCGGAACCGGTAGGCCTTCGGCTCGACCGTGATCTTGGGATAGGGCGCGCCGTTCACCACGGGGGTGTCCATGAAGGCTTCCGGCGTCAGCGAAGGATTGGGCGTGCCGGGGATCTCGGTGCCGTTGGGGTCGTTGGGGATAGGCTCGGCGCCATGCTTCAAGCCCGCAGCGGCGGTCACCGGGGGCCAGAACCACGGGCCGTAGTCCCACCGGCCCATGGCATTGGCGCCGGCCATGTCTGCGGGGTTCTGGTTGACCATGTAGACGTGGGGGAACCAGAGGCTGCCGTCGCCACCATACTTGCTGATGTCCCACGTGGGATCGGTCCCGCCGGCCACACCCACAGTGCCCAGGGTGGCGGTATCGACGAAGGTCTTGTCCTGGATGACGAGGGGGATGCCGTAGTTATAGATGCCACCGCCGTTGTTGGGCACGATGCCGGCGTTGATGAGCTTGTCGTCGACGGGGTCCACGATGAGGTAGCCCGCGGCTTCGCCCGCGTAGACGTTAAGGCGGGTGAGCCCGAACGTGTGGTCGTGGTAGAAGAGGAAGCGGCCGCTCTGCTGGTTGGTGTAGTAGTAGGTGCCAATGCCGTCGCCAGGGGTGCCCGCGCCCATGTCGGGCACGTTCTGGAAGGCGACGCCCTTCGGGTAGCTGGTGGTCTCCCCAGCGGGGGTGAACCACTGGTGGGGGGTGCCGTCACTGATCCAGGGGTTGAGGCCACCGTGGAGGTGGAGCTCAGCCCGGTTCTGGGTGTAGACCTGGGATCCGATGGCGGCCGTGCCCAGGGGGCCGAAGCCGGCGCCCATCATGGTGGTATCCACTGGGATGAACAGGTCGCCCGCTGCGCCGATGGGCAGCTGGTTGGTCACCTTCACGCGCACGGGACGGTCGCGCCTAGCGATGATGACGGGTCCAAGGTAGTTCGAGCTGTTGGCACCGTTGGCGGTGTTCTCAGCATTAGCGCCCAGGTCCTTATAGCCCCGGAGCTTGGTGGGGGCCAGCTCCGAGTGGAGCTGCTGCGTGTACTGCACCACGCCCAGCTCGTAGTAATCCGAGCCAGGGAAGGTGGCGGTATCCGCTTGCGCCACGGGGATGAAGTTCCCCAGGTTGTTCTTGTTGGCCGCGCCCAGACCGGGCAGCGTGTCCACGAACTTGCGGATGGGCTTGGTGTTGTGCCAGTTGCTGGCCGTGCCGAACATGTAGTCGGGCTGCGCCAGCTGGAAGCCGGGACCGGGCACCGCCAAGGACCCTTCGGGAACGAGAACCCTGCCGGCGATGGCCCTGTTACGGACAGCCGGGTTCACGCCCAGGGTGGCGGGGTCGATCTTGCCACCTTTGGCCTGCAGGGCGGCCTTGGTCCGCGCCGCCGCAGCCGCTCGGGCGTTGTTCAGCACCGCCCGGCGGGTGGCCCGCTCGACGATGACGGCCTTGTCCCCGCCCGCGGTTGGCGCGGCAGTGCGGTTCGGCACATCACCAGACTGGGCGAAGAGGCCCACCCCAGCGAGCAGGGAAGCCGCCAAACCCAACAATCTGTTTAATTTACTTCGCATGCTGCACCTCTTTCTGAAATATCGACCAGCCTGGGTATCTCTGAAGATCTATCGGTGGAATGAGCCATCACTTCAATCGAGAACCAAAAGCCCAGCAGGTCGGAGGGACCGCGGGCCAGATACGTAGAAGAACTTAGTAGAGTTCATCCTCGTTTGATTCTAGGGTCAGGGGTATGGGTAGTTCTACCCATTGGTAGGGTAGGAACTACGTATTTATGTGTATTCCAACGCACCCGAGGCCCGGAATCGGGATTCCGGGCCTCGGGGTGTTTGGGAAGCTAAGGTCGGGGAGTCAGTAGTAGAGCTCGGCGCTGCCCAGGTAACCGGCGCCCGCACCACCGGCGATGAGGGTCTTGCCGTTCCCCAGGACTGTGGCAGATGGGATTTCCCGGCCGATGGTCAAGCTGCCGGTGGCGGTGAAGAGCCCCGTGGCTGGATCGAACAGCTCGGCCTCGGACAGCAGCGCCGCGGGCGAGCCCGTCCCGAGCCCGCCGGCGATGAGGACTTTGCCGGTGGGCAGGAGGACCGCGACATGCCAGCTGGACCGGGCAAGTAGCAGGCTGCCGGTGGTCGTGAAGGTGCCGGCGGTCGGATCGTAGATCTCTGCAGTGGCGGTAGTGGCCCCGCCTACGACCAGCACCTTGCCGTTGGCGAGGGTGGTGGCGGTCTGATAGGCCCGGGCGCTGGCAAGGCTGCCGGTGGCTGTGAAGGTGCCGGTGGTCGGGTCGTAGAGCTCCGCTGAGGCTAGGGCACTGGCGCGGTAGCCACCGGCGAGGAGGACCTTGCCGCTGGCGAGGAGGCTCGCGGTATGGGTGGCCCGGGAACTGACGGGGGCACTGGCGGTGACGGTGAAGAGGCCGGTGGCTGGATCCCAGAGCTCGGCCGTGGCGGGGTAGGCGGTGGCATCCCGGCCGCCGACCACCAGCACCTTGCCGTTGCCGAGCAAGGTGGCAGTGTGGTCCGAGCGCCCCGCCAACAGACTTCCCGTGGCGGTGAAGACACCCGTGGTGGGGTTATAGATCTCGGCACTGGTCAGGGTCGTGGAGAAGCTGACGCCCCCGATGATGAGGACCCGGCCGTCGGCCAGGGTAGTCGCTGTGTGGCTGTAGCGGGGCACGCCGAGTGGCCCTGAGGCGCTGAACGTCTCCGCGATGGGGTCGTAGAGCTCGGTGGTCAAGAGCGTGCTGGAGGCGTTCCGACCCCCGACGATGAGCACCTTGCCGGTGCTGAGCAGACTCGCGGTGTGGAAGGCCCGGGCGGCGGCCATGCTGCCGGTGGTGATGGAGGTGCCGGGGCCGGTCGAGATATCGGCCACAGTGAGCGTGGCAGAGGTGCTGGTGATGGTGCCACCGAAGGCATCAGAGACCTGCACGCTGAAGGTACTGCCGTTGTCGGCCAGGATGGCGATGGGGGTTGTGTAGGTGGCGGCGGTCGCGCCAGAGATGGCCACGCCGCCCTTCAGCCACTGGTAGCTGAGGGTCCCGGTGCCTGCGGCGGTGACGCTGAACAAGGCCGTCTGACCCACCAGGATGGACTTGCTGGCCGGCTGGGTGGTGATGGCGAGGGAGGGGCCACTCACGGTGATGCTGAGGCTGGCGGTGGTGCTGCCGCCGCTGTTGGTGGCCGTCACGGTGTAGCTGGCGGCGGCCGTGACGGCGGTGGGCGTCCCGGAGATCACGCCGGTCGTCGTGTCCAGGCTTAGACCCAACGGCAGGATCGGGCTCACGCTGTAGGACACCACGGCCCCGCCTGCACTGCTCGGGCTGTTGGCGGTGATCGCGGTGCCATTGGTATAGGTAGCCGGATTGGTGCTGTAGGTCAGGCCCGACGGAGGTACGTCCGTGACCGTGATGGACAGGCTGGCCGTGGTGCTGCCCGTGGCATTGGTGGCCGTCACGGTGTAGCTGGTAGTGGCGGTGATGGCTGACGGGGTGCCGGAGATGGTGCCGGTCTTGGTGTCCAGGCTGAGGCCGGTGGGCAGCGAGGGGCTCACCGAGTAGGAATCAATGGCCCCGCCGGAGGCGGTGGGGCTGTTCGGCGTGATGGTGAGGCCAACCACGTAGCTGGCGGTGCTGCGGGCGTAGGCCAGCGAGGTGGGGGCCTCAGCCAGATCCTTGCAACCCAGGCCCAGCAGCGCCAAGCCCAGAACCGCCACCCCAAGAAGAAGCCGTGACCAGCCCCCGTTCATCGCGCGCATGAGCACCTCATCCCGTCCAACATACCTGAGCCAAGACCAAAGATAGCCTAGCCAAGACTAATGGATCACCCACTCGCTCTTCCGGATGAGCGCCGGCGACGCACCGGGGCCCACCTGCATGATGAAGCAGCCCTTGGAGGCGTATCGCTGGCCGGGGCCGAAGCTCAGGCGGAGGTAGTCCGGAAGGATCTGGTCCCGCTGCATGCCGATGCGATCCAGGAGGTTGTCCCGGTAGAAATGCCGGTCCATGTCCATGAGGGCCTGCCGGAGGATCTGAACCAGGGCGTAGGCCCGGGTGGAGATCCGGGTCTCCGGATTGCGCTGTTTCAAGCCGCCCATGAGGGTGTCCGCGTACAGCGAATGCTTGCTCTCCAGCTTGGGCTCCCGGTAGGGATACGTGATCCAGACCTTGGCCCGGACCGGTTCGGGCAGGCTGGTCAGGCGGCTGCCGAGCATACGGGCCGACATGAAGGCCTCCGCCGTCGCTTGGGTCAGCGAGGCGAGAGCCGGGAAGGCGCTGGCCCCCGTCCAGATGAGCACCGTGCTGGGCTTCTCCCGGAGCAGCAGCTCGTCCAGGGCGGCTGGAGCGAGGGGCTTGCCCTCGGGCAGCAGCACTTCGGGAACGGCGGCCTGGCCCAGCTCGGCCCAGGTCTCGCGGAAGCCCTGAGCCAGGGCCCTGCCCTCCGGGCTGGCCTGAACAAGCTGAATGATCTTCCGGGCTGCGGCCGGGTCATCCAGTCCGTGCAGGTAGCGGGCGGCGGCCTGGCCCTCCTGGTAGTAGCCCTTGGAGAAGTATTGGGTATACCAGTCGGTGTCGGAGACCACGGGCAGATCGGTCATGGGGAAGAGGCAGGGCAGCTGAGCCCGCTCGCAGAAGTCGTGAATGACCTTCCAGTCACCCGGGGCGATGCCGCCCAGCATGGCGAAGGGCGGCTCCTTGGCCAGGAAGGCGTCCAGCTGCCGTCCCCAGGTTTCCGGAGGACCCGTCAGGCGCCATACGGCCAGAGAGAGTTTCCGGTAGGCGCCGCTCATCTCATTGCCGCCGACGCCCAGATACATCCGGTTGCCGAACCCTGCCGAGAACTGGTTGTGGCGGGCGACGTAATTATTCAGGGGCACCAGCATGGCCTGCTGGTCTGCCTCGCTCACCCCCGGCGCGATGACCGTAGCAAAGCGGAGGGTGTCGCCCACGACGCCCGGAGAGTAGCGCGCCGAGAGGTTGCGCAGGTAGTGGATGAGGATGGCCATGTCCGGGTCGCTGAGCTGGTAGCGGGGCATGACGGAGTGCATGTCGTAGCCGCTGGGATCCCGGCCGGTGCGCAGTAGGTGCGCCAGGGTCTCGTCGGTGTAGGCGGGCCGGGCTGCGGGGTTCTGGAGCTTGAGCTCGCGGCGCTCCTCGAGGCTCAGGTTCGGGAACTTCCAGTAGCGGGGAATGGATAGGCGGGCCCCGTTGGTGGGCAGGGTGACGATGCCCCCTTCCCAGGAGCCGAGCCCGGCGCGCAGGTGGCAGCTGCTGCAGGAGAAGGCGGTGCCCTCCACGGGCACATCGCCATTCACAACCGAAGATACCGACTCGCCCGAGGGCAGCACGCCCAGGCGGTACATGCGCTCGCCGAGGGCGAGGGCCTTCTCCGGGGGCAGCCCCGCGACGGTTCCGGCCGGCTTCGGCTTGCCCGGGGGTGCGGCTGCGGCGGGCGAGGCCAGGAGCAGGAACCCGAAGGCGCCGGCCAGGAAGCGCGAGAGCAGAGGAATCGATCGCCTGTTACTCATAGGACCCCCGCCTTCCGGCACTCGGCGACGAACTCGGAGGAGCTCATCATGCCGAAGATGCGGATCCACTTCCCGGACTTGGGCTCCCGGATGAGCGTCAGGGGGTAGTGCGACATCTTGTTGGGGATGTAAGCGTTGAAGGCATACATCACCTTGTCAATGTCCTCCCGGCGCCCCGTGAAGAAGCTCCAACCCGGCTTGGCCCGGTAGCGCTTGAGGTAGTCGCGCATCACCTTCGGGGTGTCGTTCTCCGGATCGATGGAGACCGAGATGAGGTGGACCTTCGAGGCCCCGGCCCCCAGCTTCGTCTGGAGGTTGGCGTAGCCCGCGGACAGCACTGGGCAGATGGTGGTGCAGGTGCCGAAGATGAAATCCAGGATGACGGGCTCGCCGGAGTCCAGCAGAGCCTTGAGCTTCACCTTGGCGCCGTCCTGATTGACCAGCACCACATCAGGCACCGTGTAGGTCTCCAGAGTTCGCGTGTAGGGCGGCGGGGCCTGTGCAGAAAGGAAGCCCGTGCCGCTCAGACAGAGGCTGGCAGTCGTCAAGAGGGTCGCCCAAGGATTTCGTCGCATGCATCGCTCCAGTAGATTCCAGCCATGGGAGTCACCCGGGCTGCAGTGTGGATCCATCCATCACAGCACAATAGGTCGGATCGGAAAGGGTAACTTCACTCTGCGACCTTCCTTGGCCTTGCCGAACTTACGAACTTGTTGGGCAGCTATTTGGGGGTCCACCGGGGACATGGCTTCTGGGCCCCCCTGTAAGGTATCTCGACGTGGCCATTAGTTCATAAATGGACAAATTTTAGTATAATGTCCAAAAAAGGACTATACTCAGCTCGGGGAGGCTATCATGCCGCACCTTAACAACCTGACCACAGCAACCACGCCCCCATCTCCCAGCGAGATGGGTGGTGCGGGGCTTCGTGCCTTCTTCAACATCGCCAAACAATGGAGACTCACGGAAGAGCAGCAAATTCGGCTGCTCGGCCTGACTGGACGCAGCACCCTGTTTGCCTGGAAGAGCAAGGCCGTCAAGGGCCCAGTCAAACTTGGCCCGGACACCCTTGAACGGCTCGGGAACCTGGTGGGCATCTGGAAGGCCCTCGCGATCCTCATGCCCCAAGACGAGGTCGCGGATCGCTGGGTTCATCTGCCAAATGACAACTTCCCCTTCCTTGGGGAAGCACCCCTTACCCTGATGCAGTTCTCGATGGAAGGACTGGCTCAGGTACGTCGCCATCTCGATGCCCGTCGGGGTGGCTGGGGATGAGTTTGCTATCGGTCGACCTGTCGGGAGCCAAGGCTTGGCGGCTCATTCCAACCAGGGTGCCTTCCGCTGACCTCTTGGCGCGGGTCGCCAGCCCGGCTGATTACGACCTATTGAATGCGTTGGACGCCCAGACCAACCGGCGCATCCAGGCCTTTGGTCACGCCAATCTTTATGTGGCTGCGGCCTTTGCCTATAGTCTCGGCGGCACCCCCAGCCGTTTCAACGATGGCACTTGGGGCACCATCTACGTTGGCCTGGAGCCAGAAACGGCGCTCGAAGAAGTGCGCTTCTGGCAGGCTCGCTACCTCAAGGGGGATCGGGCACCCTCTACACGCCTGGATTTTCGGATGCTGTCAGGCACTTTGGAGGGCGAGTTCCTGGACCTCCGTGGTGCCAAGTTCCAGGCGGAACTCGATCCGAACAGCTACGGCGCGTCCCAGGCTTTTGCTCGGAGTCATCGTCTTACTGACCGAGGCCTAGCCTATCCGAGCCTGCGCTCCGCGGGGGGAACCTGCGTGGTCGGTTTCCGCCCTGAGACCGTGCGAGACCTCAAACATCACCACCAGGTGGTCATGGCATGGGACGGGGAGAACCTCGCCATCTGACCGAGAGGAGCGTCGAACTGTGAAACGTGGGCCATCTCTAACACATTCCGCTCATTGACTTCTCCCCCACCTGAAGGAGGGGGATTCACAGTGGCGCTCACGCTGCCACCTTCCTGCTTCGTCGCCCGACTGACGCCCTGGCTCCACAGGCTGACACCGACGGTCCGTCGGCGGTTCCTTTTGAGAGAATGTTCTTAGCCGCATTGGTATCGGCGTTCTCGGCGTGGCCACACCGGAGACACAGGAATTCGGCCTGGGTCGTGCGGTTCCCCGCCTCGGTGTGGTGGCACGCCGAGCACTCCTGGCTCGTGTAGGCCGGTGGCACAGCCACCAGCCTGGAGCCATACCAGCGGCACTTGTATTCGAGTTGACGCCGGATCTCGCCCCAGCCCTTGTCCAGGATGGCCTTGTTCAGGCCAGCCTTGGCTGCGGCCCCGTTCGGGAGGAAGTGTCCCTCCTGCTCCGGGTCCGGCCTGGCGGCCGGCGCCTTCGTCATCCCTTTGATCCGGAGATCCTCGATCACGACGAGGCTGTGGCTCTTGGCCAGCATCGTGGTCGCCTTGTGCACCGCATCGCGTCTCCGCCGCGCAATGCGGGCCTGGAACTCGGCCAGCCGAGTCCGGGCCTTGGCTCGGTTGATTGAGCCCCTTTGTTTGCGGGCAAAGGCCCGCTGAATCCGGGCGAGACGACGGCTTTCAGCCTTCGTCATACCCGGGATCTGGATGGGTTCCTGGCCCGACGACAGGGTGATGGCCTGGGCCACCCCCAGGTCGATCCCCACCGCAGGACCCAGCACCGGGACCGGCTCGGCCACCTCTGCTTCGCAGAGGATGGAGGCGAACCAGTGCTGACCCTCACGGGCCACCGTCACGGACTTGATGGTGCCGTGGAGCTTCAGCGCATGGCGGCCCTTACCGTTTCGGTAGGGCACCCAGCCCAACTTGGGCAACTTGATCTGCTGCCGGACCTCGTCCACCTTGAACTGCTTGGGGTCCGGGAACCGGAACGAGTCCTTCTGGAACCTCTTACGGAAGGTTGGGTAGGCCGCCCTGCCCGCAAAGAAGTTCTGAAAGGCCGTGTCCAGGTCCCGCAGCGTCTGCTGCAGGCAGTGGTGCGGAGCCTCGGCTATCCACGGGGCCAGGCCCTTCAACTCGGCGAGCTCGCCCGCCTGGGCGTTGTAGCCCGCGTGGTGACGGCCATGTTTCCAGGCCATGCTGCGCTGCTCCAGAGCCAGGTTCCATACGAACCGGCAGATCCCGGCAGTCCGGGAGCAGAACTCCGTCTGGCTCTCTGCGAGATCCAGCCGGAATCGGTGCCCCTTCAGCAACTGCATGGCTTAATTATCCTTCATGGCATTGGACAAATTTTGTCGTATTCATTGCGCAAAAGGCAGCGGCTATCCTCCACCTGAAGGAAGAGGTTTGCGCCGCCTAATATTGATCATTCGCACTGAAGCGCTTCAGCTTGCTGATTACGACATCAACGACGTCCAGCACCTTGATCTCGAAGTGCTTCAGCTTTGCACTCAGCTCCAATGAGGGATGGAACAGCGGTGGCCGTGGCA
>JAAXXS010000090.1 GCA_013334395.1 Holophagaceae bacterium | reverse complement strand
AGGGCAACCCCTGGAACCTCGCCCAGGCCGACCGCGGCAAGTGGGCCGAGGGCCTGGACGTGCCCACCCTGGCCGAGAAGCCCGATGCGGAGTACCTGTTCTGGGTGGGCTGTGCCGGCAGCTACGACGCCGCAGGCCAGAAGGTCTCCCAGTCCCTGGTGAAGCTGCTCAAGGCCGCCAACATCTCCTTTGCCATCCTGGGCACCGAGGAGAGCTGCACCTGTGAGTCCGCCCGGCGCCTGGGCAACGAGTACCTCTTCCAGACGGCCACGGAGACCAACGTCGAGCTGCTCAAGGGCTACAACGTCAAGAAGATCATCACCAACTGCCCGCACTGCCTGAACACGCTGAAGAACGAATACCCGGACTTCGGCGGCAGCTTCGAGGTGGTGCACGGCACCGAGCTGGTGGCGCAGCTCCTGGCCGAGGGCCGGATCAAGCTCGACCAGACTGTGGCCGTGGACCTCACCTACCACGACCCCTGCTACCTCAGCCGCTACAACGGCCAGGTGGCCGCACCCCGGGCCATCCTGGACGCCATCCCCGGCGTGACGCTCACGGAGATGGAGAAGCACGGCGAGGCCACCATGTGCTGCGGCGCGGGCGGCGGTCGCTTCTGGCTGGAGGAGCACCTCGGCAAGCGCGTCAACCACGAGCGCTTCGAGCAGGCCCTGGAGACCAAGACCAGCACGGTCGCCGTGGCCTGCCCCTTCTGCAACGTCATGCTGAACAACGCCGCAGGCGAGACCGGCCACGAGGGCGTCGCCACCACGGACGTGCTGGAGCTGGCGGCGAAGGCGCTGAAGTAGGCGCTCCACCCCGAGCAGCCATGAGGCGGGAACCCCCGTTTCATGGCTGCTTGGTGTGTCAGGGAAGACGGGTAGGACGAAGGGAAGACCATGCAGGAGCAACACGCAATCAAGCACTTCGCCCCGAGCTGGTTCGCCGTGATCATGGGGACCGGGGGGCTGGCGAACATCCTGTTTCTGTGGGAGGGCCAGTTCCTCTGGACCTGGCGGCCGAGCCTGGCCGTGGCGGCCCTGGCCGATGTGGGCTACTTCCTGGTGCTGATTCCCTGGCTGCTGCGGTGGGTGCGCCACTTCGACTACGTGCAGCGGGATCTCCACCACCCGGTGGCGACCAACTTCTTCGTCACCATGCCGGTGGCCACGGTGATCCTGGGCACGAACCTGCACCTCATCTGGAGCCCCTACCTGGGCCGGGAGCTGGTCTTCGGTCTGCTGCTGGCGTGCTGGGGCATCGCCATCGCCGGGGTGGCCTTCTTCACTTTGTTCACGACCTTCCGCTTCATCCGGGCCGAGGCGTCCCCGGCTCCGGAGACCATGAACTTCTCCTGGATCATGGCCCCCATCGCGAACATGGCCCTCCTCCTGCTGGGCAACCCCGTGTGCGGCTGGGCCGCGCAGCTGTGCCCCCAGTGGTGTTCGACCATCCTCGTCTGCAACGCCGCCATGCTCGGCATCGGCTTCTTTCTGTTCCTGTTCATCAGCGCCATCATCTTCGTCCGGCTGGCGCTGCACCCGCTGCCACCGGCGGAGACTACCCCGACCTTCGGGATCATCCTCAGCGCGGCGGGGCTGGCCGTGAGCGCCGTCCTGGACCTGGGCGCCAGCGCCAGGAGCCTGGGCCTCGTAACCGAGACGGGCATCTTCTCCCTTGCCGCCGCCACCCTCTGGGGCTTCGGCATGTGGATCCTGGCCCTGATCCTGGTGATCTGCGCCTATCAGTGGCGGCGGGGCGGCATCCCCTTCAGCCTCGGCTGGTGGGCCTTCGTCTTCCCGCTCGCCGCCTACACCATCGGCAGCCAGAAGATCGCGCTGCGCTTTCCGTCCCTGCTCACGCGGGGCTATGCCCTGGCCCTGACGGTCCTGCTGGTGGGGCTCTGGCTCTACATCCTCGGCAACACCCTGCGGGGTGTGCTGCGGGGGACCTTGTTCCAGGGAAAGCCCATCGCCCAGCCCGAGGCGTAGGCCGGGAGCCATTGCGGGGCCGCCGGTCCAGGCTATTTTGGGCTTGTGGGTACCGTGCGCTCGGCTGCCGTGGCCGGAACTTTCTACCCGGGCTCCCGCCTGCAGCTGGAGGCCTTGGTGGACGGGCTGCTGGCCTTGGCCCTGCCGCGGGAGGGCCGGCCCAAGGCCCTGGTGGCGCCCCATGCGGGCTACGTCTACTCAGGTCCCATCGCGGCCTCGGCCTATGCGCAGCTCCGGGACCCCCTGCCCACGCGGGTGGTTCTGCTGGGCCCCGCCCACCACGAGGCCTTGGGGGGGCTGGCCCTGCCTGGAGCCACCGTCTTCACCACGCCCCTGGGGGAGGTGCCCCTGGACCAGGTCGGGATGGCCGCAGTCGCGGACTGTCCCGGTGTGGTGGTCGCCCCCTCGGCCCATCTCCTGGAGCACTCGCTGGAGGTCCAGCTCCCCTTCCTGCAGCGGATGCTGGCTGGCTTCACCCTGGTGCCCCTGGCCGTGGGCCAGGCCCGGGTGGAGGACGTCGTTCGGGTCCTGGCGCTGCTCTGGGGTGGGGAGGAGACCCTGGTGGTCATCTCCACGGACCTATCGCACTACCTCCCCTATGCTGCTGCGCGGGCTGCGGACGAGGCCACAGCCCGGATGATTCTCGCCTGCGACGGCGGGTTCGCACCGTCCCGGGCCTGTGGCGCCGAGGGTCTGCGGGGGCTCCTCCAGCTGGCGCGACGGCGGCACCTCCGGGTGGCCGCGCTGGACCTGCGGAACTCCGGGGACACAGCCGGGGACCCCGCGCGGGTGGTGGGCTACGGGGCCTTTGCTTTCTACGAGGAGGGCAAGCCGTGACCCCCGAGCGTGGCCGCCTGCTGCTGGAGCTGGCCCGGGCGGCCATCCAGGAGGCCTTCGGGGGGCCGCCGGTGGTGTGTCCCCCGCAGGAGGGGTGGCTGATGGAGCCCACCGCCGTCTTCGTGTCGCTCCACCGGGACGGCGCCCTCCGCGGCTGCGTCGGCAGCCTGGAGGCCCGGCGCCCCCTCTTCGAGGAGGTGACGGAAAAGGCGCAGGCTGCCGCCTTCCGGGATGGCCGCATGGAGCCGGTGCAGGCCTCCGAGGTGGCGGACCTGGAGATCCACCTCACCCTCCTTCATCCGCTGGAACCGCTGCAGGCGGCCACGGAGGCGGAGCTGGTCAGCCAACTGCAGCCCGGGATCGACGGCCTGGTTCTGCGCAGCTGCGAGGGTGGCGCGGTCTTCATCCCCGCAGTGTGGAAGGAACTACCCGACCCGCAGGCCTTCGTGGCGCACCTGATGAGGAAGGCGCGCCTCCGGCGCTGGCCGGAGGACCTGTTGGCCTTCCGCTTCACGGCCGAGGAGGTGTCCGCCGATGCGCCCGGGGCTTGAGGCAGGCGCCGAGGCGCGCTGGTGGCACGCCCTGGCGGACGGCCGCATCCAGTGCGACCTCTGCCCCCGCGACTGCCGCCTCCAGGAGGGCCAGCAGGGCTTCTGCGCGGTCCGCGGGCGGCGGGGGAACCGGCTCTGGCTCAGCGCCTGGGGCCAGACCTCCGGGCTGGCGGTGGACCCCATCGAGAAGAAGCCCCTGGCCCACTTCTACCCCGGCTCCCGGGTGCTCTCCTTCGGCACCGCCGGCTGCAACCTGGGCTGTCGGTTCTGCCAGAACTGGGACCTCTCCCGGGCCCGGGCCCGGCGGGACTCGGCCGAGGCGATGACACCCGAGGCCATTGCCGAGACAGCGGTGCGGCATGGCTGCCAGAGTGTCGCCTTCACCTACAACGACCCTGTGGTCTTTACGGAGTGGGCCGTGGCTGTGGCCGAGGCCTGCCGGGCGCGCGGCCTGCGCACCGTGTGCGTCACCGCCGGGTATCTCCATCCCGGGCCGCGCTGCGAGCTCTTCGGTGCCATGGACGCCGCCAACGTGGACCTGAAGGCCTTCAGCGAGGACTTCTACGCGCGGGTCTGCCTCGCCCACCTGCAGCCGGTGCTGGAGACCCTGGACTACCTGGCGAAGGAGACAGCGGTCTGGCTGGAGGTGACCACGCTGCTCATCCCCGGTCACAACGACAGCGAAGACGAGGTGGCTCGTCTGGTGGACTGGCTGGTGGAGCACCTGGGCCCCCAGGTGCCCCTGCACCTCACCGGCTTCCACCCGGACTTCCGGATGCTCGAGGTGCCCGCCACGCCCCTGGCCACCCTGCGGCGCGCCCGGGCGCAGGCCCTGGCCGCGGGCCTGCGGCATGTGTATCTAGGCAACGTGCGGGATCCCGAGGGCGACACCACCCGCTGCGCCAGCTGTGGCGGAGTGCTGATCGCCCGCGACGGCTACATCCTGCGCAGCTACCGTCTCACCCGCGAGGGTTGCTGCCCGGACTGCCTCGCGCCCCTCGCGGGCCGCTTCGCATAGGGAACCGCCTTGGGGCCCGCCTCGCGGGCGGCTGGAGCGACCCTCCGTGGAATTCCGCTAAGCTATCCCCATGTCGCTGGAACCACGCCTCCTCGAGATTCTCTGCTGTCCCGCCTGCCACGGTGAGCTCGTGGAACGGGCCGAGGGCCTGCAGTGCCAGGCCTGCAAGCTCTGCTATCCCATCGAGGACGGGATTCCCGTGATGCTGGTGGACCACGCTCGGCGGGTGGACTGATGCGGCTCGACCGCGCCCAGGCTGAGTCGGTGCTCCAGCGCATGCAGGGCCTGAAGGTGGCTGTGCTGGGCGATGTGATGCTGGACGAGTATCTCTTCGGAGAGGTGAGTCGCATCTCGCCGGAGGCCCCGGTGCCCATCGTGCGGGTGGTGCGGGAGCAGTCGGTGCTGGGCGGCGCGGCCAATGTGGCGGCCAACCTCAAGGCCCTGGGCGCGGAGCCCATGCTGGTGGGCACCCTGCAGAAGGACCGGGCAGGGGAGGGCGTGCTTGGTCTGCTGGGAGAACTCGACATCTCCATCTCGGGTCTGGTGCTGGACACCTCGCGCCCGACGATCATCAAGACCCGCGTCATCGGGCAGCAGCAGCAGATGCTGCGCATTGACCGGGAGGACGCGGGTCCCCTGGATCCCGTCGTGCTCCTGGGCCTGAAGGACCGTCTGCGCCGGGCCCTGGCCGAGGCCTCGGCCCTGATCGTGTCGGACTACGCCAAGGGCGCCATCAGCGAGCCGGTCATGGAGGCGGTGCGCAGCCTCTGCGCCGAGCGGAACCTGCCCTGGATCGTCGATCCCAAGCCCGCCCACAAGCACCTCTACCGGGGCGCCACCCTCATGACGCCGAACACCAAGGAGGCCGCGGAGCTGACCTCCCGCCCGACGCGCTCAGACATGGAAGTCACGGTGGCGGGCCGAGAGCTCATGCAGGAGCTGGGTCTGGGTGGCCTGCTGATCACGCGCAGCGAGCGGGGCATGGCCCTCTTCGCCCCGGACGCCGGCCATGCCGCGCCCTGGATGATCCCCACGGAGGCCCGGGAAGTCTTCGATGTCAGCGGCGCCGGGGACACCGTCATCGCCGCCTTCAGCGCCGCCGTGGCCGCCGGCGCTGACTGGCGCGAGGCCGCCATGCTGGCCAACGCCGCCGCGGGTGTCGTGGTCGCCAAGATCGGCACCGCCACCGCCACCCCTGCGGAGATCCTGGCTCACTATCAGGATCAGGAAGCCAACTAGAGTCGACCGCCCCTTAGTTCCTCAGCTCGATGGCAAGCAGGAACCGGTCCCCGGAGGCGAGGCGCTCCTTCACCTGGCTGAAGTTGAGGTCGAAGGTCTCGGTCTCGCCAGGCTTGATGGTGCCGAGCTTGGTGCCGCCGGAGGCCGCGCCGATCAGGCGGCCGTCCTTGTCCAGGACCGCCACGGCGAAGCCGGGAATCCGGGGGGACTTGCTGGTGTTGGTGACCTCCACCTGGGCCCGGGTGCCGAACTCGGCATTCTTCAAGAAGCTGAAGAAGCCCTTCTCGACCTTGCGCTTGTTGAAGAAGATGCTGGTCACCTTCATGCCGTCCAGGTTGATGGCCAGGGGGATTGTGCGGTCCCAGACGAAGCCGAGGCTCTCGGAGTGGAAGGAGAGCGGGGCCGCCGGGGCCGGAGCCACCTGGGTTGGGGCTGCCGGGGCCGGGGCGGGTGTGCCGGAGGGAACCTGGGCCAAGCCCAGGGCAGCGGCGAAGAGGAGCGTGTGCATATCAGTTCCTTCCGAACAGACCGCTGAAGAGGCCCTTCTTGGGGGCCGGCTCATCGGCCGGGGGGAGGGTGGGTGCGCCGCCGGTCCGCTCGCGGCGGAGGCGGTCAAAGACTGGGCGCAGCCCCGGCACCTTGCAGGCCTCCAGCCAGTTCTCGCTGTGCTGCCGCGCCACCATGTGGTTCTCGAGGATGCGTCCCTCATCCACCCAGGCGATCAGCTGGGGCATCGTGAGCCCGCCGTAGATCTCCTCCCCAATCCTCAGGCGCAGGAGCTCCGCCCCCGTGTCGGGGCCTTCGGGGAGGGGCGAGAAGAGGCGTGGGGCCGGCATCACCTCGGTGCGCTCCTCGGGGGGCGGCAGCAGGTCCTTCGCCTCGAAGGCCACCGTGGGCTCTTCCATGGCGGAGGCGGGCACGGAGGCCAGGGCGGCCAGGAGGTCCGCCTGGGAGATGCGGACCGTCGCGCTGGAGGAACCGGTCAGGTCGGCAGCGGTGTAGCCGGAAGCCGTGGCAGGATCCTCCGGGCTGGGCGCGGACACCGGGGGCAGCTCGGGTTCCGGCTGAACCCGGGATTCGGCAGGGGCCAGCGTCGAGTCCAGGGCGGACAGGGTGGCTTCCATGTCCATGTCGTCGGAGTGGCGGCTGATCTTGAGCCCGGCCGGCTCGGCGGGGACATCGCCGAAGAGCTTGTCGATGGCATCCCGGGCGGAGGTGTAGCCCGAGGCCGTGGTCTGGGGCAGCTCGAGGGGAGGGAGCTCCGCCGCGGGGGCTGCCTCGGCGACTGGCACGGCGGGCGGCAGGGCCTCCTTGGCTTCAGGCAGGAAGGCCGGGACCTCGGGCTGGGTCAGGTCGAGGACGGCCGTGACGCTGCCGGGCAGATCCTCCAGGGTGAGGGCCGGCGCTTCCAGGTCCATGGGGACTCGGGTGGCGATGTGCAGCGCTTCGAGCGCCTCGGCCTCAAAGCCGGTGGTGGCGCCTGGGGCAGGCAGGCCCAGCAACCGCTGGACGACCTCGCCCACGGGGAAGGTGCTTCCGCACGAAAAACAGCGGGCGCGCCGCAGGGCCGGTCTCAGCCGTTCAGGCCGGAGGCGGTAGCGGGTGGAGCAGCTCGGGCAATGAATCGCTTCGGCCACCGTGGACTCCTGGAGTACGGAGCAGCATAGCACCCCCCTTGGGGCGCTGTCGCCAGGGCCGGGTATCCTGGCAGCACGGAGGTTTCGTGCTGGGCGTGTTCATCACCATCGAGGGCGTGGAAGGGTCGGGCAAGTCCACCCAGCTGTTCCGTCTCTCGGAGCGGTTGCGCCAGATCGGCCTGCCCCTGCTGGTCTCCAAGGAGCCCGGCGGCACGGCCCTGGGGCGGGAGCTGCGGCGGCTGCTCCTGGAACCCCATGCCAGCGGCGACGCCTGGTGCCCGGACGCCGAGCTGCTGCTCTTCTACGCCGACCGGGCCCAACACCTGGAGAAGGTGATCCGCCCGGCCCTCGCCGAAGGGATGATCGTCCTGGTGGATCGCTTCGAGGACTCCACCCGGGCCTACCAGGGGGCCAGCGGCGTGCCCGAGTCTGCCCTGGACCGCCTCAGTGAGCTGGTGCTCAAGGGCCTGCGGCCCCACCTGACCATCCTGCTGGACGTGGATCCCGAGCTGTCCCTGCAGCGGGTCGAGGTGCGGAACCTCTCCATGGGCCCCGAGTTCTCCGAGACGCGCTTCGACGAGGCCGAGCTGGATTTCCACCGGCGGGTGCGCAAGCGCTTCCTGGCCATCGCCCAGAGCAACCCCAACCGGGTGGCCCTGATCCCCGCCCGGGATGCGGTGGATGACGTGGCGGCGGCCATCTGGGCCCGCGTGGCGCCGCTGCTGCGGAACGCCGGGTTCGGGGTGGACTAGTGACCACCGGGTTCTCCGCCGACATCTCCGGCCACCAGGCGATCCGCCAGCGGCTAGCGGACCGTCTGGTGGCTGGCCGTCTCCAGGGCTCGCTGGTATTCACGGGGCCCGAGGGCATCGGCAAGCGCCGGGTGGCGCTGGAGCTCGCCCAGCGCGAGCTCTGCTTCCGGCGCAGCGCCTGTGGCCAGTGCGAGGGCTGCCGGATGTTCGCCGGGGACGACCTGCCCTTCGAGCTGCCGAACCTGCTGCGCATCACCCCCGAGGGCAAGGCTGGTGTCATCCGCATCGACCAGATCCGCGAGGGCCTCGACTCCGCCAACCAGCCCCGGTTCAGCCGCGGTGTCATCGAGTGGGCCTCCCTGGCCCCGCCCATGGGCTGCCACCGCTGGATCCTGGTCGAAGAAGCCCACCGGCTCAACGAGTCCAGTGGCAACATCCTGCTCAAGACCCTCGAGGAACCCCCCGAGGGCACCCACTTCATCCTGATCACCCACCGCCCCGAGGCGCTGCTGCAGACCATCCGCAGCCGCTGCGAGCGCATCCCCTTCGCGCCCCTCGCCCCCCGGGAGGCCTGGGCCGTGGCCCAGCGGCTGGGCTGGCAGGAGGCCGACCAGGGCCGCTGGTCCGCCCTGGGCGAGGGCAGCCTCCGGCTCCTGGACGAGTCCGCCTTCCAGCGGGCCGAGGCCCAGCTCGGTGCCTGGCTCGCCCTGCTGGGTGGCGCCGCCTTCGGGGATGTCTCGGGGCCGCTGCTGCCCGAAAAGGAATCTGCCCTGGCCCAGGGGGAGCAGCTGCGGCAGCCTCTGGAGCTGCTCCTGCGGATCCTGGCGGATCTGGCCCGCCTGCGCACGGGCGAGGCGCCGGCCCTGGCCCCCTGGCGGGAGGCCCTGGCGCCCCTGGCCGCGGGAACCCTGCACTTGAAAGCCCCCCAGGAGGCCATCCTCGAGGCCTTGCGCCACCTGGCCCGGAACCTCAGCCCCGAACCCCTGCTCCGGGAAGTAGCGCTGTCCCTGAGGAGCTGATTGCTTTCGAGGCTCGCCGGGCTAGAATGGATTCAGGAGTAAAGACTCCTGAACTGGAGCCCCCCATGTCCGAACCCCTCTACGGCCACGATCTGCTGGGTCTCCTGGTGGAGAAGGGCGGGGCCTGCTCCCTGGAGTCTCTGCGCACCGCCTCCATCGCGGCCCACGGCCCCGCGGCTGTCTACTGCAACTGCGGCGGCGACAGCTTCGACTTCGACGGCGTCCTCGGCTTCCTGGCCAGCAAGGGCAAGGTCCAGGTGGCTGATGGCACCGTGACCCTGGGCATGGCCCAGGCATGTCAGCACTAGCTTCTGGCTGTCGACTCTCAGCTGTCAGCCAAGAAGGCCCTGGCTTGTCTCGGCGCTGGGATAGGTTCGATAGCTGAGAGCTGAGAGCCAGCTTCCCCCACCC
>JAAXXS010000283.1 GCA_013334395.1 Holophagaceae bacterium | reverse complement strand
TGCGGCCCTTGCTCAGCTCGAAGACCCCCACCATGAGACCCGCCCCGATGAGGGGTATCACCACCATGAAGATGATCCGCAGCCAGAACGAGCCCACCAGCGTCATGGCGTCCGTGACCCAGCGCATGGAGGGATGGGCCTGCAGGGGGAACCCGTAATGGCCTGCCAATCCAAGGGTCACGCCCGAGAGGAAGCCGATCAGGAGCTTCGCAGGCAGTTTCATGGGTCCCACCTTCCATTCGTATGTTGGATGCCAAGAGGCTTTACAGGGACTCTGCCTGAGGTCCCCCCTTTGGACAAGGGTTACCCGTCCAGCCGGATGCTCCGGGGCGCTCAGGGCTGGAGCAGGGCCAGGAGGGCCGCCTCCCAGGCTGCGCGGAGGTCCGCCAGGCGGAGGCCTCTTCCCTTGCCCGGAGCCGCCTGCAGGAGGCCCTGGGCACTGGGATGGGGCAGGGCGTGGAGGTCCAGGGCCGGGACATCGGGCAGGCGCTCCAGGATCCACCCGGCCCGCTTCCCGAAGGTGATGACCCGCAGGGGGGCTCTGCCCTCGCCAGCGGCCCGGACCAGCTCCCCCCGCAGCCGGGCCTGGTTCCCGGGGTCCCGCAGGTCCCGGTCCGTGGGCGCGTGGAAGTGCTGCCCATCCCGGGTGGGACAGGCGGGGTAGGCGTTGCTGAGGGCCGTTCCGTGGAGTCCGGGGGTCAGGCCCAGGCTGCGGAACCGGGCGCCGTCCCAGTCCTCCCAGGCCGCCGGAGGCACCTCGGCCCGACCCGCCGCCACCAGGGCCCGGAACACCGGGAGGCCCGCGCCATCACCCCAGAAGGGGATGCCGGACTGGTCCGCACCCCGGGGACCCGGCGCCTCCCCGAAGATCATCACAGACACCGGGCCGGAAGCCGGGAAGAGGGCGGGAACGGGCTGGCCATGGATGCGGGGCAAGGGACGCCTAGGGGACGTGGATGCGGCCGACGGCGGCGCCGGTCGGGGGCAGGGTGTGGCAGCGGTTGCAGTCCCCCGCCGGGGGGCCGGACATCTCAGCGCGCTGGCCGTTGCGGATCACGGCGGCCTTCTGCAAGGGCAAGGCCAGGGCGGCGCGGGTGAAGAAGTTCCCTGCTGCGTTGCTGGTGAAGGTTTGGACCGCCTGGTTGGCATCGGTGATCTCCACCGTGACGCCCTGGAGACCCGCCCCCGAGTCTGCCGTGGCGGAGGCGTAGACGGTTCCCGCAAGGGCGAAGCCATGGCAGGCCTGGCAGTTCTGCCCTGGCGACATCCGCTCGTCACCTTCGTCGTCACGTCCCCCGCAGGCCAGGAGGCCTGACAGGAGCAAGAGCCCGCCAAGGGTGGTTCGCATGCCATGATGCTGCCACATCCGACGGGGCTTCCGGGGCCTGTCCGGATATTTCCCGTCAGCCCTGGGGTTGTCCCTCTTTCAGCAGGGCCGACAGGGCCTTGAACTGGGGGTGGTTCTTGTCCCGGGCCCACTCGAAGGCCACGGACTCGTGGTTGGTGAGGCTGGCGCCGGCTGCGGCCATGCGCTCCAGAGCGTGGCGGCGGTATTCCTCGCCGCGCCCGCTGACCGCTTCCCAGCAGAGATGGACCTCGTGCCCCGAGGCCAGCAGCTCGAGCACCGTCTGCATCACACAGACATGGGCCTCGATGCCCGCCACCACGATCTGCCTGCGGCCGGGGGCCAGGTCAGGCCGGGCCTGCTGGAGCAGGGCCTCAAAGCCCGCGTCGCCGCAGCAGCCGAAGGCCGTCTTCTCCAGGAAGAAGGTGGGCACGCTAAGCCCGTCGAAGGCGGCCCGGAGGCTGACTTCGGTGGGACCGATGCCCTTGGGGTATTGCTCCGTGAGCACCACCGGCACGGCAAAGAGATCCGCCAGCCGCAGCAGGCGGTGGGCCACCTCCAGGACCAGGGTCGGGCGATGCACCAGGTGCACCAGCTTGCCCTGGAAATCGATCATGACCAGGATGCTGCGGGACGCGTCGAGCAGGGGCATGGAGCTTCTCCTACCAGATCTTCACGCGGTCTGTCGGCGCCAGGTACAAGGCCTGGCCGGGCTTGACCTGAAAGGCGTCATACCAGGCATCGAGGTTCCGCACCGTGGCGGGCCGATAGCTGGCGGGCGCGTGGCCGTCCGTCAGGATCTGCTGCCGCAGCATGGGCTCGCGGGCTTTCTCGCGCCAGCTCTGGGCGTAGCTGATGAAGAACTGCTGGTCCCCGCTGAAGCCCTGCACCACGGGCGCTGGCTTGCCGCTGAGGGTCAGGCGGTAGGCGTCGTAGGCGGCGGCGAGGCCTGCCACGTCTGCGATGTTCTCGCCCAGGGTCTGCTTGCCGTTGATCGCCAGATCCGGGAAAGGCCGATAGGCGTCGTACTGCTTGACCAGTTGGTCCGCAGAGGCCTGGAAGTGCTTCAGGTCCTCGGGAGTCCACCAGTTGAGAAGCTTGCCGGTGGCGTCGAAGAGGGAGCCGGAGTCATCGAAGCTGTGGCTGATCTCGTGGCCGATCACCGCGCCGATGGCGCCGTAGTCCATGACCACGGGGCGCTTGGGATCGAAGTAGGGGGGCTGCAGGATGGCGGCGGGGAAGTTGAGGGCGTTCATGACCGGAAGGTTCACGGCGTTCAC
>JAAXXS010000282.1 GCA_013334395.1 Holophagaceae bacterium | reverse complement strand
GTGAGATCACCACCGTCATCATGAAGCTCGCCCTCCCCGCCGTGCCCTTTGTGGTCCCCCTCAGCCCCCGAACCGGCGGCCACGAGTATGTCTGGCACTGCCACATCCTCGAGCATGAAGAGCACGACATGATGCGGACGCTGGTGGTGAAGTAGCCCCAAGGTCCAGGCAAGCAGACAAAAAGGAAGCGGGGGCGCCCCCGCTTCCTTTTTGTCTGGATGAAAGTGACAGCCTAGGGCTTCGCCCAGCGCAGCACGGGCTTGCGGGCGGCGGTGGTCTCGTCGAGACGGCGCAGGGGCGCCAGCACGGGCGCCTGGTGCAGCAGGTCCGGGTGCTCCTCGGCCTCCCTGGCGATCTGCAGCATGGTGTCGCAGAAGGCGTCCAGCTCGTCCTTCCCCTCGCTCTCGGTGGGTTCGATCATGAGCGCGCCAGGCACGATGAGGGGGAAATAGATCGTCGGCGGGTGGTAGCCGTGGTCGATGAGCCGCTTGGCGATGTCCAGGGTGTGCACGTCGTGCTTGGCCTGCAGCGTGTCGCTGAAGACCACCTCGTGCAGGCTGGGGGAGTCGATGTGCAGCGAGTAGGCCCCCTTCAGCCGGACGCGGATGTAGTTGGCGTTCACGATGGCGCGCAGCGTCGCGGCCTTCAGGCCATCGGAGCCGTGGCTCAGGCAGTAGGTCATGGCCCGCACCAGGATCCCGAAGTTGCCGTAGAAGGTGTGCACCTTGCCGATGCTCTGGGGGCGGTCCCAGTCCCAGCGGTAGCTGTGCCGGGGCACTTCGCCCTCACCCACCTTGACGGTGTCGCGGACC
The DNA here is from genome assembly GCA_013334395.1 of Holophagaceae bacterium. GTDB lineage: Bacteria > Acidobacteriota > Holophagae > Holophagales > Holophagaceae > Geothrix. Next base: position 1,819 of record JAAXXS010000282.1, on the reverse strand, counting down.
ACCACGGGCACCGGCAGGAAGGGCATGAGGCGCTCGGCGCAGCAGACCGGGCCTGCGCCAGGACCGCCGCCGCCATGGGGCGTCGAGAAGGTCTTGTGCAGGTTCAGGTGCATGACATCCACGCCGAAGTCGCCGGGCCGCGCCACGCCCACCAGGGCGTTCATGTTGGCGCCGTCCATGTAGACCAGCGCGTCGACGCTGTGCAGGAGGTTGCTGACTTCCTGGAACCGGTACTCGAAGACGCCCACGGTGTTGGGGTTGGTGATCATGGCCCCCGCAATCTCGGGGCCCAGCTCCGCGACCAGGGTCCGCAGGCCCTTGCGGGTCTTGCCGCTGGCGGGATCGGTGACGTCGTCGAAGGCGATGGTGCCATCCGGCAGGGAGGGCAGCTCCACCACTTCGTAGCCCGCCATGGCGGCGGTGGCGGGGTTGGTGCCGTGGCCGCTGTCGGGGATGAGGATCACGCGGCGCTTGGCGCCCCGGCTGACATGGTAGGCGCGGATGAGCATCACGCCCGTCAGCTCGCCGGCGGCGCCGGCGCTGGGCTGCAGCGTGACGCCGGGCAGGCCTGTGATCTCCTGCAGCCACGCCTGCAGGGTGTAGACCAGCTCCAGGTTGCCCTGCACCAGGGCGTCGGGCGCCATGGGATGGCTGTCCGTGAAGCCGGGCAGCCCCGCGACCTTCTCGTTGAGCCGGGGGTTGTGCTTCATGGTGCAGGAGCCCAGCGGATAGATGCCGTCGTCCACGCCGTAGTTCCACTTGGAGAGGCGCGTGAAGTGGCGGATGACTTCCACCTCGCTCAGCTCAGGCAGGGCGGCGAAGCCGCTGCGCTTCAGGTGGGCGGGGCGGGTGTCGCGGGCGGCGGGCACGTCGGGTTTCGGCAGGTCCATGCCCCGCTTGCCGGGGACCGAGCGCTCGAAGGAGAGGGGTTCGCGCTGGCGCAGGAACATGGTCACACCTCCTCGGCAAGGACAGGGACGCGGGCGAGGATCTCGACGAGGCTCTCGATCATCTGGCGGGTGTGCAGCTCCGTGGCGCACCACAGGATGCAGCCCTGGTACTCGGGATAGAAGCGGCCCAGGTCCAGCCCCGGCAGCAGGCTCTCCTTCAGGCAGGCCGCCTCCAGCGCTGCATAGTCGCCCTGGTAGCGCAGCACGAACTCGTTGAAGAAGGGCTGGTCGAAGACCGGCTCCAGATCCGGCAGCTCCAGCAGCCTCTCCCGCAGGTGCTGGGCCTTGGCGGCGTTCAGCTCCGCCAGTCCCGTCAGGCCCGCAGGCCCGGCCAGGTGCATGAAGATGTTGGCGCGCAGGGCCACCAGACCCTGGTTCGAGCAGATGTTGCTGGTGGCCTTGTCGCGGCGGATGTGCTGCTCGCGGGCCGTGAGGGTCAGCACGTAGCCGGTGCGCCCCTCGAGGTCCTTCGTCTGGCCCACCACGCGGCCGGGGATCTCGCGCTTGTGGGCATCCTTCACCGCGAGGAAGCCCAGGAAGGGGCCGCCGAAGTTGGGCTTGTTGCCCAAGGACATCGCCTCGCCGCAGGCCATGTCCGCGCCCGCCTTGCCCGGGGCCTCGAACCAGCCGAAGGCGAAGGCCTCCTGGGTGACACTCACCAGCAGGGCGCCTGCCGCGTGGATGGGAGCGGCCAGGGCGGTGAGGTCCTCCACGGCGCCCAGGAAGTTCGGGTAGCCCACCAGCACCGCAGCCACGTCGCCGTTGAGCTTGGCCGCCAGGTCCGCCAGGTCCGTGACGCCATCCTTCAGGCCCACTTCCACCAGATGCAGGTCGTCGTGGGGCGCGAAGTTGGTCTTGAGCACCTCGCG
>JAAXXS010000281.1 GCA_013334395.1 Holophagaceae bacterium | reverse complement strand
AGAACAGCGCCACCAGCGCCATGGCCGCGGGCGTCATGAACAGCACGGCCAGGATGCCGAAGGGCAGGATGAACTTCTTCTGCATCTCGACGATCGTGTCGATCTGGGCGGCCTGGATCTGGGGATTTCGCTCCAGGGTGGGCCGGAGCATCTCGTCGACATCCACCTTCAGGCCCCAGATCACCGTGATGACCAGGGAGGCGACCATGAGCAGACCCAGGGCCCAGCCCCAGCTGGGGGCCTGGTGGAGCCGCTGGAACAGCTCCACAGGGGCCGTGAAGATGCCAACCAGCTGGTCCATCAGGCCGGGCGCCTGGGGACGCGGCGCCTCGGGCTGCTCGCCGTACAGAGAAGAAGGCTGTTCACTCATGGCAAGGACCTCGTTGATGACCAGGAAACTCTAGCGCACCCGCAGCACGCGGGCCAGCAAAGGCGCGACCTGTCTGCATTTCAGAGGACGCCTGGCGCAGGTGATACATTGGTGCCTTCCCCCTGTTCTGTTCCGGAGTCCCGCCTCCATGTCTGCCCTGGATCGCCTCGCAGAACGCCAGCTGGTGGTGGTGACGGGCAAGGGCGGGGTTGGCAAGACCACCCTGGCCTCGGTGCTGGGTCGCCTCCTGGCCGCGCGGGGCCGACGGGTGCTCCTGCTGGAGGTGGACCCGCGGGAGAGCCTCCACCAGGCGCTGGGGACCGAGCCCTCGGGCGGGGAGATCGTGGCGGCGGGCCCTGGGCTCTGGCTCCAGAACCTCCAGCCTGCGGCGGTCATCGAGGGCCTCGTCCACGAGAAGGTCCCCATCGGCTACCTGGCCCGGAAGATCGTGGAGAGCCCCGCCTTCCACCACTTCGTGGAGGGTGCTCCTGGCCTGAAGGAGACGGCCCTGCTGGGCTATGCCTACCGGACCCTGCACGCCGGCCGGCGGCCCCGGGCGGACCTGGTGATCCTGGATGCCCCCGCCACGGGGCATGGCGCCACCCTGCTCGCGGCGCCGGGTCTGCTGGCCCAGGCGGCCCAGGGCGGCCAGCTGGGCGACATGGCCGCGGACCTGGCGGCCTTCCTGGCGGACCCCACCCGCTGCGGCGTGGCCCTCGCCACCCTGGCCGAGGAGATGCCCATCCAGGAGACGCTGGAGCTCCTGGAGGTGCTGCAGACGAAGCTGGGCCTGCGGCCCGACCTGGTGGTGGCGAACGGGCTGTATCCCGTGCCTCCGGCGGGGCCCGGCCTAGAGCTGCTGAGGACCCGGCGCCGCCTGAACGAAGCGGAACTGGCCCGGCTCACAGCGGCCTGGGAGGGGCCGCTGGTGTCGCTGCCCCTCCTCCCGCTGGACCGGGGGCCGGCGCTGATCGACCGGCTGGCCCAGGTGTTCCTTGAGGAGGACCCATGAGCGCCGGGGTGCTCTCGGGTGACCTCCTCGTGGTGGTGGGCGCGGGCGGCGTGGGCAAGACCACCCTGGCGGCGGCCCTGGCCCTGGGGTCCGCCAAGCAGGGGCGGCGCACCCTGGTGATGACCTTCGACCCTTCGCTGCGCCTCAAGGATGCCCTCGGCGTGGGCGAGGCCGCCCTGGATGAACCCATCCCCGTGCCCTGCGTGGCAACCGGTCATCTGGATGCGGCTCTCCTCGATGCGAAGCGCACCTTCGACCGCCTCATCCGGACCTACGCCCCCGACGCCGCGGCCGCCGAGCGCATCTTCTCCAACCGCTTCTACCGGGACATGGCCGGGAACCTGGCGGGGATCCTGGAATACATGGCCATGGAGCGGCTCTTCGAGACGCGGGCCTCGGGCCACTACGACCGGATCATCCTGGACACGCCGCCCACCCGCCAGGCCATGGACTTCCTCCTGGCGCCCGAGCGGATGATGCACCTGGTGAACAACCGGGCCATCCGGTTCGCCATGGATCCCTGGTGGGACCGGAAGGGCGGGAAGAACCTGGGCTTCCGCCTTGCGGCCATGGGGGCCATGGAGCTGTCCGACCGCCTCGTCGGCCGCCGCTTCCTCCTGGACGTGGTGGAGTTCATCCGGGCCTTTGCGCCGCTCTTCGAGGGCTTCCGCCAGCGGGCCGAGGAGGTCCAGAGCCTGCTCCTGGCGCCGGAGACCCGCTTCCTGCTGGTGGCGGGGCCGGGCCCAGACCGGGTGCCCGATGCGATGTTCTTCCTGCGGAAGCTGCAGGAGACCGGCCACCAGCTTGGTCCCGTCCTGGTGAACCAGCTCCACCCGGAGCCGGGGGCTGGCGCGGGCCGGGGACCGGGCGCCGAGCTGCTGCGCTTCCTGGCGGCCCGGGACCGCCGTGGCCTGGAGCTCCTGCGGAGCCTCTTGCCGGGCCCCCAGGAGATCCTCCCCGTGCCCCTGGAGCCCAATCCGCCCGGGAATCTGGCAGAGCTGGGCCAGCTATTCGATAAAATATTGAATTCAAAATCATTATAATCAATATTTAAGAAAATTGCCGCAACGCGGTAATTTTCTCCTGGCGCCTTTGCCGCAATGCGGTATATTTGGATCCGGAAAGGGGTCCAGGATGATCCGCCTCATCAAACGGTACGGTGGCGCCAGCCGGAAGCTCTACGACACGGAGGAGAGCCGCTACGTTTCGCTCGAGGAGATCTCGGCCTGGATCCGTTCCGGCCAGGAGATCAAGGT
>JAAXXS010000280.1 GCA_013334395.1 Holophagaceae bacterium | reverse complement strand
TCGTAGCCGGAGACGTTCTTGATGACCCGGCCGCCGCAGTGGATGCGGGTGCCGTCCGGCAGCACCACGCGAAGGCCCAGCACCCAGTCCCGGGCCGTGCCGTGGAGCAGGCGGCAGGGGCCGCTCTGGTTCGCGGCCACCAGTCCCCCCAGGGTGACCCGGTCCGCGTCCGGCGGATCCAGGGGCAGCCGCTCCTGCCGCTCGGCCACGAGGGCCTGGAGGCGGCCCAGGGGCATGCCCGCCTCCACGGTGATGCAGAGGTTGTCAGGGTCGAACTCCACCACCCGGTCCAGGCGCTCGAGGCTGACGACGACATCCAGCTTCCGGGGCGGATTGCCCATGGCCATGGCCGTGCCGCCGCCCCAGGGCACCAGGGCGGCACGGGCCTCGGCGCAGGCCGCGACGACCCCGGAGACCTCGTGCTGGGTGCCCGGACGCACCACCAGCGCGGGGACCATGCCATCGACGGCATAGGCGGCCCCGTCCGCCGTGACGTTGTCCCCTCCCACCAGGGCCACGAGCTGTTCCCGGAGCACCGTGAGGTCACTGGGCATGGGACACCTCCTGCGCGGCGGGGAAGATCTTCCCGGGGTTGGCCAGGTCCGCCGGGTCGAAGGCCCGCTTCACCTTCAGTTGGGCCTGGATGTCCTCGGGGCTGAGGATCAGGTGCATGGCGTCCATCTTCTCGAGGCCGACGCCATGCTCCCCGCTGATGGTGCCGCCCAGCTGGACGCAGAGCTCCAGGATCTCCATGCCCGCCTTCATGACCCGCGCCTTCTGCTCGGCGTCGCGCCAGTCGAAGAGGATCAGCGGGTGCAGGTTGCCGTCGCCGGCGTGAAAGACGTTGGGAATCTTCAGGTCGTATTTCTCGCCCACCTCGGCGACCTTCTTCAGCACCAGCGGCAGGGTCGTTCGGGGCACCGTGCCGTCGCACACCAGATAGCTCGGCGTGATGCGCGCCACGGCCCCGAAGGCGCCGCGCCGACCCGCCCAGAGCAGCGCGCGCTCGGCCTCGTCCTTGGCGACCCGCACCTCCCGGGCGCCGTGCTCCATGCAGAGGCGCACGATGGCCTCGGTCTGCTCTTCCAGGTCGTCCTTGAGGCCATCCACCTCGATGATCAGCACCGTGGCGCAGTCCAGGGGCAGGCCGCATGAGAGGGACTTCTCCACGGCGTGGATCACCAGCTGGTCCATCATCTCGAGGGTCGCCGGCACCATGCCCGCGGCCACAATCGCTGATACCGTCTCGCTGCCTTTCTCGATGCTGTCGTAGATGGCCAGCATGGTCTTCACGCCCTCCGCCAGGCGGACGATGCGGACCACCACCTCGGTGCACACGCCGAAGGTGCCCTCGCTGCCCACGAAGACACCCGTGAGGTCGTAGCCCGGCGTGTCCGGAGCCATGCCACCGAGCTCCACGACCTCGCCGTCCGACAGCACCACGGTCATGCCCACCACGTGGTTGGTGGTGACGCCGTACTTGAAGCAGTGGGGCCCACCCGAGTTCTCCGCCACGTTGCCGCCCAGCGTGGCGGCCTTCTGGCTGGCGGGATCCGGCAGGTACTGGTAGCCCAGGGGCGCCAGAGCCTGGCCCAGCTCCAGGTTGAACATGCCCGGCTGGACCCGGGCCCGAAGGTTGCCCTTGTCCACCTCCAGCAGGCGGTTCATACGGATCATCTCCAGGACCACGCCGCCCTTGAAGGGAATGGTCCCGCCGCTGAGGTTCGTGCCGCCGCCGCGGGGGACGGAGGGAACGCCGTGGGCGTGGCAGAGCTTCAGGACCCGGGACACCTCCTCCGTGGAGTGGACGAAGACCACCGCGTCGGGGCGGCGCTCCTCAAGGTAGGCGTCGTACTGGTACAACTGGAGGTGCACGTCGGAATCGACGACGTTGGCTTCCCCGACGACCCGACGAAGTTCCTGGACAAGGACCTTGTTTGACATGGTCTGCTCACGGTTGGGGGTGGTGGAAAGGGTGAGCCATGCTAGCAACAGGCACCAGGGATCCCTAGACTTCGCGCCGCCAAAAGCGGAACCTTGACCGAAATCACTACCCCTATATCCAAAATATTGGTGCCACAAGGATTAGGCTTCGACCCCAGTGCAGTGAGGGGCGCTTGCCGCCGAGGGACGGGCACTCCGACGAGGTGTCCCTGCCCCGCCCCGCGCTTCCGGTATCCTCGAGGAATGATCGGACGCCTGCGCGGAGAGCTCATCCAGAAACTGCCCAACCTCGCCCTCGTGGAGTGCGGTGGCGTGGGCTATGCGGCGGCCATCAGCCTGTCCACCTACGGCCTGCTCCCGGAGCCCGGCGCCCAGGTGATCCTGCACACGGAATTGCTGGTGCGGGAGAACGACATCTCGCTGCTGGGCTTCGCCATCCCCCAGGAGCGGGAGCTCTACCGGCTGCTAGTCAAGGTGGACGGCGTGGGCCCGAAGATGGCCCTGGCCGCACTGGGGTCTCTCTCCCTGGAGGACCTGCTGCTCGCCATCCGGGGCCGCGATGTGCGGATCCTCACCCGCATTCCCGGCGTGGGCAAGAAGACCGCCGAGAAGATGTGCTTCGAGCTCTCCGAGAAGCTGGGCGGCCTCACGGGCCTGGACGGACTCTCGGGCCTGCCCTCGGGAGATCCCTGGGAG
>JAAXXS010000279.1 GCA_013334395.1 Holophagaceae bacterium | reverse complement strand
GCTCACTCAGGTCCGCGCCCGGCAGGATGGCCACAAAGAGACCGTCGCCCAGGCGGCAGAGCACTTCGTGGTCCTCCAGGTGCTTCTTGATGATGTCGGAGACCCGCTGCCCTTCCCCCGACCACATCGTGGAGCCCGCGACGAGCCGGTAGCCCAGGAGACCCACCGGGCGGCCCACCAGGGTGGCGAAGGCGCAGAAGTGCTCGAGGCTCGCGTAGAGGTAGGGTCGCGTGTAGGCCCCGCCGTTGGGATCCTTGATGGAGCTCGGATCCGCGTCGAGGATGTGGGCGTCCTTCCGGCGCCTCAGCTCGGAGCGCTTCAAGAGGGCGCGCACCCGGGTCTTCAGCTCGGAGGCATCGAAGGGCTTGACCAGGTGCTCGTCGGCTTCGCTCTGCCAGATGCCCACCTGGAGCTCCAGGGCCCCGGATTCGCAGGTCAGCAGGATGGTCTGGTCGGCGGTGGTGACATCGCCGCGCAGGCGAGACACCAGGGTGCTGCCGGTGCCTTCGGTGAGGTCCTGGTCCAGGATCAGCAGGTCGGGCCGGTCCAGGCGCAGGCGCTCCACCAGCTGCTCCTGGGTCGCCACGCCCTGGATGTTCCAGCCCTCGTCTGCGAGCAGGCCCTTCAGGTGGTCGACCATGTGGCCCTGCGCATCGAGGATGAGGATGTGGGCCGGCGGCCCCTCCAGCTCCTCGGCCGGGGCATCTTCCGGCGCAGCCTCACGGGCGGCCTGAAGCTGCCGCAGCAGCAGGAGGTTCCGGAGCCGGGTCTTCAGCTCCAGCAGGTGGGGCGGCTTGTTCAGGAAGTCGTCCGCGCCCGCCTGGTAGCCGCCATCCTTGGCCTTGGCCCCCAGCATGGTCAGGAGGACCACGGGGATGTCCTGGGTGGCTGGGGTCGTCTTGATCAGGCGGCAGAGATCCAGCCCGCTCATGCCGGGCATGAACACGTCCAGTAGCACCAGGTCCGGGGGATCCGCCTGGATCAGCACCCAGGCTGCATCACCGTTTTCCACGGGCACGACCTGGTAGCCGATCATCCGCAGCTGGGCCTCGAGGTAGCGGCGGAAGACCACATCGTCATCCACCACCATCACTCGCTGGGATTCCGTCACTTCAATCTGCTCTTCATCCATGGGACTTCTCCAACCGTGTGCTTGATCTGACGAGCTCGGAACTGGTCTTTCATCCTGAACAGATCGTTCCTGGAATCAAGGGCTAAAGGTCTGCGCCACGCGGCGGAACTGCTCGAAGTCGCGGACGAGGCCAGGCAGACCGGCGCGGAAGGCCTTCAAGTCCCCGGCCAGCACCTGCTGCTCCAGGGCCCGGACCCCTGCCAGCAGGATCGTGGCACTGACCGTGGCGGCGGAGCCCTTGAGGAGGTGGCACTCCGTGGCGGCGGTCACCAGGTCGCTGGAGGACAGGGCGGACTGCAGGAGGGCCAGATGCCGGGGACAGTCCTCCAGGAAGCCCTGGAGCACCGAACCTGCGGCCCGGCGGTTGCCCATCAGCCGCCCGAGGAACTCCGCTTCGCCGAAGACGGTCGAGGGTGGGGCATCCACGGCCGGGGAAGGCGCGGCTGGGTACTGCCGCGGACCCGCCCCGTTGGAGAGGTAGCGATCCAGGACGGCCAGGAGCGCCAGGGGCTCCAGAGGCTTGGTCAGGTAGTCATCCATCCCCGCGTCGAGGCAGAGCTGCCGGTCCTCAGCCATGGCGTGAGCCGTCAGGGCCACCACGATGACGTGGGGGTTTCGGACCCCCGCCAGGGGATTGCGCAGCGTGGCGGTGGCCTCCAGGCCATCCAGCTTGGGCATCTGGATGTCCATCAGCACCAGGTCGAAGTCCGCCTCCCGAAGCGCCTGGAGGGCCTCCATGCCGTTGCAGGCCACCTGCACTCGGAGGTTCCACTGCTCGAGGATGGCCAGGGCCAGCTCCCGGTTCACGAGATTGTCCTCCACCAGGAGGATGCTGGCGCCCTGGAAATCCCGGAGGCCGAGGTCCATCTCCTCCTCGCGGGCGGACGTGCCTTCCACCACCAGAGACTGCTGTCGGCACAAGGCCGTGAACCAGAACTCGGAGCCCTGCCCTTCCACGCTGGTCACGCCAATCTCGCCGCCCAACAGGTCCGCCAGCTGCCTCGAGATGGCCAGGCCCAGGCCCGTGCCGCCGGCCCGCCGCGTGGTGGAGGCGTCCACCTGGCTGAAGCTCTGGAAGAGTTTCCCCAGCTTGTCTTCGGGAATGCCGATGCCGGTGTCCCGCACGGCGAAGCGCACCAGGACGTGGGTTTCGTTCACGCGCTGCGAGCTGCCCTGCACCGTCACCTGGCCGGCGTCGGTGAACTTCAGCGCATTGCCCACCAGGTTGACGAGCACTTGGCGCAGCCTGCGGGCATCCCCCCAGAGGACGCGCGGCGTCTCCGGATCCAGGGCCAGCTCGAACCGGAGTCCCTTCTCCCGAGCCTTCGCCGCCATGGTGGTGCCCACCTCCTCCAGGAGTCCCTGCAGGTCGAAGACCTCCTCGTCCAGCTCGAGCTTGCCCGCCTCGACCTTGGAGAGGTCCAGGATGTCATTGATGAGCGCCATGAGGGACTGCCCACTGAACAGCGCCAGCTCGGCGTAGCGGCGCTGGCGCTCGTCCAGCGGCGTCCCCATGAGG
>JAAXXS010000278.1 GCA_013334395.1 Holophagaceae bacterium | reverse complement strand
AGGCATGCTTCCACGGCATGGGGGTGGCGGCGAGCTCGCGGTAGGGGGCGATGTGCTTGACGTCGCGGTCGAAGGAGAGCGAGAGCACGTCCAGGGGCTTGCCCTTGAACTTGGCCCAGGCCGCGTGAAGGGCGGGCATCTCGGCGCGGCAGGAGGGGCACCAGGTGGCCCAGAAGTCCAGGAGCAGGTAGCGCCCCTTGAAGCTGGCCAGGGTGTAGGTGGTCTTGGGATCGCCCAGGGCCTGCAGGCTGAAGGCGGGGGCGGGCCGGCCCAGGCCGGTCTTCCGCTCGCCTTCCAGGATGCCCTGGGCGGACTTGGCTTCCCGGCTGCCGGCGAACTCGCCCTGCAGCTGGCCGAAGGCGGCCTTCCAGGCGGGCTCGTCCTTGGCGTCCAGGCGCTCCCAGAAGTGCTCGAACACCAGCTTGCGCCGCAGGTCCGCATCGGGGTGCCCGGTGCGCGCCGCGGCCACGTAGGCGGTCCAGCCCTCGGGGGCGAACTCGGCGCGGTCCGAGAGCAGGCCAGGACTCAGGCTCCAGGCCGGGGCCGCCGGGGGCACCTCGCGACGCAGCTGGGCCTGGAAGGCCTCGGTGGGTTCCTGTTTGGCCAGCTGCAGGTGGAAGAGGCGGCTCACGAGGAGGGCCTGGCGGACCTCGGGGCGCTTTTCCGCGCCGAGCCTGGCCTCCAAAGCGGCCAGCTCCTTCGCGCAGTCGGCCTTGAAGTTCCGGGTGTTCCCTCCGGCCTTGACGTGCGCGGCCCGGGCCTCGCCGACGGCCTTCTGCTTGGCCTTGGCGGCGTCCAGCACGGCCTGGGCCTCGCTGACCGGCGCCGGGGCCTGCAGGGCGGGCACGACCATCATCAGGCTGAGCAGGGGCAGGGCCATGGGACCTCCAGCGGCCTTCGACGCCGCGCCCTCCAGCTTACCTCGGGTGCTGAGGCTTGTCTGAGGTCACGACTTCCCGGGGCGCCCCGGGTTTGAACGGTGGGAATTTCGTCGGGTTGTGGCATTGTTTTTAATACCTTCCCTGCTCATCCACAGTCCCAAACCCCGGCATCGCCCCCCGTAGGAGGAACCCCATGAAGCCTTCAAAAGCTCCAGCCCCGGCCCCGTCCGCTGAGCCGAAAGTCTACCGGCAGGAGCTCAGCCCCATCCACTTCATGGAGCGGGCGGGCGAGGTCTACGCGAACCGGACCTCGGTGACCGACGGGGACCGCACCTACACCTGGCGGGAGACCCGCGCCCGGACGCGGCGGCTGGCCTCTGCCCTGCGCGCGGACGACCTCAAGAAGGGCGACCGGATCGCCTTCCTGGCCTTCAACTCGGAGCCGCTCCTTATCGCGCACACCGCCATCCCCCTCGCCGGGGGCGTGCTGGTGGCCATCAACACCCGCCTGAACCAGGACGAGGTGGCCTACATCATCGACCACTGCGGCGCCACCAAGGTCTTCGTGTCCCCGGAGCTGCTGCCCACGCTGGCCAGCGTGCCGCCCACGATCCAGCGCGTGGTCCTGGGCCCGGATTTCGAGGCCCTGCTGGCCCGGGGTTCCGAGGAGCCCGTCGAGCTGGTGCTGGAGAGCGAGGACGAGCCCATCACCATCAACTACACCTCGGGCACCACCGGCCGGCCCAAGGGCGTGGTCTACCACCACCGGGGCGCCTACCTGAACGCCCTGGCCATGGTCATCGACCACCGCCTCCAGCTCGAGTCCCGCTACCTGTGGACCCTGCCGATGTTCCACTGCAACGGCTGGTGCTTCACCTGGGGCGTCGTGGCCGTGGGCGCGGAGAGCGTCTGCATCCCCAAGATCGAGCCCGGCCCCACCTGGGAGCTGTTCGACACGGGCGTGACGCACTTCTGCGCGGCCCCCACGGTCTGCACCATGCTCATGAACGACCCCGCCGCCCACACGCTGGTCAAGCCCGTGCGGCTCTTCGCGGCGGGCGCCCCGCCCTCCCCGACGCTCATCACGCGCATGTCTGAGCTGAACTTCCACCTGGATCACGTGTACGGCCTGACCGAGGTCTACGGGCCCTTCACCATCAACGTGCCGCCTCCGGGCCTGGCGGCCATGTCTCCTGCGGACCAGGCCGAGTTCCGCGCCCGCCAGGGCATGGCCAACGTCTGCGCCGGCGAGGTCCGGATCGTCGATGACGAGATGCGGGACGTGCCCGCGGACAGCGCCACCATGGGCGAAGTGGTCATGCGCGGCAACGTGGTGATGATGGGCTACTACAACGACCCGGCCGCCACGGCCAAGGCCTTCAAGGGCGGCTGGTTCCACTCCGGCGACCTGGGCGTGAGCCACCCCGACGGCTCCATCGAGCTGCGGGACCGCATGAAGGACATCATCATCAGCGGCGGTGAGAACATCTCCACCATCGAGGTGGAGCAGGCCGTGGTCTCCCACCCGGCCGTCATGGAGTGCGCCGTCATCGCCGTGCCCGACGAGAAGTGGGGCGAGGTGCCCAAGGCCTTCGTCACCCTCAAGCCCGGCGCGACCCTCACCGCCGAGGAGCTCGTTGCCCACTGCCGTACCCGCCTGGCGAACTTCAAGCTGCCCCGGCACATCGAGTTCGGCGGCCTGCCCAAGACCTCCACCGGCAAGATCCAGAAGTTCCTGCTCCGCGACAAGGAGTGGAAGGGTCGCGAGCGGCGGATCAACTAGGC
>JAAXXS010000277.1 GCA_013334395.1 Holophagaceae bacterium | reverse complement strand
GCAATCTTCTCCTGGTCGTCGCCCGTGATGATCTTCAGCACGTTGATGAGGCTCACCATCCGGCCCGGCAGCAGGAGGATGCCGCTCAGGTGCTCGCGCTCGGCCTCGGAGAGGGTCTGGGGCGGCGGCAGGGTCTGGCCCTCCTGCACCCGCAGGATCTCCTGGATCTCGTCCACGACCACGCCGATCTTCGCGCTGCCGAAGGAGAGCAGCACCACCATGTCGCGCTTCCGCTCCGCCCCCTCCTGCTGGATGGAGAGGATCTCGGAGATGTCCACCAGGGGCATGACGTGATCCCGCAGGCAGATCACCCCCAGCACGTAATCCGGTGCGTCGGGCACTTTGGTCACTGGTGGCAACTCGACGATCTCCTCCACCTCGTGCAGGGCGATGCCGAAGGATTCCCGGCCCAGGCGGAAGGTGACGTAGGGCTGGCCATCCTCCTCGAGGTCCGCGTCGTCGTCGGTGTCACTCCCGCCGATCGTGCCGGCCAGGCCAAGGTCGTCGAACTCATCGCTCCGGGTGAACTCGGCGCTGTCCAGGAGCTTTTCCAGGTGGATCAAGGTGATCAGCCGGGTGCCCACCGTGACCATGCCGGCCAGGTATTCGGCGCGGATGCCCGCGACCAGGGGCGGGGTGTCGCGCACCGCGTGGTCCTCGAGCCGCACCACCTCGGCCACGGAGTCCACCTGCAGGCCCGTGGGTCCGCTGGCCAGGCGCAGCACGATGATGCGGGTCTTGGTGGTGGTCTCCTGGGGCGCCAGGTGGAACCGGACGCGGCTGTCGATCACCGGGATGATCAGGCCGCGCAGGTTGATGACACCCAGGATGAAGCTGGGGCTGCCGGGAATGGGGGTGATGTCGGTGCGGTGGGTGATCTCCTGCACCCGGTCGATATCCAGCCCGAACTCCACGTTATCAAGCGTGAAGGTCACCAGCTGGCCCGAAGGCACCAGCTCCGTCGCGAGCAGGTTCTGGGCGGACTCGACGGCCATGGGTCACCCCTTCTTCTGGGTCTTGAAGGCCTCGATCACCGCATCCGCGTGGGCCTTGTTCTCATCGGGCGTGGTCCCGGTCTGGGCGATGGTGTGGCTGATGGAGGGCCGCTGGGTGTCGCTCTTCAAGCCCGTGCCCAGCAGGTCCACGATGTAGTCGTGGATCTGGCGCAGGTGGTGCAGGATGCGCTCCAGCTTCTGGCGGGTGATGTCCTGGAACTGCATCAGGTCCATGGCCTCGAAGACCTTGTCCTGGATCTCCTTGCTGGCGCTCATGACCTCGAGTATGGCCTTCTGCACTCCCGGCGCCTGGGCGCCTTCGTTGCTCATGATCTCCGTGACCAGGCGCTGCTGGCGGTTCACGAGCTGGCCGATCTGGTCCAGCTGGTCCATGACCTTGTTGGATTCCCGCTCGGTGACCGCGGTGACCGTGTCCAGCTCGGAGATCACGTGGCCGCTGCCATCCGCCTGCGGCTCAGAGTGGGGGGCCACCGTGACGGCCGGCGGGGCGATCACAGGGTCCTTGGCCGGCGCGCTGGGCTCGGGCTGCTTCGGCGACTTCGCCCCTCCCGCGAGGAGGGCATCGATTTCGGACTGATCCATGGCCTGCTCCTATCCCAGGAGGGACTCGATCTTTTCCTTGAGGGTCTCCGGGGTGAATGGCTTCACCACGTAGTTGTTCACACCGGCCTGGAGGGCTTCGACGATGTCCTCCTTGGCGGCGTTGGTGGTCACCATCAGGATTGGAATGACGGGGTTCTGGCCCCGCACGGTCTTCACGAACTCAAGGCCATCCATCTCCGGCATGTTCCAGTCGGTGATGATCATTTCCACCCCGCCCTGGCCGAGCCGCTCGAGGCCGCTCTTGCCGTTGTCACCCTCGACCACATCGGTGTAGCCGATGCGGGACAGGGTGTTGATGATGATGCGCCGCATCGTCGAGGAATCGTCCACGATGAGGATCTTCACGGGGGCCTCCTGAAAGGGGTGGTGAGTCGGGATCAGAGCGAGGAAGAAGGCGCGGAGGCCTCCAGGAACTTCACAAGGGCTTCAAGGTCATCGGGGTAGACGTTCTGGAACTTGATTCCCAGTTCGTAGTCACCGGCATCCATCTGCTCGACGCGCACCACCATGCCCAGGGCCACCAGAGGCCGGACTTCAGCCTCCTGGACGGGGCCAAAGTGGTTCTGGTAGCGACCCCAGCCCGGAACTCGCAGCTCGAGCTTGAGCAGGGCGCCCAGGGGATAGGGCCGGGGGGAATCCAGCAGGAGCCCGCCGGCAGAGACATCACGGTAGCTGCTGGAGGCCGGCGCCTCTCCTTTGTGGAAGCTGAGTTCCTGGAAGCTCAGAGAGGCCTCCAGGGGGATTCTTCGGTATTGCCGGCGTTCCTGGCTCATGGTTGTCCTCAGATGGGGCATCGGAGCGTGGCGTATTCGACTTGAATACTGCAATAACTACCTGGAGGGCGTCCGAGATCGGGCTGGCCTAGGCTAGACTTGGGGCGTGGGTGCCCGCCTGGAGCAGGCGCTCGTCGGAGGATCCATGCCCGCTGCCCAAGGCCCCTGCCCCGTGGACCCCGGCCAGATGGAGGCGATCGTCCACCGTCTCGCCACGGATCTGCTGACCCGGGTCAAACCCGAAGAAGAAATCGTCCTGCTGGGCATCCGCTCCCGGGGCA
>JAAXXS010000276.1 GCA_013334395.1 Holophagaceae bacterium | reverse complement strand
CGCCCAGGGCCGACCTGTGGGAGAATCCCTGGGTCCGTCTTGGAGGTGCCTTTGGAACGCAATCTGATCTACGCCCTGGCAGGTGGCCTGGTGGCCGGCTTCCTCGCGGGCTATGCCGTGGCCGGCGGGTTCTCCTCCCCGGAGGCCGCGCCGGTCCTGTCCACGGCGGCCCCGGTGGCCCTGGCGCCCTCCCTGGGGGGCGGCATGCCCACTGGCGGCGGCATGCCCAGCGGACCGGTCCTCCCCAGCGCCGAGGTGCAAGCGCGCATCTCCCGGGCCGAGGCCGCCGTCCTCGCCGACCCCAAGAACCACGACGCCTGGATCTCCCTCGGCAACGACTACTTCGACATCCACCAGGCCAAGAAGTCCGTGGACGCCTACAGCAAGGCCCTGGCCATCCAGCCCAACGACCCCAATGTCCTCACGGACCAGGGCGTGATGTTCCGTGAGCTGCAGAAGTTCGACCAGGCCGTGGCCAACTTCCAGAAGGCCAGCAAGCTGGATCCCGCCCACGTCCAGAGCCTCTTCAACCTCGGGGTGGTCTACAGCTCGGACCTCAACAAGCCAGATGAGGCCGCCAAGGCCTGGAACCGCGTCATCACCGTGGCGCCCAACAGCGACCAGGCTCGCCAGGCCCGGCAGATGCTGAGCACGCTGAAGAAGTAGGATCGGCCTCCGCGCCGGCGCCATGCTGGACCTGCTGAATCGGCTTCCTTCCCCCCTCTGGATCCTGGGCACCGGGACCGGCGTGGGGAAGACCCATGTCTCGGCACGCCTCGCCCAGGTCTGGGCGGCCGCGGGTCCCGTCACCTACCGGAAGCCCTTCCAGACCGGCGTGAGCGGCCCGGACGATCCCAGCGCCGACGCTGCGGCCCTCGCGGGTCCCAACGTCTCCGCCGAAACCCACCTCCTGCTCCGCGCGCCCCTGTCGCCTCTGGCCGCCGCCCGCCTGGAGGGCCGCAGGCTTGATCTGGCGGCTGTCGCCACCTGGTGCGCCCGCCCCGCCGAGGGCCGGGTTCTGCTGGAGGGCGTGGGAGGACTCATGGTGCCCCTGGCGCCGAAGGTCCACTTCCTGGCCTGGGCCACGGACCTGGGCCTCCCCTGCGTGCTGGTGGCCCCGGGCGGCCTGGGCACCCTGAACCACACCCTGCTCAGCGCCGAGGCCCTCATGCTGCGCGGCTGGCGCCTGGAGGCCGTCCTGGTGAACCCCGGCGCCGACGGCACTCGCCCCGAGGTAGCCGAGGCGAACGCCGCCCTGCTGCGGGAGTTCCTGCCGGTGCCAGTGCACGTCATCGACTGAGCCTCCTACACTGGTGCGATGCCCACGCCCCTGCCCCCCGACTGGTCCGACCGCCTGGCCCTGGACCGTGCCCATGTCTGGCATCCCTTCACGCAGATGCAGGTCCACGAGGCCGACCCTCCGGCGGCGGTGGTGGGCGGCGAGGGCTGTGACCTGCTGCTGGCCAACGGCGAGCGCGTGCTCGACGGCATCTCCAGCTGGTGGACCTGCCTCCACGGGCATGGCCACCCGCGCTTGGTGGGCGCCATGGAGCGTCAGGCCGCCTGCCTCGACCACGTGATGTTCGCGGGCTTCACCCACGAGCCGGCCCTGGAGCTGGTCACCCGCCTGCGGCCCCGACTCCCCGCCAACCTCACCCGAGCCTTCTTCTCGGATGACGGCAGCACCGCCGTGGAGGTGGCCCTGAAGATGGCCTTCCAGGCGCAGCTGCAGCGGGGCGAGCAGGGCCGCGACCGCTTCGGCGCCCTGCGCGGCGGCTACCACGGCGACACCCTTGGCGCCGTGGGCGTGGGGGAGCTGGAGAACTTCATGACGGGCCTCTTCCTGCCCCTGCTGCTGGCCTGCGACCGCCTGGAGGTGCCCGAGGATCCGCGCTGCGAGCTGGCCCCGGACCTCACGGGCTGGGAGGCCCGGCTCGCCATGTCGAAGGCCGATATGGCGGCCTTCTTCGACCAGCACGGATCGCGGCTGGCGGCCTTCATCGCCGAGCCCCTGATCCAGTGCGCAGGGGGCATGCGCATGTGGCCGCCGGAGCTGCTCACGGAGCTGCGCGCCCAGTGTGATGCCCACGGCGTCTACCTGATTCTCGACGAGGTGGCCACGGGCTTCGGCCGCACGGGCACCTTCCTGGCTTGCGAGCAGGCCGCGGTGGCGCCGGACCTGCTGTGCCTCTCCAAGGGCCTCACGGGCGGCATGCTGCCCCTCTCCATGACCTGGGCCACGGAGGAGATCTACAGCCACTTCTGGGGCACGCCCGGCTCGGGGCGGGCCTTCCTCCACGGCCACAGCTACACCGCCAACCCCACGGCCTGCGCTGTGGCCTGCGCCAGCCTGGCCCTCTTTGACGACGAGCCCGTGCTGGCCCAGGCCCAGGTCCTGGCCGAGAGCCTGCGGTCTGCCTTCGGGACCCTGGCGGCCCACCCCACCGTGCGCCAGGCCCGCACCCTGGGGGCCATCGGCGCCTGCCGCCTGGTGGACCCCGCCACGGGCGAGGCCCATCCCCCCGAGGCCCGCTTCGGCTGGCGCCTGCACCGGGCGGCCCTGGACTGCGGTCTGCTGGTGCGCCCCATGGGCGACTGCCTCTACCTGCTGCCGCCCCTCAGCACGCCGCCCGCGCGGGTCGCGGAGGCGGCGGAGACCCTGCTGCGGCTGCTGGGCTGACAGCCGGAGGC
>JAAXXS010000275.1 GCA_013334395.1 Holophagaceae bacterium | reverse complement strand
CCACCCCCATGCCGTGGAAGCATGCCTTCATCGAAGGCGGGTTCCAGAACCCCGTCAGCGAGGCCTACGGCGTGAAGGGCATCCCCAAGGCCCTGCTCATCGGCCCCGACGGCACCATCCTGGCCAGCGGCGCCCAGGTGCGCGGCACCAATCTTGAGAAGACCCTGGCGAAGTTCCTCGGGGAGTGAAGGCCCTGGCCTGGCTGAATTCGCGCTGCGAATTCAGATAGGAAAAGAGCAAGTCCGGTGGACCACCATCGGGGACTACTTGGCTTCGAGCCAGGCCAGCATGCTCTGCGGTTTCTGGTAGCCCAGGATTCGCCGCAGCTCGCGGCCTTCGGCGTCGAGGAGGAGCACCGTGGGGTAGCTGCGGATCTGCAGCTTGGTCGCGAGGTCCTTGCGCTTGGCGTCGGTGTCGATGCGGATGGCCACGGCGTTCGCCTTGATCCAGGCCTGCACGGCGGGATCCGGCCAGGTCTTCTCGTCCAGCTCTTTGCACTGGGCGCACCAGTCCGCATAGATGTCCACCAGCACGACCTTGCGCTCGGCCTGAGCCTTGGCCAAGGCGGCTTCGAGGTCCTGTTCCAGCCAGCCCTTAGCCGAATCGCCTGCGGCGATTTGGCTACTGGAACTGCCTAGGAGGGTGAGGGCGAGGCCGGCTTCTGCGGCTCGGATGCCGAGCAGGACAGCCAGGGCCAGCAGCAGGACGGCGGCACCTCGGCGGAGCTGGGCCACCAGGCCCTCAGCGGCCTCGAAGGCTCCAAGGACGGCCGCGCTCGTCATAAGGACAACGGACCACAGGGCGAGGTTCGTCCACTCCGGCACCACCAGGCGCACGTTCCAGGCGGCGAAGCCCAGCACCACCAGGCCCATGCCCTGCTTGAAGCGGGTGAGCCAGTCGCCGCTGCGGGGCAGCGCCGCCGAGAAGGTGCCGACCACCAGGAAGAGCACACCCATGCCCAGGGCGAACACGAAGAGCTGGAGCCCGCCCAGCCACACGTCCCCCTGCTGGGCGATGGCCACCAGCACGGCCCCGATCACCGGTCCCACGCAGGGCGCGGACAGCGGCCCGAGCACCAGGCCCATGAGGAAGGCCCCGCCGAAGCCCTTGCGGGAGCCATCGCCCTGCAGCTTCGCCGCCAGGCCCGCGGGCAGGGCGATCTCGAAGGCTCCGAAGAGCGACACCGCGAAGACCGCGAACAGCAGGGACACCGGGATCAGGAAGCCCGGCCGCTGCGCGAAGGCCCCGAAGGCCGCCCCGCTCTTGGCGGCGAGGACGCCGAGGGTTGTGTAGGTCACGGCCATGCCCAGCACCAGCGTGCCAGAGAGGGCGAAGCCCTTGGCCTTGCCGCCGCCCTTGGCGCCGATGATCGCCATGGTGATGGGAATCATCGGGAATACACAGGGCGTCAGCGAGGCGCCCATCCCCGCCAGGAAGACCAGCAGCAGGGACAGCAGCAGCCCCGAGCGCTCCGGCGCGGGAGCGGGCGGAACCACCACCACCGGAGCCGCTATGACCTTGGCCTCCTCCAAGGCTTTTTCCATCGGAAAAACCGGCGGGCCTTCCGCCGGTTTTTCCGCCGGGATATCCCCAGCCTTGACGGACAACGACCTCGTCGTGGGCGGATAGCAGACCCCGCCCTCGCCCTCGGTGCAGGGCTGGTAGGTCACCGCCAGGGTCACGGTGCCGCTGAGGCCCGCGCCGCTCACGGGCAGCTGCACCCGGCCATGCCAGATGCCGTCGCCCAGCTCATCCTTGGCAGTGGTCGGCGGCAGCTTGCCCAGCTTCAGGGTGCCAGGGCCCGCCTTCTTCTCCACGGCCATGAAGGACGCCTTCAGGTGGGCCCCCTCGGGCACGGCCACCACCACGGCGCCCTTCTCGAAACGCAGGCTGACGTCCTTGACGGGATCGAAGCCGGGGTCCGCCCGCTGGGCCCAGGCCGCCACCGCGAGGGCGAGGCTCAGGACAAGGGTGGTCAGCACACGCATGGGGCCTCCGGGCCGGAACCCTCCATGCTACGACGATCCGCGCCTTCCGCCGGGCCCCGGGGGAAGGCTAGGCTGGAGAGATGGCCCAACCCTTCCCCTTCTCCTGGTCCGACCCGCTGCTGGCGCGGCTCCGCGCGCACCTGGCCACGGAACCCTTCCAGCGGGACGCGGCCCACGACCTGGGACACATCCTGCGGGTGGCCCACCTGGCCCAGCGGCTGGCGGAAGAAGAGGGCGCGGATCCTCAGGTCTGCGTGGCGGGCGCCCTGCTCCATGACCTGATCTACCGGCCCAAGAACCACCCGGAGTCCCCGCTCACGGCCCAGCTGGCCGCGGAGCAGGTGCCGCTCTGGTGCCGGGAGACACCGGGCCTGGAGAGCCGGGCCGAGGCGGTCGCCTCGGCGGTGGCCAGCCACAGCTGGAGCGGCGGCGGCACCCCCGCCAGCCTGGAGGCCGAGGTGGTGCAGGACGCGGACCGCCTGGAGGCCCTGGGCGCCATCGGCATCGCCCGGGTCTTCGCCACGGGCGCCAGCTTTGGCGCCGGGCTGTGGCATCCGGAGGATCCCTGGGGCGAGGGCCGCGAGCTCGATGACAAGGCCTGGAGCCTGGACCACTTCGAGCGGAAGCTGCTGAAGCTGGCCGAGGGCATGAAGACCGCCGCGGGCCAGCGCCAGGCCGGGGATCGCCAGCGGACGATGCTGGCGTA
>JAAXXS010000274.1 GCA_013334395.1 Holophagaceae bacterium | reverse complement strand
CCCGGGTTCGGGCCTGCTGTGGAGCCCCGCGCACTTCACCTGGATGGACACCCGCTACCCCATGGGCACGCCCCGGGAGGGCTACCCCGTGGAGATCCAGGCCCTCTGGGTCCGGCTGCTGCGCCTGCTGGAGCGGCTCATGGCGCCCAGCGACGGGGAACCATGGGCGGACACCGCCGCCCGGGCCGAGGCCTCCCTCGGTGCCTTCTGGCTGGAGGACCGGGGCTGGTTCGCCGACGTCCTGCTGGCGGAGAAGGGGGTGCCGGCGACCCAGGCGGTGCCTGCGGACCACCTCCGGCCCAACCAGCTCTTCCTGATCTCCCTCGGCCTGGTGACGGGCGAACGCGCCCGGCGGGCCGTGGCCGCCTGTGCCCGCCACCTGCTGGTGCCTGGGGGCTTGCGCAGCCTGGCGCCGCTGCCCGTGACGCTACCGCTGCCCGTCCCGGCCCCCTGGGGGGGCACCCTCAACGATCCGCTGCAGCCCTACTGGGGCCGCTACGAGGGCGACGAGGACACCCGGCGCAAGCCCGCCTACCACAACGGCACCGCCTGGGTCTGGCAGCTGCCCATGCTCTGCGAGGCTCTGGACCTGGCCTGGGATGGCGATGTGGCAGCCCGCGCCACGGCCCGGGCCTGGCTGGCCTCGGTCGGTCCGTTGCTGGATGTGGGGTGCCTGGGGCAGTTACCCGAGCTCCTGGATGGCGACGCGCCCCACGCCCAGCGAGGGTGCGATGCCCAGGCCTGGAGCGTCAGCGAGGCCCTGCGGGTCTGGAAGGTGCTGCATCCCTGAATCAAGTGTCATGGTTCATCGGTTTAACCACTAGAATGGCCCATGGAACCTTCGCGCCTCGCCTCTTTCCTGGGCGATCTGGATCTTCACTTGCTGGGCGAGGGTACCCACTTGCGGGCCTACGAGAAGCTGGGCGCCCATCCCTGTGAGGTGGAGGGCGTCGCGGGCGTGAGCTTCGCGGTCTGGGCCCCGAACGCCCGTTCGGTGAGCCTGGTGGGCGACTTCAACGGCTGGGATGGACGGCAACAGCCCATGCGCCAGGCGGGGCCCAACGGCTTCTGGGAGACCTTCGTTCCGGGCGTGGGTCCCGGCGCGCTCTACAAGTTCGAGATCCACGGACCTGGCGGCAACCTGCTCCCCCTGAAGGCCGATCCCTTTGCGTTCCGCTGCGAGCGGGCGCCGGGTACCGCCTCCATCGTCCACGGCCTGCCGGAGCGCCCCTGGGGCGACGGGGCCTGGATGGAACAGCGCCGCCACACCCAGGCCCATGCCGCGCCCATGAGCATCTACGAGCTGCACCTGGGCTCCTGGCGCCGCCGGGCGGACGGCTCCTTCATGACCTACCGCGAGCTCGCCGCCGAGCTGGCGCCCTACGCGAGCTGGCTCGGCTTCACCCACATCCAGCTGCTGCCCATCATGGAGCACCCCTACGACCCCTCCTGGGGCTACCAGCCCCTGGGCCTCTTCGCCCCCACCAGCCGCTTCGGCGGACCCGAGGACTTCCGGGAGTTCGTGGACACCATGCACCAGGCGGGCCTGGGTGTGATCCTCGACTGGGTGCCCGCGCACTTCCCGGAGGATGCCCACGGCCTGGGTCAGTTCGATGGCACCCACCTCTACGAGCACGCGGATCCCCGGCAGGGGCGCCACACGGACTGGGGCACCCTGATCTACAACTACGGGCGCACCGAGGTCCAGAACTTCCTCTTCGCCAACGCCCTCTTCTGGCTCGACCAGTACCACATCGACGGCCTGCGGGTGGACGCGGTGGCTTCGATGCTCTACCTGGACTACAGCCGTGAGGAAGGCCAGTGGATCCCCAACCGCTACGGGGGCCGGGAGAACCTGGAGGCCGTCGCCTTCCTGCGCCGCCTGAACGAGGTGGTCTACAGCCAGTTCCCCGATGCCTTCACCGTGGCGGAGGAATCCACCGCCTGGCCCGGCGTGTCCCGGCCCACGGACAAGGGCGGCCTCGGCTTCGGCTTCAAGTGGGACATGGGCTGGATGCACGACACCCTGCGCTACCTGGGCCAGGGCATGATGGCGCGGCCGCACCACCACGACGACATCACCTTCTCGATGCTCTACCACGACGCCGAGAACTACGTCCTTCCCCTATCGCACGACGAGGTGGTCCATGGGAAGCACAGCCTCTACGGCCGGATGCCCGGCGATCCCTGGGAGCGCCTGGCGAACCTGCGGCTGCTCTACGCCTGGCTCTACGCTCACGGCGGCAAGAAGCTGCTCTTCATGGGCGGCGAGTTCGCCCAGGGGCTGGAGTGGAACCACGACACGGCCCTGGACTGGGGCCTGCTGGAACAGCCGGACCACAAGGGCATCCACGACCTGCTGCGGGATCTGAACGGGCTTTACCGCAAGCTGCCGGCCCTGCATGAAGGGGACTGCCAGGGGGGCGGCTTCGCCTGGATCGACTGCGGCGACCGGTTCAACAGCGTGCTCACGCTGCTGCGTCGCGCCTCGGATCCCGGGGACTTCGTGGTCGCCGCCTTCAACTTCACGGCCCTTCCCCAGCATGGCTACCGCATCGGGGTGCCGGCGGCGGGCGTCTATGCCGAGCTGCTGAACACCGATTCCGAGCACTACGGCGGGCGGAATCTGGGCAACACCGGGCGGATCCAGACCGAGCCCATTCCGGCCCACGGCTTCCCGCAGTCCCTGAACCTTAC
>JAAXXS010000089.1 GCA_013334395.1 Holophagaceae bacterium | reverse complement strand
GTGAAGCGGGTCGTCCTCGCCGGTCGGGAGGTGGAACTGCGCTACGCCCTCCGGCCGTCCTTCTATCAGACCGAGGGCCGGAACCTGGGTTGGGTCGTCCTGCTGGGCGGTCTGGCGGTCAGCTTCAGCCTGGCGGCTCTGGTGTGGTCCCTGGCCGGCACCCGGCGGCGGGCCATGAATCTGGCCCAGGAGATGAATGCCTCCCTCTTCGAGGCCCTGCAGCGGAACCGCAGCCACCTGGCCTCCACCCCCCTGGCCGTGATCGAGACGGACTCGGATTTCCGGGTGCGGGAGTGGAACCGGACAGCGGAGAGGGTCTTCGGCTACACCCGGGAGGACGTCCTGGGCCAGGATCCCCGCCTGCTCATCCCCCAGGAGCATCAGGCCGAGGTGGAGGACCGGCGTCAGGCCCTGCTCGGGTCCGAGGCCGGCAGCCGGTTCACCATGGAGAACCTGACGCGCACGGGCCAGCGGATCCTCTGCGACTGGTACGGTTCGGCGCTGCGGGGCGAGGACGGCCGCTTCATCGGGATCATCCTCCTGGCGGAGGATGTCACCGAGCGCCGCCGGGCCGAGAGCGCCCTCCGCCAGGCCCAGAAGCTGGAGAGCCTCGGCGTCCTGGCCGGCGGCATCGCCCACGACTTCAACAACCTGCTCACCGCCATCCTCGGCAACACCGAGCTGGCCCTGGAGCGGGTGCAAGACAGCCCGCCCCTGCGGACCGCCCTGCAGCGCATCGAAGCCGCCACCCAGCGGGGCGCGGACCTGGCCCGCCAGCTCCTGGCCTATGCGGGCAAGGCCCCCTTCGCGGTGCGCCCCCTGGACCTGAACGCCCTCATCCTCGAGATGAGCGAGCTGCTCTCCATCTCCATCAACAAGAAGGTGACCCTGCGGACCGACCTGCAGCCCGACCTGCCCGCCGTGGAGGCGGACAGCGCCCAGTTCCAGCAGGTGGTCATGAACCTGGTGACCAACGCCTCCGAAGCCATTGGCGAGCGGATGGGCACCGTGACCCTCCGCACCCGGGCGGTCACCTACTCCAAGGCCGATCTGGTGGCGGCCTTCCCCGGCCAGGTGCTGGATCCGGGCCGCTATGTCCGCCTGGAAGTCCAGGATGACGGCTGCGGCATGGACGCCGAGACCATCGGCCGCATCTTCGATCCCTTCTTCACCACCAAGTTCACGGGCCGGGGCCTGGGCCTGTCCGCCATGCTCGGCATCGTCCGGGGCCACCGGGCCGGGCTCCGGGTGGAGAGCGCGACCGACCAGGGCACCACCTTCATCCTGCTGTTCCCGGCCTCCGACGCGGCCCTGGAACCGGCGCAGCCCCTCCCGAAGGCCGGTCCCTCCACCACCGGCACCATCCTGGTGGTGGATGACGAGGGCATCATCCGCGAGCTGGCCCGGGGCGCCCTCGAGGGTGCGGGGTTCCAGGTGCTCGAGGCCAGGGACGGCCTCGAGGCAGTGCAAGTATTTGAAAGAGAGATGGATAATATTCAGCTGGTGCTGCTCGACATGACCATGCCCCGCATGGGCGGTGCCGAGGCCTTCCGGCGCTTCCGGGGCCTCTCTCCCACCTGCACCGTCCTGCTGACCAGCGGCTATACCCAGAAGGAGTCCCTGGAGTCGCTCTCCGACCTCGTCCCGGACGGCTTCCTTCAGAAACCCTTCAGGATTCGGGAATTGGTCGCAAAGGTCCGGGAGATTCTGCGGGACCCGGGGCTGAAAAATAAAACCAAATAACCATTCGGATATTTTGTAATCAGACCTAAGTCCTTGCGATAACAGCCCTCTGTGCCATGGATCACAAGTGTTCCCACTTAGGTTTTTAGACAAAGAAATCAGGACCTGAACATCTCATGCTGAATGGATCTGGAGGCATCCATGTCCAACTCGGCCCCGAAGTTAATCAGCTCTGGCAACCTGCCGACGCCCAACTGGCACGCCACGCACGAAGAGGCCCTCAGCCGCCTGACCCGGATGTCCGAAGCCCTGGTCGCCAGCGACTGGAAGGGTGTCGATGCCGGGGCCCGGTGGGTCTATGAGGTGCTCCGCCCCCACAACGAGGCCGAGGAGCGCGAGCTCTTCCCGCTGCTGGAGGAGATCGGCGCCGAGTCCCTGCTGCAGCGCCTCTTCGAGGACCACCGGCAGATGTGGGACCTCAACCTGCAGCTGCTGGCCGAGATCAACGAGGGCGAGGTCCGCGCCCCCCGCTCCCTGACCCTGCTGGGCCAGCGCCTGGTGGACCTGATCCGCGACCACATCGAGGCCGAGGACTACCTCATGCTGCCCCTGCTCAAGGGCAAGTCCCTGTATGCCTCCGACGCGGAGACCCAGGACGGCTACCTGATCCTTGAGAAGAAGCTCATCGCCCCCGAGACCTGGTCCTTCATCGTCCAGGCTCCCCAGGTGGCCCGCGGCCGCAAGCCGGGTCAGTTCTTCATGGTCGCCCCCTTCCCCGAGAGCGAGCGCATCCCCCTCACCCTGGCTGGCGGCGACGCGCGCAAGGGCTACATCCACTTCATCATGCAGGAAGTCGGCGCCACCACCCAGGCCATGGGCAAGCTCAGCGCCGGTGATCGCCTCTACGCCGTGGCCGGCCCCATGGGCACCCCCACGGAGATCGTCGAGGAAGGCACCATCGTGCTGATGGCGGGCGGCTACGGCTCCGCCGCCATCCTGCCCGCGGCCGAGGAGCTCCACGCCCAGGGCCGCCGGGTCATCACCATCCTCGGTGGCCGCAGCAAGGAGCGCGTCCTGCTGGCCGACGAGCTGGGCGCAGCCTCGGCCGAGCTCATCGTCACCACCGACGACGGCACCCTGGGTCGCCAGGGCCTGGTCACCGACGCCCTCAAGGACATCATCGCCCGGGAGCCCGTGGCCCAGGTGGTCGCCGTGGGCCCCCTGCCCATGATGCGCGCCGTGGCCGACCTGACGAAGCCCCACGGGATCTTCACCCTGGTGAGCCTCAACGCCCTGATGGTCGACGGCACCGGCATGTGCGGCGGCTGCCGCGTCTCCGTGGGCGGCCAGACCAAGTTCGCCTGCTTCGACGGCCCGGACTTCGACGGCCACAAGGTGGACTTCAACATGCTGCGCATGCGGCAGGACTGGTACAAATCCGAAGAGAAGGACAGCTGCAGCCCCGAGGACTGCAAGATCGGCCGCGTGGCCGCCACGGGCCCCGTGGACTACTCGCAGTACCTGAACGAGCCCGTCACCGACCTCGACTGGAAGAACCTGGACCTGGGCACCATCAAGCCCAGCCAGAAGATGAAGATCCCCCGCCAGGCCATGGCCTGCCAGCCCCCCGAGCTGCGCGTCTGCAACTTCGACGAGGTCAGCCTGGGCCTGTCGGCCGAGCAGGCCAAGCTGGAAGCCGCCCGCTGCATCATGTGCAAGCACCCCGCCTGCATCGATGGCTGCCCCGTCAGCATCGACATCCCGGCCTTCCTCATGGAGCTCGTCCGCGACAACGCCCAGGGCGCCGCCCGCATCATCAAGCAGAGCTCCCCCCTGGGTTCGGTCTGCGGCCGCGTCTGCCCCCAGGAGAAGCAGTGCGAGATCAAGTGCGTCATCGGCATCAAGGGTGAGCCCGTCTCCATCGGCCGCCTCGAGCGCTTCGCTGCGGACTCCATGCTCGGCTCCACCGAGCTGCCGCCCGTCGAGGCCCCTACGGGCAAGAAGGTCGCCGTCATCGGCGCGGGTCCCGCGGGCCTCACCGTCGCTGGCGAGCTCATCAAGAAGGGCCACCAGGTCACGGTCTACGACGCCCTGCACAAGCCGGGCGGCGTGATGCTCTACGGCATCCCCGAGTTCCGCCTGCCCAACAAGATCGTGGACACGGAAGTGGACACCCTCCGGCGCCTGGGCGTGAAGTTCGTCATGAACACCCTGATCGGCCGCAGCATGACCCTGGACGACCTGCGCAAGGAGAACGACGCCATCTTCATGGGCACCGGCGCCGGCCTGCCGAAGATGATGGGGATCGCCGGCGAGGAGTTCAAGGGCGTCTACACCGCCAATGAGTTCCTCACCCGCATCAACCTCATGCGCGCCGACCTGTTCCCGGAGTACAGCACCCCGGTGACCATCGGCAAGAACGTGATCATCGTGGGCGCCGGCAACACCGCCATGGACGCCGCCCGCGCCGCCCGCCGCATGGGCGCCGAGCACGTGACCATCGTCTACCGGCGCACCATCAAGGAGAGCACCGCCCGCGCCGAGGAGCTCGAGCATGCCCACGAGGAGGGCGTCGAGTTCAAGTTCCTCACCACCCCCGTGCAGCTGCACGGCAACGAGAAGGGCTGGATGACCCACGCCGAGTGCGCCGTGATGGAACTGGGCGAGCCCGGTCCCGACGGCCGCCGCAGCCCCAAGATGACCGACGAGCGCATCATGATCCCCTGCGAGACCCTGGTGGTCGCGCTGGGCTTCGATGTGAACCCGCTCATCGCCATGACCGAGAAGGGCCTGCGGACCCTCAAGGGCGGCGTCGTGGTGGTCAACGAAGAGACCGGCGAGACCTCCCTGCCCGGCGTCTATGCCGGCGGCGATGTCATCACCGGCGGCGCCACCGTCATCCTGGCCATGGGCCAGGGCCGCCGGGCCGCGGGTGCCATCCATGAGCGCCTCACCAACGCCATGGTGTCCAGCTCCTGATGCCTGGAATTTCAATGAAGACGACCGATTTATCATGTATCATGGGGCAGGTTAATTACCTGTCCTGATACCTATCGCCGGAACGGTCCAGTGGACCCCCGGAAGGAGCAAAAGAAATGACTAAGCGTGTCATGAAGACTCTGGATGGGAACGAGGCCACCGCCTCGGTCGCCCATCGCCTCAGCGAGGTCATCGCCATCTACCCCATCACGCCCTCCTCCAACATGGGCGAGTGGGCCGACGAGTGGAGCTCCCAGGGGAAGCTGAACGTCTGGAAGACCATCCCCTCGGTCATCGAGATGCAGTCCGAGGGCGGCGCCGCCGGCGCCGTGCACGGCGCACTCCAGGCCGGCAGCCTCTGCACCACCTTCACGGCGTCCCAGGGCCTGCTCCTGATGATCCCGAACATGTACAAGATCGCCGGTGAGCTGACGCCCTTCTGCATGCACGTCAGCGCCCGCACCCTGGCCACCCACGCCCTGAGCATCTTCGGCGACCACTCGGACGTGATGTCCTGCCGCATGACCGGCTTCGCCATGCTGAGCTCCGAGAGCGTCCAGCAGGCCCATGACTTCGCCGCCATCTGCCACGCCGCCACCCTGAAGGCCCGCGTGCCCTTCCTGCACTTCTTCGACGGCTTCCGCACCAGCCACGAGGTCGCCAAGATCGAGATCCTCACCGACGGCGACCTCCGCCACATGGTGCCGGACGAGCTCGTCGCCCAGTTCCGCACCCTGGCCCTGACCCCCGACGCCCCGGTCATCCGCGGCACGGCCCAGAACCCCGACACCTTCTTCCAGGCCCGCGAGGCCTGCAACTCCTACTACGCCGCCTGCCCCGCCATCGTGCAGCAGGAGATGGACCGCTTCGGCGCCCTCACCGGCCGCAACTACCGCCTGTATGACTACTACGGGCACCCCGAAGCCGAGCGCGTCGTCATCATCATGGGCTCCGGCTGCGACACCACCCACGAGTACGTCGAGCACGCCGTGAAGCAGGGCGAGAAGGTCGGCGTCCTGAAGGTCCGGCTGTTCAGGCCCTTCGCCATCCCCGAGTTCGTCCGCGCCCTGCCCGCCTCCGTCAAGAAGCTGGCCGTGCTGGATCGCTGCAAGGAGCCGGGCGCCCCGGCCGAGCCCATGCACCTGGAAGTCATCGCCGCCCTGCACGAGGGCCGCGAAGAGGGCCACACCACCCTCAACCCCAAGATCGTCGGTGGCCGCTACGGCCTCTCCTCCAAGGAGTTCACCCCGGCCATGGTCAAGGGTGTCTTCGAGAACCTGGCCAAGGACAAGCCGAAGAACAACTTCACCATCGGCATCGTGGACGACGTCAGCCACACCTCTCTGCCCTATGACCCCAGCTTCGACGTGGAGCCCGCGGACGTGACCCGCGCCCTCTTCTACGGCCTGGGCGCTGACGGCACCGTCGGTGCGAACAAGAACTCCATCAAGATCATCGCCGAGGAGACCCCCAACTTCGGCCAGGGCTACTTCGTCTACGACTCCAAGAAGTCCGGCGCCATCACCATCAGCCACCTGCGCTTCGGGCCCCGCCCCATCCGCAGCGCCTACCTGGTGACCAAGGCCAACTTCATCGCCTGCCACCAGACCAGCTTCCTCGAGAAGTACGAAATGCTGGAGACCGCGGTCCCCGGCGCCACCTTCCTGCTGAACACGCCCCACGGCAAGGACGCCGTGTGGGAGACCCTGCCCCAGGAAGTGCAGGAAGCCATCGCCAGCAAGAAGCTCAAGTTCTACGTCATCGACGCCTACGAAGTGGCCAAGAACACCGGCATGGGCGTGCGCATCAACACCATCATGCAGACCTGCTTCTTCGCCATCTCCGGCGTGCTGCCCCGCGAGGAGGCCATCGAGCAGATCAAGAAGGCCATCAAGAAGACCTACGGCAAGAAGGGCGACGCCGTCGTGAAGCAGAACTTCCACGCCGTGGACGAGACCCTGGCCAACCTCTACGAAGTGCAGGTCCCCGCCACCGCCTCCTCCACCCGCGTGCGGCCCCCCACGGTACCCACCGAGGCGCCTGAGTTCATCAAGCGCGTCAGCGCCGTGATGATGGAAGGCAAGGGCGACCTGCTGCCCGTGAGCGCCTTCCCCATCGACGGCACCTGGCCCGTGGGCACCACCAAGTGGGAGAAGCGCAACATCGCCCTCGAGATCCCCGAGTGGGACGCGGGCATCTGCATCCAGTGCAACAAGTGCGTGATGGTCTGCCCCCACGCCGCCATCCGCGCCAAGGTCTACGAGCCGGCCGAGCTGGCCGGCGCGCCTGCGACCTTCAAGGCCGTCGACTACAAGGGCGCCGACTTCAAGGGCCAGAAGTACTCCCTCCAGGTGGCCCCTGAGGACTGCACCGGCTGCAACCTCTGCGTGGAAGTCTGCCCCGCCAAGGACAAGAGCAACCCCAAGCACAAGGCCATCGACATGGTCGCCCAGGCCCCGCTGCGCGAGGCCGAGGCCGCCAACTTCAAGTTCTTCCTGGACCTCCCCGAAGTCGACCGCACCAAGGTCAAGATGGACATGAAGGGCAGCCAGTTCCTCGAGCCGCTCTTCGAGTTCTCCGGCGCCTGCTCTGGCTGCGGCGAGACCCCCTACATCAAGCTGCTCACCCAGCTCTTCGGCGACCGCACCCTGATCGCCAACGCCACCGGCTGCTCCAGCATCTACGGCGGCAACCTGCCCACCACGCCCTACACCAAGAACCGCGATGGCCGCGGGCCCGCCTGGGCCAACAGCCTCTTCGAGGACAACGCGGAGTTCGGCCTGGGCCTGCGCCTCTCGGTGGACAAGCACCAGGAGTTCGCCCTCGAGCTGATGCACCGCCTGTCCGCCAAGCTGGGTGACGAACTCATCACCGGCATCGCCACCGCCGACCAGAGCAACGAGGCCGGCATCAAGGCCCAGCGCGAGCGGGTAGAGATCCTCAAGCAGAAGGTCCGCCTCCTGGCCGAGCCCGAAGCCAAGATGCTGCTCGACCTCGCCGACTACCTGGTCGACAAGAGCGTCTGGATCGTCGGTGGCGACGGCTGGGCCTACGACATCGGCTACGGCGGCCTGGACCACGTCCTCGCCTCCGGCCGCAACGTGAACGTCCTGGTGCTCGACACCGAGGTCTACTCCAACACCGGTGGCCAGGCCTCCAAGTCCACGCCCATGGGCGCCGGCGCCAAGTTCGCCACGGCCGGCAAGAGCATGCCCAAGAAGGACCTCGGCATGATCTCCATGAGCTACGGCGGCATCTACGTGGCCAAGGTCGCCTTCGGCTTCCGGGACGCGCAGACGGTGAAGGCCTTCCAGGAAGCCGAGTCCTACAAGGGACCCAGCATCATCCTCGCCTACAGCCACTGCATCGCCCACGGCTACGACATGGCCAATGGCTGCGACCAGCAGAAGCTCGCGGTGGACTGCGGTCACTGGCCGCTGTTCCGCTTCGATCCCCGCCGTGCCGACCTGGGCCAGAACCCGCTCCAGATGGACTCCGGCTCCCCGAAGATCACCCTCGGCGAGTACGTCCGCAACGAGACCCGCTACCGCATGATCGAGCAGCAGAACCCCGAGCACTTCAAGCAGCTGCTCGCCCAGTCGCAGCACGAGATCACCAACCGGTTCTCCGTCTACGAGCAGCTCTCCAAGCTGACCGTCACCCCCAAGGAAAGCTGAGGCAGCCATGGATCTCAAAACCTCGTACCTCGGTCTCCAGCTGGCCCATCCCCTGATGGCCGGTGCCTCGCCCATGGTTGATGACATGGGCATGGTCAAGCGCCTCGAAGACGCCGGCGTCTCCGGCATCGTGATGCACTCCCTCTTCGAGGAGCAGATCACCCGCGAAGAGCAGGGCACGCTCATGGACATGGAGCTGCACGCGAACGCCAACGCCGAGGCCGTCTCCTACTTCCCCCAGCCCGACGACTTCCGGCTTGGGCCCGAGCGCTACCTCGAGCAGCTCCGCCGCATCAAGGAGGCCGTGGCCGTCCCGGTCATCGCCTCCCTGAACGGCACCACCGCCGCGGGCTGGCTGCACTACGCCCAGCTCATGGAACAGGCCGGCGCCGACGCCCTCGAGCTGAACGTCTACTACATCGCCACGGACGTCAAGGAGTCCGCCGCCGATGTGGAGAAGCGCACCCTCGACGTGGTCCGGACCGTGAAGGCCCAGGTGAAGATCCCTGTCGCCGTGAAGCTCTCGCCCTTCTTCTCCTCCCTGGCGCACTTCGCCGTGGAGCTGGAGGCGGCCGGCGCCGATGGCCTGGTGCTCTTCAACCGCTTCTTCCAGCCCGACATCAACGTGGAGGAGCTGCTGGCGGAACCCAGCCTGCAGCTGTCCGGGCCCTCCGACCTGCTGCTTCGCCTCCGCTGGCTCGCCGTGCTCCACGGGCGCATCAAGGGCAGCCTCGCGGTCACCGGCGGTGTCCATGACGGCATCGGCGCCCTGAAGGCGGTCATGGCCGGTGCCGACGCTGTCCAGATGGTGTCTGCCCTGCTGATCCACGGACCCGAGCGTCTGGCCCAGGCCCGCGCGGGCCTCGCCGAGTGGCTGGAGGAGCACGAGTACGAGTCCCTGGCCCAGGCCCGGGGCAGCATGAGCCTGCTGAAGAGCCCCAATCCCCAGGCCTTCACCCGCGCCAACTACATGCGGATCCTCAACGGTTGGAAGCCCTGAGTCCCCGCCAGCCTTGAAAAAAATCCCCCGGCGTCACCGGGGGATTTTTTTGCGTTGTGCAATTCATCACACGGAATCAATGTCATTGACCTTAAGATCGTCTATTATCTAAGGCGACCCATCCATCTTCGTAGGTGACTATGCTACCTCTTTCCCAGTCTTCTGGTTACGCGGTCCTGGCCATGAGCTGCCTTCAGGATCCCGGCGGCAAGCCCACCCTCGTGGTGGACGTCGCCGCCCGCACGGGTTTTCCGCGTCCCTACCTCTCGAAGATGATCCACAAGCTGGCCAAGGTCGGACTGGTGATGGCCAAGCGTGGCAACAAGGGCGGCGTGGTGCTGGCCTTGGCCGCCAAGGAGATCACCCTGGACCTCATCGCCGAGGCCGTGGACGGCTCCGAGTGGCGCAACCAGTGCCTCCTGGGCTTCAAGGACTGCTCGGACGAGCGGGCCTGCCCCTCCCACACCTTCTGGAAGGCCGAGCGCGACCACATCCACCGCTGCCTGAAGGACATCTCCCTGGAGGAGATCCGCACCTTCGAGCAGGCCAGCCGCACCTGGCGCCTGGCCGATGCGCTGCCCGAGAAGAAGCTCAAGCCCCGGGTCAAGAA
>JAAXXS010000088.1 GCA_013334395.1 Holophagaceae bacterium | reverse complement strand
AGACCAACCCCGTCTTCGTGTGGATCGGCTACTCCGTCCATGGCGCTGAAGCCTCGGGTTCCGAGGCCGCCCTGGCCGTGGCCTACCACTTCGCTTCGGCCCGCTCGCCGGAGGTGCTCCAGCAGCTGGACCGGGTGGTGTTGCTGCTGGACCTGACCCAGAATCCCGACGGCCGGGCGCGCCACCTCCAGGCCGTGACCGAAGCCACCACGCCCTTCAACGTCAGCGATCCCCAGGACGCGCAGAACACCGCCCGCTGGCCCGGGGGCCGCTTCAACCACCGCCTCTTCGACCTGAACCGCGACTGGGCCTGGCAGACCCAGGGCGAGTCCCGCGCCAAGACCGCCGCATTCCTCCGCTGGCGGCCCCAGGTGGTGGCCGATGTCCACGAGATGTGGCCCGAGACCACCTACTACTTCCCGCCCACCATGCAGCCCATCCACGAGGCGCTGCCCGGGGCCGCGGCCAACCGCTGGCAGGCCGCCTTCGGCGCGGGCCTGGCCAAGGCCTTCGACGCCCGGGGCTGGGCCTACTTCCGCCGGGACGTGTTCGACCTGTTCTATCCCGGCTACGGCGACACCTGGCCCACCTTCCACGGGGCCGTGGGCATGACCTTCGAGGTGGCGGGCCAGTCGGGCCTGGCCTACAAGCGCCTGGACGGCGAGACCGCCACCCTGGAGGACCGCCTGCAGCGCCACACCGCCGCCAGCCTGGCCACGGTGGCCACGGCCGCCGCCGAGCGCCAGGCCTTGCTCTGGGACTTCCAGCGGACCCGGCGCGAGCGCGTCGCCCTGGGTGACCGGGCTGGCGCCTACCTGCTGGCCGAGGGGGATGATCCGGCCCGCACCCGCGCGCTGGTGGCCCTGCTTGAGCGGAACGGCCTTGAGGTGCAGCGCACAGCCGCCGACCTGCCCACGGAAGGGCTCGAACCCATCGGCCTGGCGCGCAGCGCCACTCTGCCCGCCGGCAGCTACCTGGTGGCCCTGGACCAGCCCAGCGGTGGCCTCGCCCAGGCCCTGCTGGAAGGCGAGGCCAAGATGGGGCCCAAGCCCACCTACGATCTCTCCGCCTGGAGCCTGCCCCTGGCCTTCCACGTGCCCGCCTGGCGCACCAAGACGAAGCCCAAGGTCGCCGCGGCCAGCCCTGCCCCGCCTACTCCCGCGGACCTGCCTGAGACCACCTGGGGCTACCTGCTGCCCGCGGGCCGCGAGGGCATCGAGCGGACCCTCGCCACGCTGCTGCAGGAGGGCTTCAAGGCTACGGCCCTGGCCGAACCCGCCCTGCTGCGGGGTCAGACCCTGGGCGCCGGCACCATCGTCCTGCCCCTGCGCACCAATGCGGCCAACCTGCGGGCGAGGCTGCAAGAGCTGTCCGGCCGGAATGGCCACCCGGTGCTGGCCACAGACACGGCCCAGATGGCCTCAGGTCCGGACCTGGGCTCGAACCGCACGCTGCTGCTGAAGGCGCCGCGCATCGCCGTGCTCATGGACCGGCCCGCCAACCCCACGGCCTTCGGCGCCGTGGCGCACACCCTCATCGAAGCGGGCCTGCCCTTCGTGCAGCTCCGCGCGGACCGCCTGGGCAGCGCCTCCCTCACCCGCTTCACCCATGTGGTCCTGGTGGACGACGGCGCCCAGGGCAAGGGCTGGCAACGCAGCCTGGGCGACGGCGGCGCCGCCAAGCTGAAGGCCTGGCTCCAGGAGGGCGGCAGCCTGCTGGCCTTCCAGGGCGGCGCGGCCTACGCCTCCCGGGCGGGCCTCACCGCCACGGGCTTCCACCTGCTGGGCAAGGAGGCCGAGGAGGCCCGCCTGAAGGAGAAGGATCCCAAGCGCGAGCCCCCCAAGGGCGATCCGGCAGAGCTGGTGCAGCCCTGGGACAAGCGGGAGGACCGCGCCCTGGCCGAGAGCATCCCCGGCGCCTACCTGAAGGCGCGGGTGGACAGCAGCCACCCCCTGGCCTGGGGGCTGCACGCCGCGCACGGCGCCGCGGTGCTGGACGTCAACGATCCCATCCTCGAGCTGAGCGCCGGCGGCGAGAACCCCCTCTACTACGCCAAGGAGGAGCTCAAGGTCTCGGGCCTCCTGCCCAAGGCCCTGGAGGCGCGACTGCAGCAGAGCGCCTACGCCCTGCGCGAGCGCTCCGGGCAGGGTTCCGTCATCCTGGTGGCGGGCGATCCGGTCTTCAGGGCCCAGACGCCCTTCACCCGGCGCCTGTTCTTCAACGCCATCTTCTTCGGCGCCTACCATCCCACTCCGGAGTAGAACCCCATGGGCCTGAGCACCACCCTCGCCATCACCGGAGCCTCGGGCTCGGCCTTCGGCGTGGCCCTGCTGAAGCGCCTCGCCGCCAACCCCCAGGTGGAGCGCATCGCGCTGCTCCTGTCACCCACCGGGAAGCGCTGCCTCCTCGACGAGACGGGCCTGACATCCAAGGACCTCGCCGCCCTGCCCAAGGTCGAGCTGCGGGATGAGCGGGACCTGGGCGCCGACATCGCCTCGGGCTCCTTCCGCCAGGACGGCATGGTGCTGCTCCCCTGCAGCGCCGGGGCCCTGGGCCGCATCGCCGCGGGCACCAGCGAGACCCTGGTGAGCCGGGCGGCGGATGTGTGCCTCAAGGAGCGCCGCCCCCTGGTGCTCTGCCTGCGGGAGACGCCCCTGAACCGCATCCACCTGGAGAACATGCTGCGGGTCCACGACGCCGGCGCCATCGTCATGCCCCTCATGCCCGGCTACTACAGCGGCCCCAAAACCATCGACGACCTCTGCGACACCTTCGCCACCCGCGTCCTCGATCAGCTGGGCCTGCGCGAGGATGATCCGCGGCGGTGGAAGGGCTGAGCGCCTAGCCCACGCCCTCCATCAGCGCCTGTTCTTCGCGCTGGGCCTTGCGGGTGGACCAGAAGGCCCAGAGGGCGCCGAGGGCGCCGGTGGCGGCGCCGACGCAGGCCAGCAGGAGCATGCTGCCCAGGCTGAAGAAACCCAGCCGCGCCAGCTCGACCAGCATGGGGGAGAGCCCGCCCACCCCGCGGGAGACCGGCAGCCAGAAACCGAACAGTCCCAGCAGCGCCAGCAGGCTGCCGGCCAGGCCCAGGAAGGCGCCCTCCAGCAGCAGCGGTGTGAGGATGAAGGCCTCGGAAGCCCCCACCAGCCGCATGATCGTGATCTCTTCCTCGCGGGCCAGGAGGCTCATGCGGATCACGTTGCCAGTGGCAAAGCCCGCCGCGAGCAGGAGGATCACGCCGAGCGTCGCCAGGGCCGAACGCAGCATGCGGGCCATGCGGTGGAGGCTCTCCATGCGCTCCTGGTCCACCAGCACGTCGCCCACCCCGGGCAGGCCCCGAAGGCTGGCGCCCACTTCCACGGCCCGCGCGCCAGTGGTGAGGTCCGGGCGCAGGGTCAGCTCGAGGCTCTCGGGCAGGGCGTCCTGACCGGCGCTCTCCAGCAGCAGGCCCGCTTCGCGCGTGGCCGCCATGAAGCGCTTGCGGTTCTCCTGCTCGCTGACGCGGTGCACCTCGCGAAACCGGGGATCGCGCTTCAGGCGCCGCTCCGCCTCGTCCAGAGACTTCCCCTCGGCGGCGTAGGCCACCACCTTGGCCATGCCCTCCAGGCGGTTGACGAAGCGATCGAGGCTCTCCACCGCGAGCAGCCCGCCACCCGCCAGCAGCAGACCCGAGCCGAGGGTGAGCACCGCCAGGAGATACTGGCCGCGATGCCGGTAGAGGTCGCGGAGGACATCCTGGAGCAGCAGCCCCAGCAGGCGGAAGAGCGTCACGAAGCGTTCCCGTCGATGGCGATCCCCTTGAACACGGCGGTCGTGGGCGAGGCCGTCACAACCTTGGCCGCGGTGCCACCCATGGGCGACTTCCAGAGGTGGATCTTGCCGTAGGCCGTGGTGCCCTGGCCGCTCAGGCCCGCCAGCCAGTCCTTGCTGCCCGCGTGGGTGAGGACCCGCAGGTCCGCCTGGGCCGTGGCGCTGCCGAGCTGCGCCGTCGGAGCCTGATTGAAGGACTGCCCGAAGGAGCCGGTGGTGAAGACCTGGATCGGGGAGGTGGTGGCGCTCGCGTCGGTGTTGTGCCGGGCCACGAAGAGGTAGCCGTTCCCCGTGTCCAGGGCCAGGGAGCCGTATTTCCCGAGCAGCGTGGCGGGACCGATGAGGGTGCTCGCGTCCGTGAAGGCCGTCGCGGTGCCCTTGCGGAGGCGGGGTCCGGTGTAGGTCACGATGTTGCCCACGGTGTCGCCGTCGAGCAGGAAGGCGTAGACCGAGCCCGAGGCCGCCGCGACGCCCGTGCCGCCGGTGTCGCCGGCGGCGTGGAGGGCCTGGAGGGCCACGCTCTCGCTCTGGGCCCGGCCGCTGGCATTGTCCACCACCCAGATCTGGGTGGTGCTGCTGCCGTTCTCGGTGATGTAGAGCCGGTTGTTCGGGGCATCCAGGGCCACCTGGCCGAAGGTGGAGGTGGTGAGGCGCCCTGTGTCCGCGAGCGAGAAGGAGACCACCTCGTTGCTGGCAACGGCCCCGCTCTGGGAGCGGAGGTTGCTGACCCGGACGATGCTCCCCGTTTCGGAGACCAGGTAGAGGTAGCCGTGCAGGCTGTCGAGGCAGACGCCCCCCCAGGCCAGGGTGGTGATCTTGCTGCCGAAGACGGAGGACGTGATCTGCTTGGTCGGCGCCACCGTGGTGGTGGTGGTGCTGTAGAGGGCGCTGATGTCGGTCCAGACGAAGATGGCCGAGCTGGTGCTGTCGTAGGCGTAGAGCGCCGCCCCGGAGGTGCCCCCAGAGGAGCCTTCAGGTTCCTTGCAGCCCGTGAGCAGGATCAGGATCGAGGCCGCGAGGCCGAGCAGGGAACGCAGTGTCATGGGCAGCGACCTATCGGGTGGTGAAGAGAGCCTTCAGCTGGGTGTTGAGGGAGCGCACGAGGTTCCCGTCACAGCCAGCTTCCACCGCGGCGCGGCTGATGGCGAGGGCCAGACCCTTGACCGCGTCGGGTCCTTCGCCGGAGAGGATCTGCTGGGTGGCTTTCGCCTGCAGGCTGTTCACCAGCTCGTGGTGCTGTTCGGGCAGCACCTGCTTGGAGGCCTGGGCGATGCGCTGGGTGAAGTTGATGAGCTTGACCAGGCGCTGGGAGTCCTCCAGCGCCGTGGGGCCGGGCTTCGGCAGCAGCGCTGCGGCGGGTTCCGGCGCGGGTTCCGGGACCTCGGGGAGGGCCTCCGCCGGTCGGGCCAGCAGCACCGAGACGGGAACCAGGTCCTGGAGGGGCTTTTCGGGGGCCTCAGGCTTCGGAGGACGCCCCGAGCGCAGGCCCTTGAGCGCCACGTGACCGGCCAGGACCAGGCCGTAGAGATCCTTGGCCACGGCGACCACCGGCTTCTCGGTCAGTTCCGCCAGCTCGGCCACGCTGTAGTAGCCCGTGCACAGTCCCAACAGCCTGGCTTCGCGGGGATTGACGCCCCGGGGCGCCTCCCCGGGCAGCAGGGTGGAAGCCGGATAGAGCTCCAAGGAAGGCACCTTCTGGCTGATGACCCGCCACTCGTCCATGCGCCGCCCCAGCTCCATCAGGATGGAGGCATTGGGCTTGTTGATGGTGACGGGGACCTCGACCGGCCCCTCCTCGAAGTGGTAGGCGCCTTCCAGCCAGAGCGCCACATCCATGAGCGCCTCGAAGCCTTCGTTTGCGGGTGTCACGGCATGGATGATCCGGCCGTCCCGCAGGTAGATGCGCGCCTTGGCGGCCTCCTGGTGGACGTGGAAGCACCCGGATTTCCCCCCCTGGCTCACGAGCTGGATGATGTCCGGTAGGGGGGCTTCACGCATGGAGCCTTGGATCACACCCTGGGACATAGACCGTTCCTCTCTTGAAGAAGGAAGATGCCCAACCTTACCACGGAGTGCGCCCTTCCCCCCGGAGCCCTCCTGAGCGATGCTGGGAGTCCTATGCATGAACGTCCAGACTCCCCCTTCGCCCGCATCGAGGCCGCCATCGAGGCCATCCGCCAGGGGCAGATGGTGGTGGTGGTCGATGACGAGGACCGCGAGAACGAAGGCGACCTCACCCTGGCCGCCGAGCACGTCACCCCCGAGGGCATCGCCTTCATGGCCACGCACGGCCGGGGCCTGATCTGTGCGGCCCTGGAGGGCCCCCTGCTGGACCGCCTGCAGATCCCGCTCATGGTCCGCGACAACACCAGCCCCTTCGAGACCGCCTTCTGCGTGTCCGTCGAGGCCCGGGAAGGCACCACCACGGGCATCAGCGCCCAGGACCGGTCCCGGACGATCCAGGCGCTCATCGCTCCCGAGTCCCGCCCCCAGCACTTCGTGAAGCCCGGCCACGTGTTCCCCCTGCGCGCCCGCCCCGGCGGCGTGCTCACCCGCACGGGCCAGACCGAGGCCAGCGTGGACCTCGCGCGGCTGGCGGGTCTCCATCCCAGCGGCGTCATCTGCGAGATCATGAAGGACGACGGGACCATGGCCCGGGTGCCGGACCTGGTGCCCTTCTGCCGCCAGCATGGCCTGCTCCTGGTCACCGTGGCGGACCTGGTGGCCTACCGGCTGCGCCAGGAGCCCCTGGTCAAGCCCCTCGAGGTGCGCGCCATGGCCAGCGAGTGGGGCCAGCTGCAGGTGCATCGCTTCCAGAGCCTGCTGGACGGCGGCAGCCACCTCGCCTTCGTGCTCGGGGACCTGGCCAAGGTGGAAGCGCCCCTGGTCCGGGTCCATGTGGAGACCCTGCCGGACGACCTCCACGGCTTCGAGAGCGGCCTCTTCCAGAAGGCCATGGCGGCCCTGGCGAAGGAGGGCTGCGGCGCCCTCGTCTACCTGCGGCGGCACGCCCACACCCCGG
This sequence comes from Holophagaceae bacterium, assembly GCA_013334395.1. Classification (GTDB taxonomy): domain Bacteria; phylum Acidobacteriota; class Holophagae; order Holophagales; family Holophagaceae; genus Geothrix. The sequence goes on along the minus strand of JAAXXS010000088.1, from coordinate 3,195 downwards.
GCGTGGCGGAGGAAGGGCAGGCCCCGCCCCAGACCATGAGTGATCGCGATTTCGGTGTGGGCGCCCAGATCCTGCGCCAGCTGGGCATCGGAAAAATGCGGCTCCTCAGCCGTCATGAAACGAAGTACATTGGGCTCCGTGGTTTCGGACTCGACCTCTGTGCCCACGTGCCCCTGGAACCCTCTGCGGATCACCCCTCCCCGGAGCCGCGTTGATCGACGCCGCCTTCCTGACCCAGTCGCCCTTGTTCAGCAACCTGGACGAGGCGGAGCGGTCCCAGGTCCTGATCATCGGGCAGGTGCGGTGCGCTCCTGCGGGTGAGGTGCTCTTCCGCGACGGCGACTCCGGCGATGGCCTCTACATCCTGCTGGAAGGCTCCGTGCGCATCTCGAAGCAGACCGCTTCCGGCGAGGAGGCCCTGGCCGTGCTGGAGCCCCCCGCCTATTTTGGCGAGATGGCCCTCATCGACGCCTCGCCCCGGGCCGCGGATGCCATCATCAATGAAGAGGCCGTGCTGTTCTTCCTGCCCATGCAGCAGCTGCAGGGCCTCATCGAGTCCCAGCCCCGCACGGCCCTGAAGATCCTGTATGCCCTCTGTCAGGTGCTCTCCCAGCGCTTGCGCGAGACCAATGAGCGCTACATGAGCCTGTTCACCATCGCCCAATGGGGGGGCGCCAACTCGGGCGACCCCCTGCCCTTCCCCTGAACTTGAAAGGAGTTCCCATGTCCGACCTCGTCGCCCACATCACCGACGCTCAATTCCCCGAGGCTGTCGCCCAGGGTGTCACCCTCGTGGATTTCTGGGCCCCCTGGTGCGGCCCCTGCAAGATGATCGCCCCCGTCCTGGACGAGCTCGCCGCCGAGATGGCCGGCAAGGCCAAGTTCGTGAAGATGAACGTGGACGAGAACCCCGAAGTGGCCGGGAAGTTCGGCATCATGAGCATCCCCACTCTGATCGTCTTCAAGGACGGCAAGCCCGTGAACAAGCTCATCGGCGGCCAGCCCAAGCCCCAGCTCAAGGCCTTCGTGGAATCAGCTTTCTAGGAGCTATCAGCTTTCAGATGTCAGCTCTCAAATGCAGCGCCGGGGCGACCCGGCGCTTGCTTTAGCTGGAGGCAGGCAGCGTGCTTCACCCCAGCCCAATGCTCTCGAGGTGGGACTGGAGTTCCCGGAGCCCGAAGGGTTTGGACAGCAAGGTGACACCCGGGTGTGCCGAGGCGAGGGTCAGCGCCGTCTGGTCGGTTCGGCCTGTGGACAGCAGCACGGGCACCGCGGGGCGCAGCGCGCGTAGGCGAGGCAGGGTTCCGGTCCCGCCAAGCCCGGGCATGTTCATGTCCAGGATGACGAGGTCGGGCTCCAACCCAGCTTCCAGCACCGCCAGGGCATCCTCGCCGCTGAGGACGGCGGTCACCGCCGTGTGGCCCATGACCTCCAGGAGCACCTGGACAGACCGCTGGACCAGGTCATCGTCATCCACCAGCAGCACCTTCAGGGATCTGTGGAGGGTCGCGGTGGCGGCAGCCGCACCCGATTCTGCGACAGGGCTGTCCTGCTCGCAGACGGGGAAGCGCAGCTTCACGCGGGTGCCCTTGCCGGGCTCGCTCTCGATCGCCATCTGCCCCCGGTGCGCCATCACGGTGCTGTAGACCATGGACAGGCCCAGCCCGGTGCCTTTGCCTACTCCCTTGGTGGTGAAGAAGGGATCCATGGCCTTCTCCAGCACCTCCCTGGGCATGCCCGTCCCGTTGTCTTCGACCACCACCTCGATCCACTCGGGGTCGATGTTGCGGGTGTGCAGGGTGAGGGTGCCGTTCTCGGGCATGGCGTCCACGGCATTGACGCAGAGGTTCATGAAGGCGTGGGTCAGGGCGCTCGCGTCACCGAGGGTGGGGTGCAGCCCCGCTTCCAGGTCCATCTGCAGGTTGACCTTCGCCAGGGTGGTTCGTTCAAGCAGGCTGATCTGCTCCCTGAGGAGGGCGTTCAGATCGAGCTTGTTTTCCTCCGCTGGGCTCTGGCGGGCAAAGTTCAGCAGGCTCTTGACCATCTTGCCGCCGCGTTCGGTGGCCTTGACGATGGTGTCGAGGGCCTGGTGGAGGGGGCTGCCGTAGGGCTGGGTGCCGATATGGGCCGTCGCCAGGCCGAGGATGGCTCCCAGTACGTTGTTCATGTCGTGGGCGACCCCGCCCGCCAAGGTTCCCAGGCTTTCCATTTTCTGGGACTGCTGCAGCTGGGTCTGAAGTCTGAGATGGTCCTCCTCAGCCTGTCTGCGCTCCGTGATGTCCTGATGGAAGGCCAGGTAGTAGGACTGATCCCCGAGGTCGATCAGGCTTGTGGTGACACTGAGCGGGAAGACATGCCCATCCTTGTGATAGTGGGCGACCTCGAAGCGGACGACTTCGCCTTCCTGCATGCGGCGGATGAAGTCGCTGCGGTCTTCCATCGTGCGCTCGCTGCGGACATCGAGCGCCTGGATATCGAGTCCACTCATCTCTTCCACGCTGTAGCCGTGCATCTCCGCGAAGGCCCGGTTGACCTCGGAAAGCCTCCCCTCCCGCGTCATGATCAAGAGGCCTTCGTTCGCCTGGTCAAAGAGGTCGCGGTAGTGCCGGACGCTGTCCCTGAGCGCAACTTCGGCCCGCTTTCGCTCGATGATCTCCTTCTCGAGCTCAGCGCCGTGGGCCTGACTGGCCTCATACAGCTGGCCGTTTGCGATGGCTATGGCAGCCACGTTGGCCAGCGTCTGGCAGAAGCTCTGGTCCGCTTCGGAGACTGCCTGTGGCTCTCCGACGGAACTGGCGATGAGCACCCCCAGGGGGTTCGCCCCCGCGATGAGCGGCAGGTACAGGATCGAGCGGAGCCCCCGCGCCTCGGAGACCGCACGTTCCGCCGGCGTCAGGTCGGCGCAACGGGCATCCAGCAGAAAGACCTGCTTGCGGGTCGTCAGCGCTTCGAGGATGTGCGGATGCTCCGCAAGCGGCGCCAGGCGCAGCTCCTCCGGGAACTGCGGAGGCAGTGGAGGCGTGCCGGCCCCCAGGCGCAGCATCTCACCGGATAGCAGATAGACAGCAGCGGTCTTCAGGTCCGTGAGCTCTGCGATCCGATTGGTCGCGGTCTGCAGAATGGCGTTGAGGTCGAGGGTCGCGGAGAGGCTCCTGCTCACCTCAAGCAAGGTGGCAAGTTCCCCGGTGCGCTGAC
>JAAXXS010000007.1 GCA_013334395.1 Holophagaceae bacterium | reverse complement strand
TTTCCGAGTTGCGGCGATAGCTCTGGAAGCCCAGGCGCAGCTGGTTGGCCTCGTTGGGCTTCCAGCCCAGCTTGGCCAGCAGGCTCTTGGTCTCCAGGTTGAGGGGGTTCGGGGTGCCCAGGATCGGAGTGTATTCATTGCCCTGACGGCGCGTCGCCACGACGATGCCATCCAGGTTCCCGACTCGCCCGGCCACGGTGGCGGTGGTGGATTTCTGGTTGTCGACGCTGGCGTAGCCGACCTTCAGGCCTCCGCCAAAGCGGCCCTCGGGGCTCAGCACATCCGCAGCATCCTTGGTGGTGTAGGTCACCACGCCGGCCAGGGCGTCGCTGCCGTAGAGGGCGGAGCCGCCGCCACGCAGGATCTCCACCCGCTTGAGGGCATCCACATCCACATAGTCCCGGCTCATGCCGCGCCCGGCTTCGGCGCCATCCGGAAGGGTCACGCCATCCACCTGGATCAGCACGCGGTTGCCGCCAATGCCGCGGATGCTGTAGGTGGAGGCACCCTTGCGGCTGGGGTCGTTGCCCACCTCCACGCCCGCCTCGAAGCGGGTGAGGTCGATGATGTTGCCCACCAGCTGCCGCTCCAGCTCCTTCTCCGTGGAGACGGTCACGGTGGTAGTGGTCTCCTTCTCGGCGCGTTCCGTCCGGGTGGCGGAGACGACGACCACGGCGGAGGGGATGTCCTCCTTCTTGGGTTTCTTGGCCTTCTCGGCCGCCTTCTTGGGGGCCGGTTCGGCCTTCTTGGGGGCGGGATCTTCGGCGTGGAGGCCAGCGGACGCCATCACGAGGGCGAGGCCGGAGAGCAGGGCGGGAAGGGTGGAGTGTCGGCGCATGATCCTCTCGGAGGTTGGGGAGTGAAGGCGGGGCCAGGTTGAGCAGAGGTAGACGGGTCGGGGTTGATCAGCGATCAACAGCGTCCTTCCTTGCGATTTAAGGAAGAGCCGGGAGCTCCGATTAATAAAACAGAAACGGGTCATCAATGTCCACTAAATGCTGTCATGCTAGATTTTGTGACATTTTTATGACAATCGAACGACCCGCCGCAGGTGCTGGCTCCTCCCCCGGAGCCAGCACCTCTTCCTGACAACAGAAAAGCCGCCCGGAGGCGGCTTTTCTGAGCGTGCCAGCGAAGACTAGTCCGTGGCGAAAGGCAGCAGCGCGATGTTGCGGGCGCGCTTGATGGCTTCCACGAGCTCGCGCTGGTGGATGGCGCAGACGCCGCTGGTGCGGCGGGGCAGCACCTTGCCGCGCTCGGGAGTGAAGGCCTGGAGGGTCTTCACGTCCTTGTAGTCGATCATGAGGGACTTCTCGACGCAGAACTTGCAGAACTTGGCGCGTCGTCCCCCAAAAGCCTTCTTCTTCTTGGGCTTGCCCTTCTTGGCATCGGCGCGGCGCTTCATCCCATCACCTCTTCAGCGGAACGTTCCTTGATCCCGGCCTGGGCCTTGCGCTTGGCCTCACGCTCGATGCGCTGCTTGGTGCGGCCGGCAGACTTCTCGGCCTCATCCAGGCGGACGCTCATGTACTTGATGACCGCGTCGTTGTTGCGGAAGCGGCGCTCGAGCTCGGCGATGAGGGTGGGGCCCGCATTCATCTCGAACAGGGTGTAGTAGCCCTCGCTGAACTTCTGGACTTCGTAGGCCAACTTCTTGCGGCCCCACTTGTCGGTCTTGAGCAGTTCGCCACCCTGCTCGGCAATGATCCCCTCGTACAGCTTGACGAGCTCATCCGATTGCTCGTCCGTCAGCGTAGGGGAGGCGATGAAGATGGTCTCGTAGTGACGCATCTGTCCTCCTTGTGGATGTGAAGCCCCCATTGGATTCCGGGAGCAAGGAAGAGCCCTCCAGCGGAGGACGCGAAGGACCAGTTTCGCGCGAAAGGGCTTGTAGATCAACACAAAGTAATGCCCCGGAGGGTTCGCGGCCCCTGCGTTGGGACGAGGAAGCTACTTGAGCCCGCGCTTCTCCAGCAGGGGACCCACCTTTGGGTCCGCGCCCCGGAACCGCCGGTAGAGCAGCGCCGGGTCCTCGGTGCCGCCCCGGGAGAGGACCTCGGCCCGGAACTTCGCAGCCGTGGCGGGGTCGAACAGGTTGCCCTTCTCCTTGAAGGCCTGGAAGGCGTCGCTATCCAGCACGGCACTCCAGATGTAGCTGTAGTAGCCCGCCGCGTAGCCGCCCATGATGTGGTTGAAGTAGGGGCTGCGGTAGCGGGGGGGGATCTCGGCGATGAGGCCCCACTTGGCGAGGGAGGCCTTCTCGAAGGCGGCGGTGTCCTGGGGCTTGGTGTCGGTCAGGGTGTGCCAGTCCATGTCCAGGAGGGAGGCCGCCATGTATTCCACGGTGGCGAAGCCTTGGCCGAAGGTGGCCGCCCGGTGCATCTTCGCCACCAGGGCGTCTGGGATCACCTCGCCGGTCTGGTGGTGCTTCGCATAGAGCCGCAGCACCTCGGGCTCCATGGCCCAGTTCTCCATGACCTGGCTGGGCAGCTCCACGAAGTCCCGGGGCGTGCCTTCCGTGGCCCGGTAGCGGCCAGCATAGAAGAGGCCGTGGAGGGCGTGACCGAACTCGTGGAAGAGGGTGCTCACCTCATCGGAGGTGAGCAGCGCCGGGCGGTTGCCCGTGGGGGCCGTGAAGTTGCAGACGTTCACCACCACGGGATCCACCCGCTTGCCGTCCTTCAGCCAGCTGGACCGGTAGTTGCTCTTCCAGGCCCCGCCCCGCTTGCCGGGCCGCGGGTGGTAGTCCAGGTAGAGCAGGCCCAGGTGGCGGCCGTCGGCCTCCTTCACCTCGAAGCAGCGGACGTCCTTCTGATAGATCGGGATGTCCTTCACCTCGCTGAAGGCGAGGCCGTAGAGCTTCGTCGCCACCGCGAAGGCGCCTTGGCGGACGGCGTCCAGGGCGAAATAGGGCTTCACAGACTCCTCGTCGAAGTCGTACTTCGCCTGCTTGACCTTCTCGGCGTAGTAGCGCCAGTCCCAGGGCTCCAGCTTCTGGCCCGGGAAGTCTTTCGCCATCATGGCCTGCAGCTCCGCGCGCTCCCGCTTGGCCACCTCCAGGGCGGGCTTCCAGATCTGGTCCAGCAGGCCGTAGACGCCCTTGGGATCCTTGGCCATGTTCTCCTCGAGGGCGAAGTCGGCCCAGGTGCGGTAGCCCAGCAGCTTCGCCTTCTCCGCCCGCAGGGCGGCCACGCGGCTCACAATGGCGTTGGTGTCGGTGTCCCCGCCCTGGTTGCAGCGCTCCAGGTAGCCCGTGAGGAGGCGGCGGCGCAGCTCCCGGTTCTGGGCGTACTCCAGGAAGGGCCAGATGCTGGGGCCGTCCAGGGTGAACAGCCACTTACCGTCCTGCCCGGTCTTTCTGGCGGCAGCGGCGGCGGCCATGCGGGTGCCTTCCGGCAGGCCCGCCAGGTCCTTAGGATCCGTCACCAGCAGGCTGAAGCTCTTGGTGGCCTTGAGGAGGCGGTCGCCGAAGTCCACGCCCAGGCGGCTCTGCTCATGATTGATGGCTCGCATGCGGGTCTGGGCCGGGGCGTCCAGGGCGGCTCCCGAGCGGACGAAGCTCTTGTAGGTGCGCTCCAGGAGGCGGGCCTGGTCCGGCTCGAGCTTCAGGCCGGTCCGGGCCTCCCAGACGGCCTTGACCCGCTTGAACAGGATCGGGTCGAACTGGATGTCATCCCGGTGGGCGGACAGGAGGGGCATGGCCTCCCGGTTCACGGCCTGCAGCTTGGGGGTGGTCTCGGCTCCCACGAGGTTCGAGAAGACGGACATCACCCGCTCGGAGAACTGGCCGGCCTGATCCAGGGCGACCACGGTGTTCTGGAAGGTCGGAGCCTCCTGGGAGGCCGTGATGGCAGCCACTTCCCGCTTCTGGCGGGCCATGCCTTCCTTGATGGCCGGAAGGAAGTGCTCCTCCTGGATCGCAGCGAAAGGGGGCACGCCGAAGGGGGTCTTCCACTCCGTGAAGAACGGGTTGGGGGTGGCGGAAGGATCGGCGGCGAGGACGGGCAGGGTCATGAGGGCAACCAGCAGGGCACGGGAGGCCATGGGAACTCCGGGTTCAGGTAGGGGACCATCCTCTCATCTTTGGGGCAGAGCTTCCTGTCCCAACGGATTCCTGGCAGGTATCATCCAACTTCACATGGGGGTCCTGTGCTGAAACGGATGCTGGAAGGCAGTCGCTACCTGGTGGTGATCGGGGTGCTCTCATCCCTGGCGGCGTCCCTGGCGGTCTTCCTCTGGGGCCTCGTCAAGACCGGGGTCGTGATCCTGGGCCTGGTCCAGACCGGGGGGGCGGACCCCCTGACGGTGGTGCGGCTGATCGAGCTCATGGACAAGTTCCTGATCGCCGTGGGCCTCTACATCTTCGCCGTGGGTCTCTATGAGCTGTTCATCGGGAACCTGGATCTGCCGGGCTGGCTGGTGATCCATGACCTGCATGACATCAAGAGCCGCCTGAGCCAGATCCTGATTCTCTTCATGGCCGTCACGTTCCTGGAGCACCTGGTGGAGTGGAAGGATCCTCAGGCCACCCTGTATTTCGCCCTGGCCATCACCCTGGTGATGGGGGCGCTGATCTTCTTCAACCGTGCCGTGGGGAAAGACTAGCCACCGGAGCCCGGAACCGGGTCACCCCAGAACAGCGCGCTGTTCACCTGGTTCGCGATTCCGTCCAGCGTCTCGGCGGCGCCGAGTAGCTCGAGGAACCGGGCGAAGGGGGCGTCCAGGCGGCCGATGACCTCCCACTCAGGGTCGGTCCAGGGCTCCAGCACGAAGTCCACCAGGGGCCGCTGGAAGGGGCCGATGCCCAGGCGCAGGCGGGCGACGTCCGGGGTGCCGAGGCACTCGAAGATCGACCTCAAGCCGTTGTGGCCGCCGTCTGAGCCGTTCAGGCGGAAGCGCCCGGTGCCCAGGGAAAGGTCCTTGTCGTCGTGGAGCAGCACCAACCGGCGGGGGTAGATGCCCGCGGCCTCTGCCTGGGCGCAGACCTCGCCCGAGAGGTTCATGTAGGTGATCGGCACCAGCGCCTGCAGGTTCGGCGCCAGCGGGTAGAGGGTGCCCGAGGGGAAGCGCTTGCGGGGGGTCGGCCCAAGGTTCCGCTCCGCCATCCAGCGCTGGAGCAGCAGCCGTCCGAGGTTGTGGCGCGTGTCCTGGTATTCAGGACCGGGATTGCCTAGAGGTACGAGGGTCCACATAGATTCCGTCCAAACGCGCAGGCTGCGCCTGCGCGTTAATGAGAAACGCGGCCAGGGCCGCGTTTCTCGCACAGAACAATAAAGGGTGAAGAGCCTACTTCTTGTCTTCCTTCTTGCCCTTCTTGGCCACTTCGGGCTCGGCGGCGGCGACGGCGGCGACTTCTTCCTCGGCAGCCTTGCCGTGGACGGAGCAGACCACCTGGTGTGCGTCGCCGGTGATGATGACGTTGGGGCCGAGGTTGATCTGCTCGAAGCGGATGCTGTCACCCACGGCCAGGTTGGTGATGTCCACGTCGATGTGGGCGGGGATCATGCTGGGCAGGCACTCGAGCTCGATCTCGCGGTGGGCGAAGTCAAGCACGCCGCCCATGGCCTTGACACCCACAGAGGTGCCGACGAGGCGCACAGGCACCTTCACGCGGACCTTGAGGGTCATGTCCACGCGCATGAAGTCGACGTGGCGCAGGCGGGAGGTGATGGGGTCGCGCTGCAGGTCCTTGATGATGACGTGGCGCTTGATGTCGGTGCCCTCGCGCTGGAGGAACATCACGGAGTTCATGCCGGCGTCGCTGGCCAGCACCCGGGCCACAACCTTGGGGCTGATGGCGATAGCGACAGGGGGCTCGTTGAGGCCGTAGACCACGGCGGGGATCATGCCGCTGGCCTTGAGGTCGCGGATGGCGGCCTTGCCGAAAGACTCGCGCTTGGGAACGATCAGGGTTTCCTGGGACATTTGGTTCCTCCTACCTGGCAGCGTCGGCTGCCCTCTCGTTGGGATGGGTCCGGGCGGACCGGTCATGCCCTCCCGATGGAGGGCCGAACCCGTGATTCTGCCCGAAAAACCCTTGGATTCAAAGGAAGATCTTCGTGCCGACCGCCAGGGAAGGCGTACCATCAGTTTGTTACAGCAGGTGGTTACCATCCGTCCAAGAGGACTCCCGTGTTCCATCCCATCCCCCGCCCCGAGGAACTGCTCAACCGCGAGCTGAGCTGGCTGGACTTCAACGCCCGGGTCATGGAGGAGGCCGAGGATCCCACGGTGCCCCTCTTGGAGCGGGTGAAGTTCCTCAGCATCGTCTCCAGCAACTGGGACGAGTTCTTCATGGTGCGGGTGGCCGGGATCTGGCGGCAGATCGATGCGGGCATCACCCAGCCGGGCCATGACGGTCTGACGCCCCGGCAGCTTCTGGAGCGGGTGTCCTCCAAGATCCACGCCTACTCCGCCCGCCAGCACGAGCTCTTCCACGCCATCCTCGAGCCCCAGATGGAGGCCCAGGGGATTCAGATCCTGAACCCCCGGAACCTGGACGAGGTCCAGGCCGCCTTCCTGCTCGACTACTTCGAGCGGAGCCTCCTGCCACTCATTACTCCGCTGGCCGTGGACACGGGCCACCCCTTCCCCCGCCTGGGCAACCGCGCCCTGGTGCTGGTGGTTGAGCTGGAGCCGGATGAGGACCAGCTGGATGGGCATCTGCCGGCCTCGGAACTGTCCTTCATCCACGTGCCCACGGGCCAGGCCTCCCGCTTCCTGCGGGTGCCCTCGGCGCCGGGCACGCAGGCCTTCGTGATGCTCGAGGACGTGGTCCAGCACCACCTGTCCCGCCTCTTCCTGGGCTACACCGTGAAGAGCTGCCACGCCATCCGGGTCACCCGGGATTCCGACCTGCCGGTGGAGGAGGATCCCTCCGAAGACCTGCTCAAGACCGTGGAGGAGAGCCTCCGGGACCGCCGCCGCGGTGCGGTGGTGCGCCTCCAGTACGAGCAGGGCATCTCGGCCAAGGTCCTGGACCTGCTCATCGAGGAGATGGACCTGAGCCCGGAGGACCTCTATCCCACCAAGGGGCTCACGGCCTTCTCGGACCTGATGCAGCTCTACGGCCAGCTGGATTTCCCCCGGCTGAAGGACTCGCCCCTGCCGCCGCTGCCTGCTCCCCAGCTGGACCAGGGCGGCAGCATCTTCGAGGCCATCGCCAAGAACGACATCCTGCTGCACCACCCCTACCAGAGCTTCGATGACAGTGTCGTGCGCTTCGTGCGCGAGGCGGCGGAGGATCCCAAGGTCCTGGCCATCAAGATGACCCTCTACCGGGTGACCGCCCACAGCCCCGTCGCGGCCGCTCTGGAGCGGGCCGCGGAGCGGGGCAAGCAGGTGGCCGCCATCGTGGAGCTGCGGGCGCGCTTCGACGAGGCCGCCAACATCGCCTGGGCGCGGCGCCTGGAGCTGACCGGCGTCCACGTGGTCTACGGCCTGCCCAACCACAAGATCCACTGCAAGGCCTGCCTCGTGGTGCGCCAGGAGGGTGGCGTCATCAAGCGCTACTGCCACCTCGGCACCGGCAACTACAACGAGCGCACCAGCCGTCTGTACTCCGATCTGGGCCTGCTGACGGCCCGGCCTGAATACGGCGAGGACCTCTCCAACCTGTTCAACATGCTCACGGGCTACACCCGGCCGCCCCGGTTCCACCGGCTGCTGCTGGCGCCCCAGTACCTGAAGAAGGCCCTCAAGGTCCGTATCCAGCGGGAGATCGCCCACGCCCGCGAGGGCCGCCCCGCCCGCATGGTGCTCAAGATGAACGCCCTGGTAGATCCCCAGGTCATCCAGCTGCTCTACGAGGCCAGCCGCGAGGGCGTCAAGGTCGATCTCATCGTGCGGGGCACCTGCTGCCTGCGTCCCGGCGTCCCGGGCCTGTCCGAGAACATCCGCGCCATCTCGATCATCGACCGCTTCCTGGAGCACGCCCGCATCTACCACTTCGCCAACGACGGCCAGCCGGAGACGCTGCTGTCCAGCGCGGACCTCATGCCGCGGAACCTGGAGCGCCGGGTGGAGCTGGCCTTCCCCCTGACCGACCCCCTGCTGGCGGCCCAGGTGGTGGAGATGCTGGAGCTGCAGCTGCACGACACCCTCAAGGGTCGGGTCATCGGCCAAGATGGTGCGGTCCTCCGTCGGGGCCTGGACCTGCAGGATCCCCCCCTGCGCAGCCAGCTCCGCATCTACGAGCACACTCTCCTCGCCAGCGGCGTGGGCGCCCTGACCCAGAAGCTGGGGCCCCTGGATCCCGATATCTAGGAGCAGCGAGGGCCTGCGGGTCTCAGGGCTTGGCGTGACAGCCGCAGCCTGAGGCTCCCTGGTTCCCGCCCTCCCCTTTGTGGATCGCCCGGCAGGCCTGGGCGCTGAAGGCGTGGTTGGCGGCGAGTCCCGCAAGGGACAGGGACTTCATCCGGGCGAGCAGGGGATCCCGACCCGCCAGCCACAGCTCATGGAGCTCGCAGGGGTGCTCACTGGAGCATTCTGGGAGCCCCATGACGCAGTGGTCTCGCCATTGGGCACCGTCCACGGCCTCGGCCAGATCATAGAGAGAGATTTCCAGGGCAGGGCGGGCCAGTACGATGCCGCCGTTCTTGCCACGCTTGGCGACGATCAGGCCCTTCTGGGCCAGCCGTCGCATGAGCTTGGCGAGGTAGGAAGGCGAGATCCCCGTGCACTGGGCCACCACCTGGACCAGATAGGGCTGCCCCCCCGGCTCCTCCAGACAGGAGAGAGCCTGGATGGCATAGCCGGTGGAGCGGGAGAGGGGGAAGAGGGGGTTCATCGGAGTCGCATGATCGGCTTGGTCGCCTGAAATACCACTAGAACAGCCCTGGAGGCGATCTGGGTCACAGGGTCTGGGAGTTTTCCTGCAGTCAATCAGGGGATGCTCAAGTCCTTGGAGTGATGGTCATCACATCGGGTTTGATCTAATAGATACCCACCTCATCCTAAATTCCACGACTCCCGAACGGAGCCCCTGGTTTACCTAGGAGGGTTTCAATGGCACAGGATGTTCTCATCACCTTGCAGCAGGATCTGGAGCGCTCGCTTCGACGGCCTGACAAGGCCCGCCGCTGGGTCATGGTCATCGACCTCCGGAAGTGCGTGGGCTGCCATGGCTGCACCATCGCCTGCCAGGTGGAGAACAAGCTGCCGCCGAAGCTCTACTACCGGCCTGTCCACGAGTTCGAGTCGGGGAAGTATCCGACTCCCGCCCGGACCTACCTGCCCCAGCCCTGCATGCACTGCGACAACCCCCCCTGTGTTGCCGCCTGCCCGGTGCCGCAGACGCCGAAGGAGCGCGCCACCTGGAAGGAGACCGAGGGTCCCGGCGCCGGGCTGGTGAAGATCAACTACGACACCTGCATCGGCTGCGAGTCCTGCGTTCCCGCCTGCCCCTATACGGCCCGGACGCTGGATGCGGGCAAGTTCTACGAGGCGACCCCCCAGGGCTACGAGACGGCGGCCTCCTACGAGTACGGCGTCAAGCGGAACCGGAAGGCCGATGAAGCCCCCATCGGGAAGGTCCGGAAGTGCCACTTCTGTGTGCACCGGCTGAGCAGCGGGATGCTGCCCGAGTGCGTGACGACCTGCATCGGCCGGGCGACCTACTACGGTGATGCCAACGACCCGACGAGCCTGGTGGCCCAGCTGCTCAAGGCGAACAAGACCCAGTTCCTGAAGGCCAAGAAGGGCACCAAGCCCCGGGTCTACTACATCTCGGACAAGAACCTGGAGGTGCTCCATGGCTAAGAAGCTGACCCCAGTCCTCGCCGGCCAGGAGGGCCTGTCCCGCCGCGGCTTCCTGAATTTCAGCGCCATCACGGGCTGCAGCGCCTTCGCTGCCTCGAAGATGTCCTTCGCCCAGGACCTGATTGCCAAGGCCGAGGCCGGGCAGCTGGGCGAGAAAGAACTCTACGAGCTGGCCAAGGCGGAGAACACCCTCTACAGCGCCTGCCTCAACTGCAATACCGGGTGCGGCATCAAGGTAAAGGTGATCAACGGTGTGGCCGTGAAGATTGACGGCAACCCCTACAACCCCTTCACGCTGAATCCCCACCTGCCCATGACCGAGGGTCTGGACCGGGCCGCCCGCGTGGACTCTGGCATCTGCCCAAAGGGTCAGGCGGGGCACACCGGCGCCTACGATCCCTGGCGCATCCGCAAGGTTCTCAAGCGCGCGGGCAAGCGCGGCGAGGGCAAGTGGCAGTCCATCCCCTTCGCCCAGGCCATGGACGAGATCGCCAACGGCGGCAAGCTCTTCGCCCAGGTGCCTGGCGAGGAGAACCGCGTCGTGACCGGCATGAAGGAGATCTGGAGCCTGCGGGATCCCAAGGTCTTCGCCGAGATGGCTTCCGACGTGGAACTGATCCGCAAGAAGAAGCTGACGGTGGCCCAGTTCAAGACCAAGCACGCCGGCAACCTGCACCACCTGATCGATCCTGAGCACCCGGACTTCGGCCCCAAGAACAACCAGTTCGTCTACATGTGGGGCCGTAAGAAAGGTGGGCGCTCCGACTTCGCCGCCCGCTTCAACGGCGCCTTTGGGACCGCGAACACCCACGGCCACACGACGGTTTGCCAGGGCTCGCTCTACTTCGCCTCCAAGGCCATCAGCGAGCAGTACGTGGGCGACACCTTCAAGGACGGGCAGAAGTTCTACTGGCAGGTGGACCTGGAGCACGCGGAGTTCGTGCTGTTCGTGGGGGCCAACCTTTTCGACGGCAACTACGGCCCCTCCAACCGGACCCCCCGCATCACCCAGCGCATGGCGGACGGTCAGCTGAAGATCGCCGTCATGGATCCCCGCTTCACCAAGCTCGCGGCCAAGGGCAGCCGCTGGATCCCCGTGAAGCCGGGCACCGATGCCGCCTTCGCCCAGGGCATGATCCGCTGGATCCTGGAGAACAAGCGCTACGACGCGAAGTACCTGGCCGCCTGCAACAAGGGCGCTGCCGCCGCGAACAAGGAGACCACCTGGTCCAACGGCGCCTGGTTGGTGAAGCTCGAGAAGGACGGCACTCCCGGCGCCTTCTTGCGGGCCTCCGACATCGGCCTCAAGCCGAAGGAGATGAGGAAAGACAAGGACGGCAAGGAATATACCTTCGAATACCTGGTGGCCCTACAGGATGGCAAGCCCGTCGCCTTCGATCCCAATGACGACAAGAACCCCGTGGTGGGCGAGCTGTTCGTCGATGGCCTGACACTGGCAGGTGGCAAGGAACCCGTGAAGGTGAAGACGTCCCTCCAGATCATGCTCGAAGCGGCCAAGGAGAAGACGCTCGCCCAGTGGGCCGAGATCTGCGGCAGCACCGAGAAGGTCATCCAGGAGGTGGCCAAGGAGTTCACCTCCCACGGCAAGAAGGCGGGCGTGGACATGCACCGGGGCCCGGCCCAGCACACGAACGGCTTCTACAATATCTCGACGCTCATGCACCTGAATATGCTCATCGGCAGCTTCGACTGGAAGGGCGGCATGATCGTGGCGTCCACCTTCGACGCCTCGGGCAGCAAGACTGACCGCCAGCCCTTCCCCCTGGCCAAGCTCACCCCCAAGGCGGGGAAGCCCTTCGGGCTCTCGATCATCCGCCACGATGCGAAGTACGAGGAATCCACCATCTTCGCGAACTACCCCGCCAAGCGGAACTGGTGGCCCCTGGCCTCGGATGTCTACGAGGAGATCATCCCCAGCTGCGCGGATGCCTATCCCTACGGCATCAAGGCCCTGTTCTCCTACATGGGTGCCCCGACCTACTCCCTGCCCGCCGGGCAGACCCAGATCGAGGCCCTGACGAACCTGGACCGCATCCCGCTCTACTTCGCCAGTGACATCACCATCGGCACCACCTCCATGTATGCGGACTACATCATCCCGGACCTGCACTACATGGAACGCTGGGAGTTCATGGGCTCCCACCCGAACATGCCGGTGAAGGTGCAGCCCGTCCGCCAGCCGGTGATCGCCTCCCCCAACGAGGTCGTGACGGTCTTTGGCGAGGCACAGCCGCTGTCCGTCGAGGCAGTCTGGTTGGGGTTGGCCGAGCGACTCGGACTGCCCGGCTTCGGCAAGGACGCCTTTGGCCCAGGTCAGGACCTGCGCCGTCCCGACGACTTCTACCTCCGCATGGTGGCCAACGTCGCCCACGACGGCAAAGAATCCGTGCCGGACGCCACGGACAAGGACCTCGAGATCTTCCTCAAGGGCCGCAAGCACCTGCCCAAGAGCGTCTTCGACCTTAATCGCTGGCAGGCCATCTGTGGCGCGAGCTGGAAGAAGGTGGTCTACGTGCTCAACCACGGGGGGCGCTTCGACACCCAGGAAGCCAGCTTCAAGGGCGATATGGTGGCCAACAAGTGGGGCAAGCAGGTGAACCTGTACCAGGAGAAGACCTGGAAGGCGAAGGACGCCTTCACCGGCAAGCACTTCTTTGGTCTGGCGCGGTTCGTCCCCATCGTCAACGTCATGGGTGAGGAGCCCACGGCGTTCATGAAGGGCCACGACCTGCACCTGGTGACCCAGCGCGATGTGCGCATGACCAAGTCCCGCACCATCGCCAACAGCTACCTGTCCTCCCACATGCCCGAGAATGCCATCATCATCCACACCAGTGACGCCAAGCGCCTGGGCCTCCGCAAGGGCCAGAAGGTCAAGGTGGTCTCGGCCACCAACCCCAAGGGCGAATACGACCTGAAGAACGGCAAGACGAAAGCCATGATCGGGAAGGTGCTGCCCACCGAGACCATCCGGCCCGGCATCGTCACCTTCACGCTCGGCCACGGCCACTGGGCCACCGGCGCCGCCGACATGACGGTCGATGGGACCGTGATCAAGGGCGACCCCAAGCGCGGTGGCGGCATCCACGCCAACGCGGCCATGTGGATCGATCCCTACCTGAAGAACACCTGCATGATCGACAAGGTGGGTGGCAGCGTCAGCTTCTACGACACCCGCGTGAAGCTCGTGAAGGTGAAGGCCTGAGCCTTGGCTCCGGGGGCGCGGCCGCGACCGCGCCCCCATGCTTTCCTGGGAGACCCGATGGGCAATCTCGGCATGACAGAGTTTCTGCTCCTCGGCGTCGCCCTGTTGGTGTTCTTTGGTCCCTCGCGGCTGCCCCAGCTGGGCAAGTCCCTGGGCCAGGGCATGCGGGAGTTCAAGCAGGTCTCCAGGACCATCACCGAGACCCTGCCCTGACGCCAGGACCTGACCAGGCTGGCCAGGGGTCGCCGTTGCCAGGGGGCTGGAGCCTCCTGGATCTCGATATTTCAATGATGCCTGTTTCGACTTCTATCCGGCCCGTGGCAGACTGGGGGGCTGGAGACACGCATGACGAAGATCAGCCGCGCCGCCCTGTTCGAAGCCCTCAATGGTTATGTGGTCCCCGGGACCTCGGGCACCCTCGCCAACCTCAAGGCGCTGAAGGGCATTGATGTCACCGAAGGCAAGGTCACGGTGCTGCTCCAGCTCATGGAGTCCTACCAGGACCGGGTCCAGGCCATCAAGGAGGCCCTGGAGGAGATCATTCTCAACCAGCCTGGCGTCGAAGCTGCCGAGATCGAGATCGGCTGGGAGAAGACCGCCCAGGTGGAGTTCAAGAACCTGATCCCCGGCATCAAGCGCTGCGTGGTGGTCGGTTCGGGCAAGGGCGGCGTTGGCAAGAGCACGGTGACCATCAACCTGGCCCTGGCGATGTCCCAGCTGGGCCTCAAGGTGGGCCTGCTGGACTCGGACATCTACGGCCCCTCGGTGCCGATGATGCTGGGCCTCAAGGACTCGCCCCTGGCCACCCCCGAGGGGCAGATCCTCCCCCTGGATGCCTTCGGCCTGAAGGTCATGTCCATGGGCGTGCTCATCGAGGAGGACCGTCCGGTCATCTGGCGCGGCGCGATGCTCAACAAGGCCCTGCAGCAGTTCCTGAAGGATGTGGCCTGGGGCGACCTCGACGTGCTCTTCATCGACCTGCCCCCGGGTACCGGCGACGTGCAGCTCACCCTGATCCAGAATGCCCAGGTGGACGGCGCGGTCATCGTCAGCACGCCCCAGGACGTGGCGTTCCTCGACGCGCGGAAGGCCATCGGCATGTTCGGCACGGTCAAGGTGCCGATCCTCGGCATCATTGAGAACATGAGCAGCTTCATCTGCCCGGGCTGCGGCCAGGAGACCCAGATCTTCGGCCACGGCGGCGTGAAGGCGGCTGCTCTGCGTATGGACCTGCCCTTCCTGGGCGAGGTGCCCATCGACCTGGCCATCCGCGAGGGCGGCGACAGCGGCAAGCCGCTGGTGGTGGAACACCCGGACAGTCCCCAGACCCTGGTCTTCAAGGGCATGGCCGACACCCTGAAGAGCGTTCTGGGGCTTTAGAGATTGCCCGTGAATTAGGCATGCTCGCGACGATGCCAAGCCGCGTGATCCAGCAAGGAAAGGGCCGCAGGGCGATGTGGTGGCATCGTTCAAGGCCTCTGACGCCGCTGGGCACGCGGCTTGGCCCGTCCCTTCGGGCTGGGGCGGCAGGCGTCGCCTGGCTCTGTCAGGCGCCTTGCCCGTAGCCACCACTACGGTCAGCGGCGCCTTCCGTGCCAAGCTCGCCTGGCGCTCCCAGCGCGAGCGTGTCTAATTCACGGACAAGCTCTCGGAGCGGATAGGATTAACCATGCCCCGGCCGCTGATCCCAGAGACCTTGGCTCCGGATCTCACGGAGCGTCTCCGCGCGCGGTTTCATCCCTGGGAGCTCATCAAGGACTGGGGGCTCACCGTCGAGTCCACGGAACCAGGCGGCGCCATCATGCGATTGCTGCCGACCAAGGCGGTGCTGAACAGCTCCCGGGGCATCGTGAATGGCGGGGTGCTCGCCACCATGGCCGACATGGTAGGCGCCATGGCCCTCAGCACAGCCTTCGACGGCGCCATGCCCTTCGCCACCTCAGACCTGCACATCCGCTACCTGGAGCCCGCCAAGGGCGAGGTCATCGGCGAGGGCCGGGTGATCCGGTTCTCGGGCCGCGGCGCCATCGTGGAGTGCCGGCTCACCTGCGGCGGCAGCCTGGTTGCGCTGTGTACCGCCAACTTCGCCATCAAGCATGGGCTGGGTGGCTGAGATGCGCCTGAACGGACCCTTTCCCCTGCCGTCCCGGAGCCCTGACACCGACGCCCCCCTGGTGCGGCTGCGCTACACCCTGGTGCTGCTGGCCGTGGTCATCCTGGCGGGCGCGCTGGGCTACCACCTGCTGTCCCGCCTGGGCACGCTCGACTCCTTCTACATGGCCATCACCACCCTGTTCACGGTGGGGTTCCGGGAGATGGGCGAGGTCAACGCCAATACCAAGCTGTTCACGATCTTCTACCTCATCGTCGGCCTGGGTGTGGCCACCTACGCCCTCTCGAACCTCACGGCCCTGCTCCTCGAGGGTGACCTCCGGGGCTACCTCATGGAGCGCCGCATGCTGAAGCGCCTGGACGACCTCAAAGACCATGTCATTGTCTGCGGCTTCGGCAAGATGGGCTTCCAGGCTGCCTGGGAGCTGAAGAAGGCGGGAGTCCCCTTCGTGATCATCGAGCAGGACGAGACCAAGGGCCGCAGCCCCCGCTTCTCCGGCGAGCTGATCCTCTACGGCAACGCCATGGATGACCTCACCCTGGAGCGCGCCGGGGTTCGCAACGCCCGGGGGCTGATCACCGCCCTCACCACGGACGCGGACAACGTGCTGGTGACCCTCACCGTGAAGCAGATCCGCCCCGACATGCCCGTGGTGGCCCGCAGCGCGAAGCTGGGCACCGAGCGGCAGCTGCGGGCCGCGGGCGCTGACCACATCGTGAGTCCCTATGAGATCGGTGGGCGCCGCATGGCGGGCCTTCTCCTGAAGCCCGAGATGATGAACTTCTTCGATGTGGTGCTGCAGCAGGAGCAGCTGGAGCTGGGCCTGGAGCGCATCACCATCGCGCCTGCCTCGCCCCTCGTCGGCCAGACCCTCCGGGAAGCGCGGCTCCGGCACGCCACGGGGGCGCTGCTGGTGGGCCTCGTGCACCCCGGCGCAGGGCTTCGCTTCAATCCTTCCGGGGATGAACGCTTCCAGGCCGGGGATGAGATCCTCATCATGGGACCGGCCGATGCCCTGGAGACCCTGACGCGGCTGGCCGAGGGCAAGGTCTAGGGGGGAACTCCGCTCAGGGCCTGGTGACCGCCGGCGGGGCCGGGGTCCGGGCCACGATCCCGTGGGGCAGGCGGCCCTCCATGTTCAGCAGCTCCCAGGCGGTGACGGCCATGGCCTGGGCGCCCTGGATCAGCTGGTCCGGGCGCACGTGATCCGGGAAGTCCACCTGGCTGTGGTGGGTGCCCTCGAAGTAGTCCACAGACTCCTGGATGGCCGCAAAGGCAGGCACCCCGGCGCGATCATAGGCGGCGTGGTCGGTGCCGTTCATGGTGCGCAGGGGCAGCTCGCGCACGCCGAGGTCGTTGAGGGGGGCGATGGCCTGGGCCATGAGGCCCCGGCAGTTCTCGCGGCCTTGCAGCTCGAAGCCCTTGACCATGCCCGTGCCCATGTCGTGGACGAGGACCGCCTGGATGGCGTCCAGCTCGGCCTTGTGGGCCTCCACATAGGCCCGGGAGCCCAGCAGGCCCTGCTCCTCGCCGCTCCACAGGATGATGCGCAGGGTGCGGCGGGGCTTGAGGCCCGTGGCCTGCAGGGCCCGCAGCACCTCCAGGCACACGGCGCTGCCGGTGGCGTTGTCCGTGGCGCCGGTGCCCAGGTCCCAGCTGTCCAGGTGGCCGCCGACGATGACCACCTCGTCGGCCTTGTCGGTGCCCTTGATTTCGGCGACGACGTTGTGGGCCTGCACCGGCTTGGCCGAGAAGGTGCCGCCCAGGGAGAGCTCCAGCCGCACCGGCTCCTGCCGTGCCATCTGGCGCAGCAGCATGCGGTAGGGCTCCTGCGGCACGTAGGCGGCGGGCAGGGCGGGCTTCCTGGGATCGCGGCCCGGGCCACTGGAGGTGAAGCCGAGGCCGTTCTTCCGGCCGGACATGGACAGGGTCGCCAGGGCGCCCTCGTCGATAAGGAACCGGGTCATGGCTGTCTGCTCGGCCTGATAGGCCGCCATGTCGCCCCCGCCGCGGCGGCCCAGGGGCGGCCGCTTGTCCTCGGGGTTGCTGCGCAGCAGGATCCTTCCCTTCAGGCGACCCTTGAAGGCCTGCAGCTCCTCCAGGTTGCGGGCGTCCACCAGCAGCAGCTCGCCCTGCACGGGCCCCTTGGTGGCCGGCGACCAGGCCAGTTGATCCACGCGGAAGCGGAGGCCGTTCTGGGTGAGCAGGCGGGCGCTGTCGATGCCGCGGGTCCAGGCCAGGCCAAAGTCGTAGGCCTCCTCGTGGACGTTCACGGCGCCGAGGGCCCTCGCCTCGGCCATGGCCCAGGCCTGGGCGCGCCGCAGCGGCTCCGAGCCCGTGAGGCGGGGGCCGATCATGTCCGCCAGATACTCCACCCATTCCACCACGCCTGCATGTTCCTTGATCTCGCGCAGCAGCTTGCCGGCGGGGGTATCCGGGTAGCTGGCCAGCACAGGCACCGGGGAAGGGGTCGGCGCGGCGGACTGGAAGGGGGACTGGGCCTGGAGGACGGCGGTCAGGGCAACGGTCAGCAGGACTGGATTGGGCCGCATGAGCTGGACTCCCGGGTGAGGTCTTTCCAGCAAACCTCATGTTGTGAGGCATGACAAGGGCTTATCCCGGCGGTAGACTGGTTCTGTTCGCAAATACGAGAAATGACGATGAGCTCTCTCCGGCCTCTGGTCGAACTCCTCAAAGCCCTGGCGCATCCCGTGCGCCTGCGCATCCTGGCCTTGCTGCGGGATGGGGAGCTCTGCGTCTGCCAGGTGGCCGAGATCCTGCGGCTGGCCCCCTCCACCGTCTCCGAGCACCTGACGGACCTGCGCCGAGCGGGCCTGGTTCAGGAGCGCAAGGTGGGCCGCTGGGTGCACGTCGCCCTGACGGACGCCGCCGCCTCCCGCTCCGTGCTGGAAGCGCTCTGGCCGCTCATGGCCTCCGCTGCTGCGGAGCTGGACCGTGACCAGACCCATGCCCGCGAGCTCCGCTGCGCCGCCAGTGCGCCCGTCCCCTGCACCGACCCGGTCGCAGATCCTGCCTGACCTTCACTGAAACCCCTCCTAGGAGCCTCCATGACCACTCAGACCGCCCCCCAGGCCGACACCGGGCTTGCCGAGATCACCCTGAACCTCGTCGCCCTCGGCGCGGCGGTGGGCGCCAACGCCGAGCGGGCCTTCCGGGCCCACACCTCCCGCCTTGAGGCCCTGGGCGTCTCCAAGGACGACATGATCCAGGCCGTGAACATGGCCCTGCGGGTCAAGGGCGATCCCCACCAGATGATGCTGGCCCTGGCGGAGACCACCCTCACCGAGGGCGGCGGCTGCTGCGGCGGTGGCGGTTGTTGCGAGACCGAGGGCAAAGAGAAGGGCGCCTGCGGGGACGACTGTGCCTGCGAAGCCGAGGGCAAGGAAAAGGGCGACTGCGGCGACGACTGCGGCTGCTCGAAGTAGGCTTCCCGGAACCTTGGAAAAGCCAGGGCAGGTCAAAATTGGGGTCTTGATTTCTTATTTCTAGAATTTTAGAATTAAGTCCCATGACCGCCACTGACCCCGTCCTCTCCCACATCACCCGGCAGCTGAAGGCCCTGGCCCATGGTGGCCGGCTGGCCATCGTCCGCGCCGTGGTGCAGGGCCCCGTAGAGGGCACCCCGGCGGGGCAGATCCAGGCCCGGGTGGGTCTGCCTGCCTCGACCCTCAGCCACCACCTGGCGGACCTCACGGAGGCCGGGCTGCTGCGAGCCCGCCGGCAGGGCACGACCATCCGCTATGCCGCCTGCTTCGATCAGCTGCGGGCCCTGACGGAATACCTCTGGCAGGACTGCTGTGGCAGCGGCTGTCGAGATCCCCACTGTCTTTGATCCAAGGAGCCCCCATGGAAGCGACCCCGCATCCCACCCACCGGAAGGTCCAGGACGCCTACGGCAAGATCGCCAGCATTGGCGGCGGCTGCTGCGGCCCCCAGTCCAGCTGCTGCGGCAGTGGACGGGTCGGAGAGATCGCCCAGGGCGTCGGCTACTCGGATGCGGAGCTGGCCACGCTCCCCGAGGGGGCCAACCTGGGCCTCTCCTGCGGCAACCCCACGGCGCTGGCCGAGCTGAAGGCCGGAGAGGTCGTCCTGGACCTCGGCAGCGGGGCCGGCATGGACGCCTTCCTGGCGGCCCAGCGGGTCGGGCCCGAGGGCCACGTGCATGGGGTCGACATGACGCGGGAGATGCTGGCCAAGGCCCGCGCCAACGCCGCCGAGTTCCGCCGCCGCACGGGACTGGGCAACGTGACCTTCCACCAGGGCCAGATCGAGGCGATCCCCTTGCCGGATGCCTCCGTGGATGTGGTCCTCTCCAACTGCGTGCTGAACC
This sequence comes from Holophagaceae bacterium, assembly GCA_013334395.1. Lineage (GTDB taxonomy): Bacteria > Acidobacteriota > Holophagae > Holophagales > Holophagaceae > Geothrix. The sequence continues at coordinate 31,435 of JAAXXS010000007.1, read as the reverse complement.
TGAGCCCGGACCAGCCCAAGGTCTGGCGCGAGATCGCCCGCGTGCTGAAGCCCGGGGGACGGGTCTCCATCTCGGACATGGTGCTGCTGCGTCCCCTGCCCGAGGCGGTTCAGGAAAGTGTGCAGGCCCTGGTGGGCTGTATCTCCGGCGCGCCCCTCCTGACGGACCTGCAGGCCATGACCGCGGCCGCGGGCCTCGTGGACCGGGCCTTCACCCCCAAGGGCGAGGCCATCGAGGCGATGCTGCCCACGGACGACCCCCTGATCGACGACCTGCTGGCGATGCTTCCGGCGGGCACGAAGCCGTCGGACTACATCACCAGCATGATCATCTCCGCCCGCAAGTCGGCCTAGCCGGAGGCTCCCATGAGCGACTCGAAGAGGCTCTCCTTCCTGGATCGGTATCTGACGCTGTGGATCTTCCTGGCCATGGGGTTGGGTGTGTTCCTGGGCTACGCCTTGCCCGCCTTCAACCGCGCCATCAACGCCTGGAACGTCGGCACCACCAGCGTGCCCCTGGCCGTCGGCCTCATCGTCATGATGTATCCGCCCCTGGCCAAGGTGAAGTACGAGGAGCTGCACCTGGTCTTCCAGAACAAGAAGGTGCTGGGCCTGTCCCTGCTGCAGAACTGGGTCATCGGTCCGCTGCTCATGTTCGGCCTGGCCGTCCTCTTCCTGCGGGATCGGCCGGAGTACATGCTGGGCCTCATCCTCATCGGCCTGGCCCGCTGCATCGCCATGGTCATCGTGTGGAACGACCTCGCCAAGGGCGACACGGAATACTGCGCCGGGCTGGTGGCCTTCAACTCCATCTTCCAGGTGCTGTTCTTCAGCGTCTACGCCTGGTTCTTCGCCACCATCCTGCCCGCCAAGCTGGGGCTGCAAGGCGCCGTGGTCAACATCACCATCGGACAGATCGCCGAGAGCGTCTTCATCTACCTGGGGATTCCCTTCATCGCGGGGTTCCTGACCCGCTTCAGCCTCGGCAAGCTCAAGGGCCTGGACTGGTATCACCGGGTCTTCGTGCCGCGGATCAGCCCCCTCACCCTGATCGCGCTGCTCTTCACCATCGTGGTGATGTTCAGCCTCAAGGGCGACACCATCGTGAAGCTGCCCTTCGATGTCCTGCGCATCGCGGTGCCGCTGCTCATCTACTTCGTGGTGATGTTCCTGGTGAGCTTCTGGCTGTCCAAGCAGGCTGGGGCCGATTACCCCCAGAGCGCCACGCTGAGCTTCACCGCCGCTTCCAACAACTTCGAGCTGGCCATCGCCGTGGCCGTGGCGACCTTCGGCATCGCCCATGGCGCGGCCTTCGCCGCGGTCATCGGGCCCCTGGTGGAGGTGCCCGTGCTGATCAGCCTCGTCAGCGTCGCCTTCTGGCTGAAGGCCAGGTGGTATCCCGCAAGCCCTGAGCAGGTGGCAGGGGCGACCTGCTGCCCGGCGGCCGACCCCGACAAGAGGTGAGCCATGGGCGCCTTCGACGGCAAGGGCATGATCATCCAGGGGCTGCGGTTTATCGGCCCGAAGGAAGCCCTCAGCGCCCTGCAGGACGGGGCGCTCCTGGTGGACCTCCGCGCCGATGAGCTCGTCGAGATGAAGGCGTTCCGGGTGCCGGAGGCCATCCACCTCCCCCACCAGGAGCTGCCGGGGCTGCTCTCGGAGCTGCCTGCTGGCCGTCCATTGCTGCTGGCGGACACCTCCGGCGTGTTCACCAAGGACGCCGCCCACCTCCTCCTGGACCACGGCTACAGCGAAGTCGCCTGCCTGAATGGCGGCATGCTCGCCTGGGACCAGGAAGGCCTGCCGCTCGACACCGATCCCGAGGCCATCCTCCACGGCGAGTGCGCCTGCGTGATGACCTCCCGCAAGAAGAGGCGCCCCATGATCCGCTCCATTCTGTTCCTCTGCGTCGCCAACAGCGCCCGCTCCCAGATGGGCGAAGGCCTCGCGCGGCAGCTATGGCCCGACCTGCGGATCCAGAGCGCCGGCAGCCGCCCCAGCCACGTGAATCCCTACGCCATCGAAGTCCTCGCCGAGCAGGGCATCGACGCCACCGCCCACACCTCCAAGAGCGTCCAGGACATCGACCCGGCCACGGTGGACCTCGTCATAACCCTCTGCGCCGAGGAAGTCTGCCCCCTGTTCCTGGGCAAGGCGGAGCGCCTGCACTGGCCCATTCCCGACCCCGCCAGTGACGACCCCAGCCTGACCCCAGACAACCTGAGGGCGCGCTTCCGCGCGGGGCGCGACGAGATCCGGCGGCGATTGGAGCAGCTGAAGGCCGAGCGGTTCTGAACCAGACCCTGGCTCGGAGCTGGGTCAGCGGGACAGTTCCAGGACCTTGTCGCCCCGCAGCAGCTCGGCCAGCCCCAGCAGCCCATCCTCCAGATACTTCACATCGAAGCCCCGGGTCTTGAGATAGGCCATGGCCAGTGCTGAGCGATCCTTGTGGGGGCAGGCGGTCACCACCAGTTTTGTCCGGTCCAGCTCTTTGAGCCGCTTGGGCAACTCATTCAAGGGGATGTGCAGCCCGAAGCCCATGCGCCAGGCTGTGAATTCCTCCTGGAACCGGATGTCGACCAGGACAGCCTTCTTCTCTTTCAGCAGCTTCACGAGCTCCTTGCTGCCGATCTTCATGTCGCGCCGTTCGGCATAGTCGAAGTCGAGCAGATACTGCTCAAGCGTGAACAGCGGAGCCTCCTGGGCCAGGAGGGGCGCACCTGTCGAGAGCAGCATCAGCAGTAGGAGTGTGGTTCGCATGCAGGAGCTCCTCGGTGTCCGGTGGAAGCCCATCCCTGGCGAAAGGGAGGGCGCGCGACCTTGTTCAGGTCTGGAACTTCGCCTTCCAGGCCAGGGCCAGCACCCAGATGGCACAGCCCGTCAGCAGCAGGCCCATGGCTCGGGGCAGCCAGCGGCCCAGGACACGGGAGAAGTGGCTCTCGGCATACCTGCTGGCCCACCCGGAGGACGCGCCGGCCAGGAACAGCAACAGGACATGGCCCAGCGCATAGGTGAACAGCAGCACGCCGCCCCAGAGGACCTTCTTCTGCAGGGCGACGATGGTGAGCACGGCCGCCAGGGCCGGGGTGGCACAGGGGGCCGAGAGGGTGCCAGTGAGGCCCCCGAGGGCGAAGGCACCCAAGAGCCCCGCGCCATGGAAGCGCGCCAGGTGGCTGTGGGAGGGCGTGGGGAGCGCGAACAGTCCCAGGAGGTGCAAGCCCATGGCCAGCAGGACCAGCCCCAGCAACGCCTTCCAGCCCCAGCCCACATCGCCCATGAGGCTGCCGGTCAGGGCGGCGACGAGGCCCAGGAGGGTGAAAGCCGCAGCCAGACCCAGGACGAAAACGGCCGAGAGCACCATGGGGTGGTGCCGGCCTTCCCGGGTGCCTCCGGTGAAGCCCACCACCAAGGGTGCGGCCACGAGGACGCAGGGATTGGCCGAGGTGAGCAGGCCGCCCAGGAACACGAGTCCCAGCTGCTGGTAGGCCGGGGCCTGGGCCACCAGATCCGCCAGGCGGCCGATCCAGGTGTCCATTACTTCAGTCCAGCCTTGGCCAGGGCGGCGAGGAACTCGTCCTTGGGCCAGTAGCCGATGTGGCGGGCCACTTCCCTGCCGGAGGGATCGAACACCACCTGGGTGGGCATGACCATGATCTTGTGCGCCTGGGCTTCCCGGGGGTGCTCGGTGACGTAGAAGTTCCGGATCTGGGCCCGGGTTCCGAAGGTCTGCTGGAGCTCGGCCAGGATCGGCTGCATCTTCACGCAGGGAACGCAGGTGGGACCGCCGAACTCGATGACGGTCCACTTCTTCGAAGTCAGGATCTGGCTGAGGCCCGGGGGCTCCAGCGCCGGGACATGGCCCTGCGCGAAGAGGGAACCCGAGAGGGCGAACACAAACGCGGCAGGGCGCGGGACGGGCATGGGATCTCCTGATGGCTGGCAGAAGGAAGGTGGATCCGGGCGCGACCTCAGCCCTTGAGCAGGGCCAGGATCTCGTCGGCGCTGGCCACACGCCCCTGGAACTTCAGCTGACCGTCCAGGGCGAGCGCGGGGGTGCTGAGGACGCCCCGGGCGACCATGGCGGCATAGTCCGAGACCTTCACCACCTGGTGCTCCCCGCCGGACTGCGCGACGGCTTCCTTGGCGTGCTTCTCCATGGTCTGGCACTTCATGCAACCGGGACCGAAGACTTCGATGAGCATGGGGGCTCCTAGAGGATGGCGTTGAAGAGATAGCCCACCAGCAGGATGCCGAGGGCAACGACAGAGACGAAGGTCGCGATGAGCCGGGGGCGCATCACCTTGCTGAGGATGATGGTCTCGGGCAGGGACAGTCCGATGACCGCCATCATGAAGGCCAGCGTGGAACCCAGGGCGGCGCCCTTGCCCAGCAGCGCCTCCACGATGGGCATGACGCCAGCGGCATTGGAGTAGAGGGGCACGCCGATCAGCACGGCCAGGGGCACGCCGTACCAGTGGTTCTTGCCGAGCAGGCCCGCCATGAGGCTCTCGGGCACATAGCCGTGGATGAAGGCGCCCACCGCGATGCCCGCCAGGATGTAGGGCCAGACCTTGCCCACGATCTCCTTCACACCCTGGATGGCCAGCTCGATGCGGGCGGGCAGGGTGGGGGTTTCTTCCTCGAGTTCACCCAGGGCGGGGCCCTTCAGTGCGTCCTGCACCCAGCCCTCCAGGTGCCGCTCCATGTTGAGCTGTCCGAGGATGAGGCCCGAGGTGAAGGCGATGGCCAGGCCGGTTCCGGCGTAGAGGGCGGCGATCTTCCAGCCGAACATCGCGAAGAGCATCCCCAGGGCCACCTCGTTGATCATGGGCGCGGCCACCAGGAAGCTGAACGTCACGCCGAGGGGCACGCCCGCCCGCAGGAAGCCGATGAACAGCGGCACCGCCGAGCAGGAACAGAAGGGCGTGACGACGCCGAAGAGGGAGGCCAGCGCGTTGCCGAGTCCCGGACGCCGCTTGGAGAGGGCGTCCCGCACCCTGCCTGGGTTCACGAAGGTCTGGATGAAGGTGACGATGAACACCACCAGCGTGAGGAGCAGCAGCACCTTCGGGGTGTCGTAGAAGAGGAAGGCGACGGCCTCGCCCAGGTGCGACTTCGGGGTAAGGCCCAGCAGGCGGAAGGCGATCCATTCCGACACGGCGTGATTGACGGCGTAGAGGAACACCCAGAGCGGAAGCGCGAGCAGGAGCCAGCCGCCCCGCCGGAAGGGGGAGGCCTGGACCGATCCGTCAGACATGGGTGGCCTCGCGCTCGGTCGGTGCATCCCGCTGCACCTTGGAACAGACCACGGGGATCGCCAGCGCTGTCACCGCCTGGGCCCGGACCCGGTCCTGCTGGACCTCGGGGACCGCGGCCGCCTCCTCGAGGAGGCCCTTGAGGAAGGGGGACGCGAGCTCCCGGGTGACCAGGGACATGAAGACCCAGCGGCCGTCCTTCCGTTCTGCCACAAAGCCCGCCCGCCGCAGCTCCCGCAGGGCCTCGGACACCGAGGACGCGGGCACCTGAAGGGTCTCGGCGATCTGGCAGTTGCACAGCTCGCCGAGCTCAAGGAGGGACAGCACCCGCAGGCGCAGCGGGTGGGAGACTGCCTTCAATCGCTCCACCAGGGTTCGCAGCTCCTCGGCCATGGCGGGCACCTCCTCCTGATCCTCCCGTGCACCTGACAAGGTGTCGGGGGACAAACTCCAGTATATATCGGAAATTATCGAAATATCATTTTGAACCCTCCGCTGGGCGAGGATCCTGCCCCGGGCCATGGGTCCCCGGGGGCGGCCATTCTGGGCCTGCTGCGGTAGGATCAAACCACTTAGCGAGGGAGCTCCATGCGCATCGGCATCCTGGGATACGGCCGCTTCGGGGTGGCCCTGGGCTCGCTGCTCCGCGAAGCAGGGTTGCCCTACCGAGCCTGGGATCCCGTGGCCCCGGTCCCGGCCGAGTGCCGGGCGGCCAGCGTGCTGGACCTGGTCGAGGGCCATGAGGTCCTGGTGCTGGCGGTGCCCATTCCGGCCCTGGAGGGTGTCCTCAAGCAGCTGCGGCCCCACCTGCGGCCCGACCACCTGCTGTTCGACGTCGGCAGCGTGAAGGTGGGTCCCTGCGCCCTGATGGCCCAGCACCTGGGCTCGGCCATCCCCTACGCCGGGACCCACCCGCTGTTCGGACCCGTGAGCCTGGCCCGGGCCGAGCGACCCCTGCGGGTGGTGCTCTGCGCGGCGCCGCAGCATCCGGCCGCGGCAGCGCGGGTGGAGTCCCTGTTCCGCCGCCTGGGCTGCGAGGTGCTGCAGCAGAGCGCCGAGGACCACGATCGCGTCATGGCCACCACCCATGCCCTCACGTTCTTCATCGCCAAAGGACTGCTGGCCGTGGGCGCCGGGGCAGAGCTGCCCTTCACGCCGCCCTCCTTCCATGCCATCGCCCACACCCTGGAATCGGTTCGCGAGGATGCGGGCCACCTCTTCGCGGTCCTCCAGAACCAGAATCCCTTCGCTCAGGGCGCCCGGGTGGGCCTGCTGGAGGCCCTGTCCGCCATCCACCAGTCCCTGGCGGAAGCCCAGATCAGCGGAGGCGAGGAGCAGCTGGCCATCCCCGACCTGGGGGCCCGGTCGCCGATGCTGCAGGAGGCCCGCAACCACATCGACACGCTGGACCAGGAACTGGTCGCGCTGCTGGCCCGGCGCACGGAGCTGGTCCTGCGGGCCGGCCGGGCCAAGGCCGAAATGAGCCTGCCGATCCACGACCCGGATCGCGAGAGCGCCCAGCTTCAGGCCCGCCGCGAGTGGGCCCAGGAAGCAGGCCTGGACATCCAGGGCGTCGAGGACGTCTTCCGCGCCGTCCTTCGCGCCTCCCGCGCGGCGCAGGGGAAGTAGCTGAAAAAATCTAACCACCAAGTCGAAAAGACCACGAGGGAAGACGGACTGCTCCGTCTTCCTTCGTGGTCTTCGCGGTCTTCGAGGTGAGTCTTGATCTTTAGGCGCCGAAGCGCTTGGAGACCTCAGACCACTTGATGTTCTCGACGAAGGTCTCGATGTACTTCGCGCGGGCGATGCCGTAATCCACCATGAACGCGTGCTCCCAGCTGTCGAGCACCACGAGCAGGTCCTGCTCGATGGGCAGGCCCAGGTGGTGCTCGGCAACGAAGTAGGTGTGCAGCTTGCCGTCGCGGCGGTTGCGGGTGAGCAGGGCCCAGCCGGGACCGCCCATGGCCGTGGCCTTGAGGTCGGCGACGACCTTGTCCTGGCCGCCGGCGGCGTCAAAGGCGGCCTTCAGGCCCGCGCTGACGGTGCTGTCGGCACCGAGGTTCTCGAAGTAGAGCTCGTGCAGGAAGGAGCCGTTGAAGGCCACCGCTTCGCGGCGCTTCAGCTCGCTGAACTCGTTGAACGAGTAGTTGGGCTTGGTGTTGTCCACCGTGGCCAGCCGCTCCTCGATCTCGTTGAGCTTGGCGACGTAGCCCTTGTAGAGCGTGAAGTGCTGGTCCAGCTGGGCGTCGCTCAGCCCTTTGAGGGCGCCGCCCTTGAGGTGGTCATAGGATTTAGCGGTGTAAGCCATGGGGATCTCCTGGAGTGCGCTGGGCGCGGACGAGTAGTTTACCAAAAAAGTCGGGAATAGGGGTCCCCCGGTTTCAGCCCAGCATTTCGCGCAGGAACCAGGCCTCTTTCTCGTGGATCTGGACGAAGCGGGTGAGCAGGTCGGCGGTGCCCGGATCCCCGGCGGCGGTGGCCTGGTCGATGCCCTCGTGCAGCAGGGACACCACGGTCTCCTCGTTGGCGAGGGCTTCCTTCAGCATCGCTTCGGGGTCCAGCCGTGTCGTGGGGCTGGAGATGGTGGCGGCGGTCTGGGCCTCGATCTGGGCTGGGCTGTGCAGGGGGATGCCGCCCAGCATGCGGATTCGCTCCGCCAGCTCGTCCACGGTGCCGTCGGCGGCGATGTAGAGCTCCTCGAAGCGCAGGTGGTAGTCGCGGAAGTGCGGGCCGGTGACGGTCCAGTGGTAGCGCTTGGCGTTCAGGGCCAGCACGAAGGCAGTGGCCAGCTCGGTGTTCAGGTGCTCAATGACAGATCGGTTCATGCGCATCTCCTTAGGAAGGCCAGTGGGCCCAGGCGGCGGGCGCAGGCCAGCGGCCGGGGACCTCGGCGTGGTTGGAGACAAGGGCGGCGATTGGGTTGCCGTCCGGGATCAGGTAGCGCTGGGCCAGCACAGCGGGCAGGCGGTCTTCGGGGCCGGCGGTGCCCCGGTCCACGGCTGGGGCGATTCGGGAGCCGTTCGCCAGCTCCAGCTCCAGGCGATCCGGGAAATGCTGGAGCGCCGCCAGGCGCTGGTCCCTGATGGCGTCCGGGAACCCCAGCATCAGGGTCGCGGCCAGGGACCAGCCGCCGGACTCTCGGCGGGGCGCGAGCACGGCGAAGGAGGCCCGGGCCTCGGCCAGTTCCTCCCAATTCGTGGTCTCAGGCGTCTTGCCTTCGGCCCAGAGCGTTTCAATCACCTGGTCTTCGACGCTCTCGGCCGTCTCGGGCTGAAAGCTGATGCCCTCGGCCAGGTCCAGGCGAAGCGCCGCCTGGCGGGCAAGGAAGTCCTTTCGGGCGAGATACCGCTCACGCTCGATGGCGGGGTCGAAGACCAGGTTCACGGCGGCCTCAGACGTGCTTCGCGATGTCCGCGTCGGGGGCGGCCATGGTGCCGGTCTGCAGCCGCGTGAGGGCATCCTGGAAGCGGCCGGCGTGGAAGCGCTCGACCTTGGCCAGGGTTTCGAACCAGGCGGCGATCTCGGCAAAGCCCTCTTCCCGGGCCAGGCGCGCGAACTCGGGATACATGTCGGTGTATTCGTAGGTCTCGCCGGCCACCGCGGACTTCAGGTTGGTCAGGGTGTCGCCCAGGGGCATGCCCGTGGCGGGATCGCCGGCCTGGGCCGCCAGGTACATGAGGTGCTTCAGGGCATGGCCGGTCTCGCCGTCGGCGCTGTGCTTGAAGAGCGCAGCCACCTCGGGCAGGCCTTCTTTCTCAGCCACCTGGGCCATCCAGGTGTAGCGGCGGTTCGCCTGGCTCTCGCCGGCAAAGGCGGCCTTGAGGTTCTGGTGGGTCTTGGACTCGGGGAAGGACATGGTGTCTCCTTGGGGGGCCGCAGTGCGACGGCCTCAAGGTAGAGCCATTGCCGTGCCAAAGCAATAAGTCAAACCATTGAATGATTTTCAGAATTTACAAGGCTCGCGGCCCGGGGTTTTTCCCGACGGGCCGCGAGGTGTATTGACGATATGTCGAGAGTTGACTCAGGCCTGGTCGGCTTCCGAAGGGGTCTCGGTGGTTTCGTCTTCCGGCTCGTCGCCCTCGGGAATGTCGTTGCCGAGGGCATCCTTCTTGAGGGCCTTCTTCTGCAACTTCTCTTCCTTCTTCTTGATCCGGGCCAGATCCTTCTGGCGCTTCTCGAAGTTGTAGTTGGGCTTCCTGGCCATGGCTTATCCGATCATCACGAAGGTTGGATCCACTCCTGCCTTTGTGCCAGTCTACCGCGAGCCACGCCGGATGGCCTGGATCAGGTCGTCCAGCCGCTGCAGAAAGGTCGAACGGTCCCGGGGGGTGAAGGGAGCGGGGCCGCCACCCATCTCTCCCATGGCCCGGAGGTTGGCCATGAGTTCGCGGCTGGCCAGGGCGTCGCCGATGGATTCGGGCGAGTAGATGCGGCCCTTGGCGTCCAGGACCCGGGCGCCCTGCTCCAGGCAGCGGGCGGCCAGAGGGATGTCCGCCGTCACGGCGATGTCTGTGGGGGTGACGCGCTCGGCAATCCAGTCATCGGCCCCGTCGAAGATGCCCCGGGCCACCACCACGGCCTCGAACAGCGGGTTGCGCGGGATCCGCAGCAGCGAGTTGGAGACCACGAAGACCCGGAGCCCGCAGCGGAGCGCCACGCGGAAGATCTCGTCCTTCACCGGACAGGCGTCCGCATCCACGAAGATGCGGATGGAGACCGCGCCTGGGGTTGCCGTCAAGGCGCCTCTCCCGCGGCATCCAGCCACCGGTCCGCCTCTTCCAGGCTGGAGACCTCCACGGCCTCGTAGCCGGCCTCGGTGCTGATCCGCTCTGCCTGGATGCGGCTGAGGGGGATCTTGACGACCCTGACCACGGGACCGGCGCCCTTGAGCTTGAGGCCGGACTTGGCGCGCAGGAAATCCTTGAAGCCTTCCTGGTCCGAGGCGTAGAGCCCGGAGATGTCCGAGACCACGCCGAAGCCCTCGCTGAGCTTGCCGGCCTCGGTGAGGATGGCCTTGATGATCGTCTGCCGCTCGGCGCTGTCGAGGCGCCCAGCCATGGTGAGGTAGAGCCGGTTCCGGTCGGGGTCGGAGCGGACTTCGAACATGGCTGCCCCTAGACCTGGAAGGGCGGCGGAGGCTGCGTCGCCCAGGTCCCGCCCAGCAGGGTGGTCCGGACGGGTACGCCGGGGGTGTGGACGCCCCGGTGGCTCATGCAGGTGTGGACCGCCACGAGCTGGACGCCCCAGGCAGCAGGTCGGAGGTGGGTCTCGAGCGCCTCGGCGATCTGCTGGGCCATGCGTTCCTGCACCTGCAGGCGCCAGGCATAGGCCTGCACCACGCGGACCAGCTTGGAGAGCCCGATGGTGCCGCCGATTCCGGGCAGGTAGCCTACGGTGGCATGGCCTTCGAAGGGGGCCAGGTGGTGCTCACAGGTGCTGACGAAAGGGATGCGCTCAAGGATGACGGGCACCGGGGCCAGCACCCCGGGCAGGGGCTTCAGCTCCGCGGCGAGATCGGTGTCGTAGCCCGCCAGCCGCTCTCTCCAGAAGTCGGCGACCCGGGCTGGGGTAGCCTGCAGCTCCGGAGCGTCCGGGTCCTGGCCGAGGCTGGCCAGCAGCTCCCGCACAGCTCGGGCGGTTCGCGCCTCATCCATGGCCTCTCCTCACGGCCTCAGTGTATAGCGGCCTTCCAGGGGGCATGAGCGGATCCCGCAGGTCGGCTCAAATTCAGAGGACCTTTCTGTCCTCAAGAATGAGGATGGGAGGCCGATCAGAGCCTAACGCCCGGGCCCAAGGCCCGGCCGAACCCCTGGAGGTCCCATGAAAAGGTCCCTCGCACTGCCTGTCTTCACCCTGCTGCTTGGCGCCGTGCTGCCGCTTTCCGCCGGGGACTTCGCGGTGCTCAAGAGCGAGACGGAGACGGCCCGCAAGGAGCTGGTGACCATGGTGCTCTACCCCGGGAAGCGCGGACCCGAGCAGCAGAAGCTGGTCAAGGATACGGCCAACGCCGTGAGCGCCCACCTCGCGAAGATGAAGGCCCCAGCGGGCCGGGGGCCCCAGTTCAAGGAGCTCAAGGAGACCTGGGAGGCATTCAAGCACACCCGCGAGACCGAGCTGGTGCCGGCCATTCTGGCGGGGGAGAAGGAGAAGGCCGAGAAGATCGCCGCGGGCATCCAGAAGGTGCGCCTCGAGCGGTGCTACGCCCTCATGCTCGAGCTGGACAAATAGAACCACTGACATCAGGCCTGCTCGCGCGGGTGCCAGGGTAGCTGAGCCAGCAGGGAAGAGGCCGCAGGGCGTCTCGGGGAGCTACTGCACGTTCACCGCTGTCCAGGCCGTCTGCACGGCGGCATATTCGGCCGACGAGGCACCGTAGAGGGACGCCGCTGCGCTGAGGGTCGCGGTGCGGGCGCCGGCATAGTTGGTGCCCGCGGTCATGTAGTCCGTGAGGGCCTTGTACCAGATGCGGGCAGCCTTGTCGTTGCCGATGCCGGTGACGCTCGCGATGCCATTCATGAGGGGGCTGGGCTCAGGTCCCGTGAGGGGATCGATGGACGAGCCGTGGGCCAGCAGGAAGAAGAAGTGGTTGGCCACGCCGCTGCTGTAGTGCACGTCCAGCTTCCCCAGGGTGGAGCTCCAGAAGTCGGGGCTGACCCCGTCCCGGCTGGGCTTGTGCATCCAGCGGAGCGCCTCGTAGGGGCTGGCATGGTTCCAGGAGTTCTCGAACAGCTTGTAGTTGGCGCTGACCGTCTTCGTGCCGACGGTGATGGAGCCCGCGGCGGGAATGGTGCTTCCCGAGGCGCCGCCGAGCACCCAGAACTCCACCATGGTGCCCAGGATGTCCGAGGTGGCCTCATTGAGTCCGCCGCTCTCGCCGGAGTAGGTGAGGTTGGCCTCAGAGGAGCAGACGCCGTGGCTCACCTCGTGGCCGCAGGTGTCCAGGTCGGCCTCGCCATGGGAGCCGCTGCTGTTCCCGTCGCCGTAGGTCATGCAGAAGCAGCTGTCGGACCAGAAGGCGTTGTCGTAGTTCCTGCTGTAGTGAACGCGGTTGTAGGCGGCCTTGCCGGCGTTGTCGATGCCGTTGCGGCCGAAGACACTCTGGTAGAAGTCCCAGGTCGCCTGCAGCCCCCGGTGGGCGTCCACGGCGGCAGTCTGGCCGGTGGCGCTGGTCGTGGAGATAGTCGTGCCGCTATACCAGGCGCCATCCCCCCAGGCGTTGTCGGCATCGGTATAGAGCGTGCCTTTGCCGGAGGTCTTGTTGTTCAGGTTGTAGGTGCTGTTGGCCGCCCCGCCCGCAGCCCGGGTGAGGTCCGACAGCTGATAGGTGCTGCCGCTCAGGGCCGTGTTGAGGACCACGGAGCCATACCACTGGGAGGTTCCGGACCCTACCGCTGGGGTGGCCTTGACCCCTCCGCCAGGCTTACCCGTTTGGAGGGTGTCCCACTTCTTCAGGATGGCGCCGGTGTGGGCGTTGACGAGGTAGTCCGTGTGGCGGGTCTCCTCGGTGCCATTCTCCAGCTCCGTGTGGACGTGCCAGGCCAGGGTGTAGCGCAGGACCTGGTGCTCGATCTCCGAGGCGTTCGCCTTCTCCAGGGTCTTCGTGCGGGCCCCGGCCCGCAGTCCGGGCAGGGTCTCCGGCAGCACCACCAGCACAGCGGTGGGCTCATTGGCATAGGACCCAAGGGGACTCAGGTCCGCGTGAGCCGTTGCCAGGGCCTCTGAGGCCCGCAGGGAAGGGTCCACGCTGATGAAGATGTGCGGGAAGGTGTGGAGGGTCGGCTCCTGGTGCTTTCCGGTGGCGTCCGTGTGGGTGATGGCGTCCCCCTCCCACACGGGAACCCCCAGGTAGGTCTGCCTGAAGCGGGCGTGCGTCTCACCGAAGGCGTCCGTGTGGGCGGTCCCAGGCCGGAAGGCATGGGCGCTATCAATTCCCAGGCGCTCGCGCTGGGCGTGGAGGTTCTGGCTGGCGGCCAGGACCCGCTGCGCCTGGCCTGCCTGCAGCAGCTGAAGGTCTGCGGGCGCCAGCGTGGGCCGGTCCGCGAAGAGCGGAGCCGCCACCAGCATCAACACGAGGGCCTGGGTCAGGACGGACGGTCGGGAGCTGCGCATGGGATACCTCCTGGAGGCAAGTCGGGCAGGCCTGGGTGGCCATACCTTGGGGAATACGGTGAACAGAACGGAAGGAACACTCCCCCATTCGGTGCAGAGCACACACCACCACATCGTCTTTGGAAGACCGATCAGCAATGTACTCTCAGCACTGAGGAAAACAAGATTCCAAGAAAGGATGACTCCGAAAAATCAACAGCCTGCGAAGGGCGCCTTCAGAGTCTGCGCCAAGGCTGCGTGGCCGGGATCAGCTGCTTTCGCTGTGGAGGGGGGGCTCTTCTTGAGCTGGAACCCGAGTCTGGAGGGAGACAAGCCTGGGGATTGTCCCTGACGTATTGACAGGGGGGTTGTCTTAGATAAATTAGATAAAACGAGTAGCAAATATAGATAAATACACATTTGTCCCGCCGCTCGCTGTGTCCTGCTCAACAAGGAGGTGTGTCGTGAGGCGATTCGCTGCGTTTTTGTGCTGGCTGTGGCTCCTGATCGGTGCGGCGGGTCCCGCCTCGGCGGGCGCCAAGCTGCCCTACTCCTACTTCCGGGTCGGCTCTGCGGTGGATGTCACCCGGACGGGACTCCAGGGCGGGACCGTCCTGATGGGAGGCGGAACCGATGTGGACGCGGCCTTCGTCTGGATGTCCAACCGGGGCGTCAATGGCGATTTCCTGGTGATCCGGGCGACCGGGACCGATGCCTACAACCCGTATATCAAGGGCCTCTGTCCGGGCGTGAACTCCGTTGCCACGCTCATCATCCCGACGATTACCGCCGCCAACGATGCCCGCGTGGCGACCATCATTCGCAACGCGGAAGCGATCTGGATCGCCGGCGGCGACCAGTCCAACTACCTCAACTACTGGAAGGGGACCGCCGTCCAGGGCGCCCTCCAGGAGCAGATCAACAAGGGCGTCCCGATCGGCGGCACCAGTGCCGGCATGAACGTGCTGACGCAGTTCATCTATGCGGCGCAGGCCAGCCAGGGGGTGACCTCCAGCCAGGCCCTCGCGGACCCGTTCAACCGCTACATGTCCTTCGACCGGAACTTCGTCACGGCTCCGCACCTGGGCGGCATGATCAGTGATCCCCACTTCGTCACGCGCGACCGGATGGGCCGTGACCTTGCCTTCCTGGGCCGCCTCTACCTCCTTGGCTGGTCCACGCTCAACCCGCCGCGCGGGGTCTCCATCGACGAGCAGACGGCGCTGCTCATCGACGAGACCGGTAAGGGCACGGTCGTGGGGAGCGGCCTAGTCTACTTCCTGCAAGCGCCGGGGGCCCCCCAGGTCTGCAGCAGCAAGAAACCGCTGACCTACCGCAACATCGCGGTCTACCGGATTGGCCCCGGCGACACCTTCAACCTGGACGCATGGACGGGCGTAGGGGGGGACAGCTACACGGTCTCCGCTGTCGCCGGGGTGCTGGAGTCCACCCAGGACAACGGGAACATCTACTGACCCGCCAGCCGCGTGAGGATCTGCCGGGATAGCTCCGTGAGGGAGGGATCCCGGGCGCCCATCACCAGGATGAGGTCGCCGGGTTGGGCCTCGGCGGCCAGGCGATCCACGAGCCAGCCCCGGGAGGGGGCGTGCTCGGCGGTGCCGAGGCGCGGCAGGATGTCTCCGATAACCTCCGCGCTGCTGATGTCCCGGGCGGCGGTGCCGCCGGCGTAGAAGACATCCAGGAACCAGAGCCGGTCCTGAGGCCGCAGCTCGGTGGCGAAGGTCTCCACAAAGTCCGCGCGCAGGAACTTGAGGGGGCCGAAGCCGTGGGGCTGGAAGATGGCCAACACCCGGCCGCCCGTGGCCGCCACCCGCAGGTGCGCGGCCCGGATGGAGGCCGCGACCTTGGCGGGGTTGTGGCCGAAGTCGTCCACTACGGTGACGCCGCGGGCGGTGCCCAGCACCTGGAACCGGCGGGCCACTCCCTGGAAGCCGGCCAGGGGTGCGGCCATGGCCGCCAGGGGCACGCCGAGAGCGGCGCAGGCCGCCATGGCCGCGAGCGCGTTCTCCAGGTTGTGTCGGCCCGGGACCGGCAACCGGAAGGTCTGCTGGCGCACCGTGAAGGTGGTGCCCTCGGGGCCCGCCTGAATGGCCTCGGCCCGGAAGGCGGCCTCGGGCCCGCAGCCGAAGACCGTGGCGCCAACGGCGAACTCCCGCAGGTTGTCAGCCTCGCCCACCAGGGCGCCTTCGCGCAGCTGGGATCGGAAGGTGCGGAACATCTCCGCAACGGCGTCCATCTCCTTGTGGTCCCGCTGGAGGTTGAGCAGCACGCCCAGGGCGGGGTGGTAGCGCACCACGGAGCCATCGCTCTCGTCGGCCTCGATGACCAGCAGGTCGGACTGCCCGGCCCAGGCATTGCCCCAGAGGCCTTCCTGCTGCAGCTCCACCAACTCGCCGCCGGTGATGATCGAAGGATCGCGCCCCGCGTCCCGGAGGATGGCGAAGACCATGGCGGCGGTGGTGGACTTGCCGCTGGTGCCGGTCACGGCCACGGTGCGGTAGCGCGCCACCAGGTGCGCCAGCAGCTCGGAGCGGTGCAGCACGGGCACGCCCAGGCGCCGGGCTGCCGCCACATCGGGCACGTCTTCCTCCACGGCGGTGGATACCACCAGGGCCGCGCAGTCACCCGCAAGGCCCGCCCCGTCCTGGGGGAAGATCGTCACGCCCAGGGCTTCGAGCCGGGCGCGGTCCTCGGGGCGCTGGCCGCGGTCGAAGCTGCGGTCGCTGCCGCTGGCGCGGCCTCCCTTCATGGCCACGAACTGGGCCAGGGCGCTCATGCCGCTGCCCGCCACGCCCGCGAAGTGGAGTCGGCCGAGCCCCAGGCCATCACCCGACAGCTTGTCGGCGATGAGCACGGGATCCCCCACCGCCACGCGGTCGAAGAGGTCCACGACGTCGGCGTTGCCCAGCCGCACGCAGCCGTGGGAGACCGCTTGTCCCAGCAGTCCCTCCTGGTTGGTGCCGTGCAGGTAGATGAAGCGCTCGAAGGAGTCGAGGCCGGGGCCGCGGTTCCAGCCTCCCTCCAGGCCTTCCAGGGGCAGCACCCGAGTGAGGATGAGGTCCTCGGTGCGGGGCTCGCCGCGCCAGACCTCGCCCGTGGGCGCCTTGGCGCGGAAGACGGTGCCTGGCTCCGCCCCGGCGCCAAGGCAGGCCTGGATGCGGTGCCAGCCCGTGGGCGTGCGGTAGGAGTTCTCCTGGCAGCCCAGGCCATTCAAGGCGGTGGAGATGGCGGCCTCGAAGACCAGGCGGCCGCCTTCCAGCAGACCTAGGCGCTGGGCTGACGCATCCACCACCAGGACCCGCCTTCCCGCGAGGTCAGGGGCGCCGGGCCGGGCGAGGGCGGTCAGCACCATCGCTCGGTAGCGGGCCGCCAGGATGGGATCGATCACGACTCGGCTCCGACGATGCGCCCGGCGAGGGCGCTGGCGGCGACGGTGGCGGGGCTGGCCAGCCACATCTGGCCCGGTCCGCTGCGGCCGGGGAAGTTCCGGTTGATGGCACTGATCGTGACCTGGTCCGGCCGGCTGGACACGCCGGGACCGGCATTGATGCAGGCCCCGCAGGAGCTGCCGAGCACCACGGCGCCGACGGCCTCAAAGGCTTTGATCCAGCCCTCTGCTTCGGCGTGGCGGCGCACGTCCTCGCTGCCGCACTGCACGAAGAACTGCACACCCTCGGGGACGCGGCGGCCCGCCAAGGCTGCGGGGCGGATGGCCTCGTAGGCCCGGCGGAGGTCTTCGCGCTTGCCCCCGGTGCAGCTGCCCAGGTAGGCGATGTCGATGGGTACCGCCTCGGCGAGGTCCGCCAGGGCCAGGCCGTTGCCGGGGTCGCCGGGGCGGGCCAACATGGGGCTCAGGGTGGCGCAGTCGAGGTCCAGGGTGTGGGCGTAGTCGGCGCCCTCGTCGCCGCGCATCCAGGGCTCCAGGACCAGCTCCACGCCCCGGCGCTCTCGGATGAAGCGGCAGGTCTCCGCGTCCGGGGCCACCAGGCCCGTGAAGCCGCCGATCTCGGCGGCCATGTTGGTCAGGGTGGCGCGCTCGTCCGTGTCCAGATCGAACAGGCCCTCGCCCTGGTACTCGATGACGTGGCCGAGGGCGCCGCCCTCGCGGATCAGGGGCTGGGCCAGCAGGTGCAGGACCAGATCCTTGGCGGACACGCCGGGCCGCAGCCGGCCGTTGAGGCGCACCCGCAGGGTGGGCGGCACCGTGACGCGGACATCGCCGGTGACCCAGGCGCAGGCGATGTCTGTGGTGCCGATGCCGAAGGCCAGGCAGCCCAGGGCGCCCGAGTGGGGGGTGTGCGAGTCCGTGCCCACGACCACCTGACCGGGGCAGGCATAGCGCTCGGTCATGAGGGCGTGGCAGATGCCCTCGCTGCCAGACCCATCGGGAAGCTCGCCGTGGAGGCGGATGCCATGGCGGGCGCAGAAGGCCTCCTGGGCGGGCTTCAGGCCCTCGGCCACCGCCAGCAGGCCCATGGCCCGGTGGTCCGGGTGGATGCTGTGGTGCAGGAAGGTGAGGTGGTCGCGGAAGGCCAGGATGGACGCGGGATCGCGGACGACCGCGTCGGGCCCCAGGGCCTGTTCCAGGAAGCGGGCGGCCATGGGGGTCACGTATTCGTGGCTGAAGCGCCAGTCCGCCTTCACGAAGAGGCCGTCGCCGGGCCGCGCGGCGGGCAGCCCCGTCTGGCCGGCAGCGGCATCCACCATGGCGTGGCGGGCCAGCAGCTTCTCCGCGTAGGTCATGGGGCGGACCGCGTGCTCGGGGAGGGGCGGGGCCACCTCGCCCGTCAGCCGCGCGGCGTTGTAGGGGAAGAGGCCGCCGCGCCGCACGATCTCGGCGGTGACCGGGTCGAGTCCGTCCGTGAACTCGGCGAGGGGAATGACCTCGCCCCGGCGCAGGCGCGGCACCAGGCCGAAGTCGGTGCTGGTGAGGAGGCCCAGGTTCTGGCAGTTCTGGCGGTAGATGCGCTCGAAGCTCTCGGCGAGCACCAGGCGGAGGCCGGCGCACCACTCGGCGTAGGGACTGGCCTCGCGGCTGCTGCCCTTGCCCCGTCGCTTGCCCGCCACGCTGACCGCGAAGCCGCCGGCCCGCACGGCGCCCACCCCGATGGGGGACACGCCACCGCAGCGCAGGCCCAGGTAGGGGAAGTCACCCAGCTTCTCGTCGTAGTGGTAGCAGATGTGGGCGGGCGTGATCTCGTCGGTGCTGATCTGGTCCCTGAGGGGTCCTGCCGCTTCCAGCGTCAGGTCTTCGCCCGCGAGCTGGCGGAGGATCCGCGCCGGATCCTCCGATAGGAAAAGGATTCGGCCGGTGAAGCGAACGGGATCGGACAACATCCTTCCAGCCTACTTCGTTCTCCCAGACGCACGAAGGCCCCCGTCCGGGGGCCTTCGCAGGTGGGCAGGAAAGGGGTCAGTCCTTCTCTTCCTCGGCCTTGAGCTTGGCTTCCTGCTCGTCGAGGTGCTTCATGAGGCGCTCGGCCAGGGGCTCGTCGTCCAGAGGCGTGAACATGTCGTCCTTGACCTCGAAGATCTCCAGGCTCAGGCCCTCTTCGGGATCGGCGGTGCCCTCTTCCTGGGCCTGCAGCTCAGCCAGGGGGGCGAGAATGGCGAAGTTGCGGCCCTCGAACTCGAGCTCCTCGAGGATGGCGAACTCTTCCTTTTCGCCGTTCTCGTCTTCGAGTTCTACCACTTCGATCTCGAAGGAATCATCGTTGTCGTGGTTACAGTTCGGTCCGTGTTCGTGACCTTCGTGAGCCATGGGCTCCTCCTTGCGCAAGGGTCAAGAATACGGTCGAACGCCTGCCCGGCCAAGGGAATAAGCACGCTTCCGGATGCTATGGGAGCTTGGCTTCCCCGGGGCCAGTGACGATGGCGGTGACGGTGCGGCGGGCGCCTGGGGCTTCCAGCCTCACCCTCTCGCCCAGGCCGGCCCGGCTGCGGGCGGTGGTGTCCACGCTGATGGTCAGGGACTCATGGGAGCTCGTGAGGCGGACCTTGTCGCCGGACTGCACGAGGGGGACGCCCTCCAGGTCGCCCCGGGTGAGGATCTTGCCTGAGACCACTGAGCGCATGAGCCGGTAGCCCGTGGGAAGCTCGGTGAGGGCCCCTTCCGGCGGCACGCCCTCAAAGGGTCCAGACTCCACCTGGTCGGCGGTCAGCTCGCTCTTGCGGCTGAGGTCGCTCTTGGCGCGCAGCAGGTTGCCCACCCAGTGGCCTTCCAGGTCCACCCGGACCATGCCGACCCGCTCGCCATCCACCTTCAGGGTCACCACCACGAAGAAGCGGCCCAGGGGCTCGCGCTTGCTCAGGTGGGTGGGCTCAAAGGTGAGCGCACCCGCCCGGACGGCGGGCACCCGCGGCAGCTGGGCCAGCTTGAACTGGTGCTCGCCGCCGAAGGCCTTGGCCTCGCGCTGGGCGAAGGCCAGGGCCACATCCGCCAGCTTCTCGGCGGGGGAGGCGGAGGGCGCCTGGGCCACGAGGGCGGGCAGGGCCAGGAGCAGGAAGGCGGCGGTGCGCATGGTTGCGGCTCTCTGACTAGCGCTTGAGGTTGGCCACGAGGCTGAGCATGTTGTCCACGGTCTGGATGGTCTTGGAGTTGGCCTCATAGGCCCGCTGGCCGATGATCATGTTCACCATCTCCTCGGCCACGTCCACGTTGGAGACTTCCAGGGAGCCCTGGGCGATGGTGCCCAGGCCGTCGGCGCCGGGCGTGCCGTCAATGGCGTCGCCGCTGGCGAGGGTAGGCTGCAGCAGGTTGCGGCCCAGCTGGTTCAGGCCCGTGGGGTTGATGAAGTGCGACAGGGTGATCTGGCCCACCTGCTGGGGCTGGGTCTGGCCGGTCTGGGTCACGCTCACGGTGCCGTCTGGGGCCACGGTCACGCTGAGAGCGTCCTGGGGAATGGTGATCTGGGGGTCCAGCAGGTAGCCCGCCGAGTTCACCAGGGCGCCGTTCTGGTCGGTGGTGAAGCCGCCGTCCCGGGTGTAGGCCATGGTGCCGTCCGGCATGGTGACCTTGAAGAAGCCGTCCCCCTCGATGGCCATGTCGAAGCGGTTGCCCGTCTGCCTCAGGTTGCCCGTGCTGTACTGCCGCATGAGGCTCTGCAGCTTGGCGCCGTGGCCCATCTGGATGCCCGAGGGGATCGAGGTGCTGTTGCTGGAGCTGGTGCCCGCCAGGTTCACGGTCTGGTAGAGCAGATCCTGGAACTCGGCCCGGGCCTTCTTGTAGCCAGTGGTGTTCACGTTCGCCAAGTTGTTGGAAATGGTGTCCATGTTGTATTGCTGGACATTCATGCCCGCCGCTGCCGACCACATTGCACGCATCATGGGAACCTCCTGGGGAAATCACTGCAGGTTAAATAGCTGAAGGTTAAGGACTACCTGGACATGGCTATATCGTTGATGGACCTGGCATCCAGGTCGTTGCTGATGGTCGAGGCCACCTTGAGGCTCAGCTCGTAGAGGCGGTTCAGCCGGATCATCTCCACCATGGTGGAGGCCGCATCCACGCCACTCTGCTCCAGGTGCCCCTGGGTGACCGTGGCCTTGATGGGCGCCTCGGCGGCCCCGGCGGGATCAAAGCGGAGGGCGCCGGTGCGCTTCAGGCTGCCGGCCTTCTCGAAGGCCTTCAGGTCCAGCTGGCCCAGCACCTGCTCCTTCTGGGAGACGGTGCCGTCGGCGCTGATGGAGATATTCCCGTTCTTGGGGTCGGCGAGGATGGGTTGGCCGTTTTTGCCGAGTGCGGGGTTGCCGTCCATGGCCTGGAGCTGGCCATCCTTCCCCAGCTGGAGGCGACCATCGCGGGTGACCCGGACGCCGGCCGGGGTCTTGATGGTCAGGAAGGCGTTGCCCTCAATGGCCAGATCCAGGGGGCGCCCGGTGGCACGCAGGCTGCCCTGCTCGGTGACCACGCCAGTCTCGGCAAACACCACACCATCATTGAGATGGCCGCTCAGGGGCAGCCTCCGCCCGCTGCCCTCGGCCTTGTTGAACACGGCGAAGAAGGCCTGGTCGGGCTTGTAGCCCACGGTGGCCGCATTCGCCAGGTTGTTCGCCACCACGTCCAGCTGGAAGGACCGCGCCTTCAGGCTGCCGGCGGCGACATAGTATCCAGAATCCATTGGGCACCTCTCGCCCAGCCAGCGGCGGGGACAAGGGGACTACCGCCAAAGGGATGCCAAAAAAATCGGCCTCCCGAAGGAGGCCGATTCAGATCGAGCGGTGAGGCTCAGATCTTCTGGACGTTGGTAGCCTGGGGGCCCTTCTGGCCCTGGCCAACCTGGAAGCTGACGCGCTGATTCTCGTCCAGGGTACGGAAACCCGTGGTCTCGATCGCGGAGTGATGCACGAACAGGTCCGCACCTCCCTCATCGGGGGTGATGAATCCGAAACCCTTTTCGGCGTTGAACCACTTGACGGTGCCTTGAGCCATGATGACTTCCTAACTTTTCTTCGTCCTGGATGAAAATGCGCTGACCCTTCCAGGCGAGGTGGCAACGCTTATTTGGCCCGTACAACAGACGGGAGACTGTCAGTGTAGGCCAATTCGGGAATCAATTTTCAAAAAATCGATCTGGTTACGAAAAAAATCCGAGGCCGCCGGGAGCAGGGCGCCTCAGAGGTAGGTCCGGGCCCCCAGGAGGGTCTTCCGGAAGTAGGGGTCGGCGAGCTCGTCCTTACGGATGCTGCGTCCCGGGCTGGGCGCGTGGATGAACGTCCCCTTGCCGAGGTACAGGCCGACATGGCTGACCCGACCGGCGGCTTTGGTGTCGAAGAACAGCAGGTCCCCCGGGCGGGCCCGGTCCAGGTCCACCGGGGTCCCCGCCTCGAACTGCGCCTGGGAGTTGCGGGGGAGGCGCAGGCCATTGAGCCGGTAGACCGCCCCGGTGAGGCCGCTGCAGTCGAAGCCACGGTCTGTGGTGCCGCCGAAGAGGTAGGGCACCCCCATGTAGCCCTTGGCTGTCTCCACCAGGCTGCCGCGCAGGCCGCGCTCATCCGTGGGCCGGAACCGGCTGGGCCCGGGGGCCGTGGGGGCGGAGCCGTCCGGCGCCACCACCCAGTAGGCCTCGATCACCCCCGCAGCCTTGAGGGCGGCGCCCCGGTCCCGGGCCTTCTCCCGGGTGCTGAAGTCCCCGAAGCGGACCCGGTAGAGGCCGTCGCCGGAGGCATAGTAGGTGGCCTCCAGTCCTTGAGCCTGCAGGGCCTCGGAGAACCGCGCGGCATTCTCGGCCTTGGCGAAAGCGCCGGCCTGCAGGGTAAACCCCAGACGGGCCAGGGGCTTCGCTTTCGGGGCGGGCTCGGGCTTGGGAAGAGGGCGCTCCGGGGTCGGGCGCGGGGGACGCGAGCAGCCGGACAGCAGGAGCAGGCCTAGGGCCAGTGACGGACCCATCCCCAGGCTGCGCATCGTGCTACGGGACAACATGCCTGGATCCTAGCACCTGGAGTGGTCTGAACCCTAGGCCAGCAGATCCAGCTGAGTGGCCACCTCGGGGACCGGCGGCGGCGTGTAGGTCCGCAGCACCCGGTCGAGCTGGGCCTGGGTCTGGGCAAAGGCCTCGGGCCCCGGTCCACCGGCGTTGGGCTGCAGGTTTCTTAGCCGGGGCACCGCGGCGGCATCCCGGACCAGACCGGCGCTCAACTCGCCGGGCAGGCTGGTCTGCCCCGCCGGGGTGACCACGCCGGCCCCGAAGCGCAGCGCCGTCTGGAGGGCGAAGTCCACACTGGCGCCGGTCTGGAAGGTGTCCTGGAGGGCGCTGAGGTCTTGCGGCAGGGTCTGGCTGGCGGTGGTGACCGGCTGACTGGGTGCCGTGGCCTGGGTGGCGGAGAGGGAGGTGGCGGCCGAGGTGGTGCCCGTCGGGGCCTGCGGGGCGGTCAGGGCCGCCAGCAGGGAGGCGGTGGCGGTGGAGTCGAAGCTCGGGCTGGCCGCGGCAGGCTCCACGACGGGGGCGAGGGCCACCGCCTGCAGGCTCTGGCGGAACAACCCCTGGGCCAGCTCTTGCGCCAAGCGCTGGACTGCGGTGTTGGCCGAATCCTGGGCGTAGGCCTGGACCTTCGGGGTCGCCAAGACGGTGGCCGGCGGCTTGAGGCCGTAGGTGCCGAGGGGGCTGATGGCGAGCGCGTCCATGACACTCCCAGCATAGGCCTTTTCCGGTGGAAGGTTGGCCCCGGTCCCACGAGATGGCTATGGGATCATGAGGGACCCGGGAGTGGCGATGAGCGAAAAGAAGGTCAGTTACGCGTCCAGCGGCGTCGACATCAGCCGTCAGGACGAGGCGCTCCGGCGCATCAAGCCCCATGTCAGGGCTACCAAGACCCCGGGTGTCCGCAGCGACATCGGCCTCTTCGGCGGCCTCTTCGACGCCCGCTTCCCTGAGGCCAAGCCCATCCTCGTGAGCAGCATGGACGGAGTCGGCACCAAGATGAAGGTGGCCCGGCGGGCCGGCATCTGGGACACGGTGGGCCAGGACCTGGTGAACCACTGCATCAACGACATCCTGGTCCAGGGGGCCCGGCCCCTCTTCTTCCTGGACTACATCGCCGCCCAGCAGTTGGAGCCCGAGGTCATCGAGCAGATCGTTCTAGGCATGGCCACCGCCTGCCAAGCCGCGGGCGCGGCCCTCATCGGCGGTGAGCTGGCCGAGATGCCCGGCGTCTACGCCGAAGGCGAGGTGGATGTGGCGGGCACCATCGTGGGCGTCGTGGGCGAGGCGGACCTGCTGCCCCGTCTCGAGGCCATGGGTGAAGGGGATGTCCTCATCGGCCTACCCAGCTCGGGCCTGCACACCAACGGCTACTCCCTGGCCCGCAAGGTCTGCTTCGAGCTTGAAAAGCTCGAGGTGAACGATCCCCTGCCCGGCACCGACCGCACCGTGGGCCAGGCCCTGCTGGCCATCCACCGCAGCTACCTGGCGCCAGTCATGCCCCTGGTCAAGGCGGGGAAGCTGGTCGCCATGGCCCACATCACCGGCGGCGGCCTGACGGACAACCTCCCGCGCGTGCTGCCGAAGACGCTGGACGCGGAGATCGACACCGCCAGCTGGCAGATCCCGGCCCTGTTCCGCTTCCTCATGGAGAAGGGCGGCCTGGGCCTCGACGACGCCCGCCAGGCCCTGAACCTGGGCGTGGGCATGGTGCTGGTGGCGAAGGCTGACGTGGCGGCGGAGGTGCTCGACCGCCTCCACGAGAGCGAAGAGCCCGCCTGGATCCTGGGGCGCCTGACCGCGGGTTCGGGCCTTGTCCGTTACCGCTAGGCCCGCCGGGCGCCTGGGTCTGCTGGATCCCCTGCGGGGCGTCCTCGCCCTCAGCGTGGCGGTCTATCACCTCAGCGTGTGGTTCGACCTGTCGCGGTCCGGCTCCGGCATGAACATGGCCACGGCCAAGCTCGGCAACTACAGCGTGTCAGCCTTCTTCGTCCTCAGCGGCTTCCTGCTGTTCCGGACGGCCTCCTGGCAGCGCGTCCAGAAAGAAGGGCTGGGCCGCTTCTGGCTGCGCCGGTTCCTGCGCCTGGCTCCGGTCTTCTACCTGGCCTGTGGTCTGAACCTCGCGTTCCACCTGGGCATGGGACCGGATCCGACGCCGCGGTTCCTGCTGGAGAACCTCACCCTCACCTTCGGCGCCTTCCACCCCAACCACGCCCTGGTGACCGGCGGCTGGTATGTGGGCCTGGTCTCGCTGCTCTACTTCGTCTACCCCGCGCTGGCCTGGCTGCGGGACAAGGGTGGCCTGACCTTCCTGGTGGCGCTGGCCTTCGGGCTCTGGCTGTGGAGCCTGCCCTCGACGCTGCATGGTGTCATGGCCGAGGCCCAAGCAGACCGCTTCCACGTCTACGTGCTGGCGCCCAACCAGCTCTTCCTCCTGGCCTGGGGTGGCCTGCTCGCAGGGCTCCACGAGCGCACCGAGGAGCGGCTGGATCCCAAAGTCGCGTTGCTGCTGGCCCTGCCCCTGCTCTGGCTGCTGCTGCGGCCCGCGCCCCAGTTCTTCGACCACCTCACGGCGCTCACGGGCTGGCTGCGCTACCGCTACCTGGTGGTGGTGACGCTCCTCGTGGCCCTGGCGGCCTTCACCCGCCATCAGGAGTTAGGCTGGCTGGGGAAAGCCCTCACGCGCCTCGGCGCCTGGAGTTTCGGCCTGTACCTGCTGCATCCCTTCACCATGAAGCTGGTGGCGCCGCATGTCTCCGGACAGCTGGGCTTCGGCCTGGCCTTGGGTCTGGCCCTGGTGGCCGCCGCTGCCGTGCACCGTTGGATCGAAGAGCCGGCCGGGCGGCTGGGGCGGGGCTGAGCCTATTGGGAATCTAACTTTGGAAGTTAGATTTTCAACGGGCACTTCGATCCTCAGTTAGGAGTCGCCCTCAATCCGGGCGTAGAAGCTGGTCCGGCGCAGGTTCTCCTCGATCTTGAAGGCCTGCTGCATGGGCGGGAAGGCGCGCTGCTCGCAGTCCGTGCGCTCGCAGAGGCGGCAGGTGACGCCGATGGGGACCGGCGGCTGATCCAGGCGCAGGCCGTCGGCGTAGATCAGGTCCTTGGCGTAGCCCATCTCGCAGCCCAGGCCCACGGCCTGCATGGCGTGCTGGCCCCGGTAGCCGCCGGTGTCCTTCTGGAGCGTGCGGGCGATGCAGAAATACTTGCGGCCGTCCGGCATCTCGCTGATCTGGGTGCGGATCAGGCCCGGCGTGAGGAAGGCCGCGTGGGCATTCCAGCGGGGGCAGGCGCCGGAGAAGCGGGCGAAGCGGATGCCCGAGGCCGAGAAGCTCTTGGAGATGTTGCCGGCGATGTCGATGCGCAGGAAGTGGAAGGGCACGCCCTCCAGGCCCGGGCGGCGCAGGGAGGTCAGGCGGTGGCAGACCTGCTCGAAGCTGGTCTGGAAGCGCCGGGCCAGGATGTCGATGTCATAGCGCTCGGTCCGGGCGGCCCGCAGGAAGGGCTCGTAGGGCATGAGCACGGCGCTGGCGAAGTAGTTGGCCAGCGCCACCCGCGCCAGGGCCCGGGAGGCGGGCGTGCGCAGCAGGGGGTGCTGGGTGTGGCGCTCCAGGAGCTCGCCCTGCTCCAGCAGCGCCAGCTGGTGGGCCAGCTGGAAGCTGCGGCTGCGCTGCGTCAGCAACTCCGAGAGGCTGATCGTGCGCCGATCCGGATCGTAGCGGCGCAGCAGGCCCGGGTATTCGGATACGCGGTGGACGCGCACCTGGAGCCCCCGGGCCTCGCAGGCAGCCACCAGGCCAGGGAAGGGGTTGTCCGGATCAAGGGCGGCGGTGGTCCACAGCGCCTCCGCGGCGGTCTCCAGCTCCGGGAAGTGGTTCATGGCCTGCTGGATGAAGTCGCCGACTTCCTCGGAGGGCAGCCGCGTGGCCTCGGGGTCGAAGCCCTGGCCATCGCTGAGCTTGGTGGAGAGGGTGCCTAGGCTGTCCTGGGTGTGCTGGTAGGCGCGGTAGAGCTCGAACACGCCCCGGGCCAACTGGGGACTGTTCTGCACAAGCTCGCGCACATCCTGGGCCTGCAGCCCCAGGGCCTCGAAGAGCGGATCCCCGAAGACCTCCATGAGGTCATCCGACAGGCGCTGGTCCTCCTCGGGGGCCAGCGCCGTGAGGTCCAGGTGGAACCGCTGGGCCAGGCGGATGAGCAGCGGGGCGGTGAGGGGCCGCTTATTGCCCTCGATGAGGTTCAGGTAGCTGGGGCTGATGCCCAGGGCCTCGGCGAGCTGCACCTGGTTGAGTCCCTCCTGGCGGCGGAGGAGGCGGATCTTGGCGCCGAGGCGCGACGCGGGCTTGTTGGGAGGGGCGGAGGGCATGGCCATTCCTTTACATCAATTTACAAAATCAATGATGACAATTGACAAAAATTTTCGACTTAACCCCTATCAATGCTTAGGTTCATTGACTCGGTCCAGTATAGGTCAATCATTGACATAGCACCACCACCCACAACCCTTTTCGAGGTGAACCATGACCCCCCGCTTCCCCATCCCCGCTCTCGATGACGACTTCTCTGCCAACCGCTGGGAGGGCATCGTCCGTCCCTACAGTGCCGACACCGTGAAGAAGCTTCGCGGCAGCGTCCGCATCGACCACACCCTCGCCCAGATGGGCGCCCGCAAGCTCTGGAGGCTCGTCCAGCAGGAGGAGCCCGCCCGCGCCCTGGGCGCCATGACCGGCGGCCAGGCCGTGCAGATGGCCAAGGCCGGCCTCAAGGCCATCTACTGCTCCGGCTGGCAGGTGGCCGCGGACGCCAACAGCTCGGGGCAGAGCTACCCCGACCAGAGCCTCTACCCGGCCAACTCGGTTCCCACCCTGGTGAAGCGCCTGAACAACGCCCTCCAGCGGGCGGATCAGGTGGAGCACGGCGAGGGCGGCGTCAGCCGCGACTGGTTCCTGCCCATCATCGCCGATGCGGAAGCCGGCTTCGGCGGACCCCTCAACGCCTTCGAGCTGATGAAGGGCATGATCGAAGCGGGCGCCGCCGGTGTCCACTTCGAGGACCAGCTCTCCAGCGAGAAGAAGTGCGGTCACCTGGGCGGCAAGGTGCTCATCCCCACGGGCCACTTCATCCGCACCCTCGTCGCCGCCCGCCTGGCAGCGGACGTCCTGGACGTGCCGACCCTGGTCATCGCCCGCACGGACGCGGACTCCGCTCGCCTGATCACCTCCGACATCGACGATCGCGACAAGCCCTTCCTCACGGGAGAGCGTACGCCCGAAGGCTTCCACCGCATCACCGGCGGCGTCCAGATGGCCATCGCCCGCGCCAAGGCCTACGCGCCCTACGCCGACATGATCTGGTGCGAGACCTCCACGCCCGACCTCAAGGAGGCCCGCGAGTTCGCCGAGGGTGTCCATGCGGAGTTCCCGGGCAAGCTGCTCGCCTACAACTGCTCGCCCTCCTTTAACTGGAAGAAGAAGCTGTCGGACGAGGAGATCGCCACCTTCCAGCAGGAGCTGGGCGCCATGGGCTACAAGTTCCAGTTCATCACCCTGGCGGGCTTCCACAGCCTCAACCACGGCATGTTCGAGCTGGCCAACGCCTACCGCACCGAGCACATGACCGCCTACTCGCGGCTGCAGGAAGCGGAGTTCGCCTCCGAAGCGCGCGGCTACACCGCCACCAAGCACCAGCGCGAGGTCGGCACCGGCTACTTCGACGAGGTGGCCCAGGCCATCAGCGGCGGGCTGGCCTCGACGCTGGCCCTGGTGGGCTCCACCGAGTCCCAGCAGTTCCATTAGGAAGCTCTGCATGATGAATGAGAAGGGCCGCCGATGCGTCTCGCATCGGCGGCCCTTTCCTGTTGGGGCTACTTGGCAGGGTCGGTGGCAGGCTTGGCCACTTCCTTCACGGGCTGGACGTATTTCTGTCCGGTGCGGTGGTAGGTGAGGTATTCGCCGAAGAAGACGGCCATGAGGTCGGCGTGGTCCTTGAAGAAGGCGAAGCCGTGCTCTTTGCCCTCCCTGAGGCTGAGGGCCACACCGGGCTGGTTCGCCAGGCTCTGGGCGTTCTGGTAGGCGTCCTTGTCCTCGGCGGCGGCCAGGACCAGCGTTGAAGCCTTTGCTTCGAGCAGGGCGCCCTTGAGCTTCTCGCGGGCGCCCTCGCCGAAGGCGCCGGTGCCTGCGGGGCTGAGGGTGAGGATGGCCACGGGCTTGACCTGCGGGGCGGCCAAGAGCGCCGCGAAGGCGCCCACGCTTGAACCCGCGAGGCCGATGCGGCGGCCGTCCACGCCAGGCTGGCTGCGCAGCCAGACCGCGGCCTGGGCAAGGTCGGCGGGGATGCTGTCGAAGCCCACGGCCTTCGCCGAGGCCATGAAATCGCCGGTGACACTCACCTCAGCGCCGCCCTTCAGGGTGCTGGCGCCGTGGCCGCGGAGGTCCAGGGCCAGGGTGCCGATGCCCCGGGCCGCCAGCCGCTCGGCCAGAGGCGCCCAGCCCGCGCGATCCGTGCGGAACTGATGGGCCAGGATGACCACGGGGGCCTTGCCCTTTACTGCAGGCAAGGTGAGGGTGCCCTTGAGGGCAAAGCCATCGGCGCTGGTGAGGAGCATCTCGGTGGTGCCGGGTGCGGCAGCCAGGGCCAGGGACACGAGAGGAGCCAGCAGGTGGAAGGTGCGCATCAGAACCTCCAGATAGGTTGGTATTTTACCATGCAATCCAAACGTGCTCAGGGAGAACAGGACCCATCATAGCCAGGGGCTTGTCTCCCGGGTGGGGACTTGGTCGCCGGAAGCGCTGGGCCTGAGCCATGGGAAGCCGCTGGATGCAACCGTCCTTGTCCCCCGCTGCGCGGCGCCCTCAGAGCGACCTCGCTTGGGTGGTGTAACGTGTGCTGCCCGGGTCTCCCCCATCCAGGGTCTGTCCCGGGATCGGGCTGGAGGAACGAGTGGTCCTGAACCGGCCCGAGCTCCGCCCAATGGACCTCCCCCTTCACGGGCTCGCTCGGTGACCAAGGCCATCCTGGGGTATAAAGGAAGCCTTCCCGACGCTCTCGAGGTGCCCATGACCGCCCAGACAACCGATGCCATCCTGCAGGAGACCAAGCGCCGGATGCATTCGTCCGTGGAGGCCCTCAAGAAGGAGATGGCCACCATCCGCACCGGCCGCGCCAACGCCAGCCTCCTGGACAACGTCCATGTGGACTACTACGGGTCCACCGTCCCCCTGAACCAGATGGCCACGGTTTCCGTGCCCGAGGCCGGGATGCTCGTCGTGCAGCCCTTCGACAAGAGCGCCATCAAGGCCTGCGAGACCGCCATCCTCAAGTCCGACCTGGGCATCAACCCCTCCAATGACGGCAATGTGATCCGCCTGCCCATCCCCATGCTCACGGAGGAGCGCCGTCGGGACCTGGTGAAGGTGCTGCACCGCCTCGGCGAGGAGATCAAGACCGGCGTGCGCAACATCCGCCGCGACGCCAACGAGGACGTGAAGAAGCTGGAGAAGCTCAAGGAAGGCCATATCTCCGAGGACCTGGCCAAGAAGACCCTCGAGGACATCCAGAAGCTCACTGACGCCCACATCAAGGAGATCGACGAGGCCATGAAGCACAAGGAAGTGGAGATCCTCAAAGTCTGATCGCCCCCGGTGCCCAGCCTCCCGGTCCTGCTCCTCCTCATGCTCGCCGCGCTGCTGGCGGGCTTCATCGACGCCATCGTGGGCGGCGGCGGGCTGATCACGGTGCCCGCCCTGATGCTCGCCCTGCCGGTGGGCACGCCGCTGCCCACCCTGCTCGGCACCAACAAGGTGGTGGCCGTGGCGGGCTCGAGCATGGCGGCGGGGAAGTTCCTGCGCTCCGGCACCCTCGCCTGGCGGGAGATGGTGGGACCGGTCCTGGCCTCAGGGCTGGGGGCCTCCGCCGGCGTCTGGCTCACCTATCGGGTGCACGGGGACTTCCTGCGCCCGGTGATGCTGGGCCTCCTGGTGGCCATGCTGGCCTTCACCCTGCTGAAGCCGGACCTGGGACAGCTGCATGCGCCGCGCTTCGGTCTCAACCACCGGCGGGGGCTGGCGGCCCTCATCGCTCTGGCCCTGGGCTTCTACGACGGCTTCTTCGGCCCGGGGACCGGCTCGGTGCTGATATTTCTCTTCGTGGCCGTGCTGGGCTCGGACTTCCTGCGGGCCTCGGCCCTGGCCAAGAGCGTCAACTGGGCCTCGAACCTGACCGCCATGGTCCTCTTCGTCGGGCAGGGAAGCTGGCTGCCCTCGGTGGCCCTGGGTATGGCCGCCGCCAACGGGGTGGGCGGCTACCTGGGCGCCCACGTGGCCCTGAACAAGGGGAGCCGCTGGGTGCGGGGGGTGTTCATCGGCGTCGTGACCGCCTTGATCCTTCGTCTAGGGTGGCAGCAGCTGCGGTTCTGACCTGTCGGTGGAGAATGGTTTTTTCCTGAGTGACTCCAGGGCATACTTGAGTCACGAGGCAACCATGCAAGAGGACAGGCTTCCGCGCGAGCAGGAGTCCTCTTCTGCTTCGCCGGGCAGGGCGACGCCCACGGAGGTGGCTGGGCAGGCCGAGCTCTGCCTCGGGGATCTCGTGGCCCGGGCGGTGCTCGAGGCTGTGGACACCTACGCCGTGATCATGAACGAGCAGCGCCAGATCGTGG
>JAAXXS010000273.1 GCA_013334395.1 Holophagaceae bacterium | reverse complement strand
AGGGGCTCCAGGGCGATGAGCAGCTCGGCGCTGCCCTCGTCGATGATGGGCGAGCTGAGGGGCACGTCGGCGTAGCAGACCTGGGCGTGGACGCTGCCGCCGCGCTGGCTCATGCCGTGGATCTCCGACTGCAGGGTGAAGAGGCCGCTGCGGCGCAGGGCCTCGAGGACGATCTGGGCCAGGGACAGGACACCCTGGCCGCCGACGCCGCAGAGGACGATGCCGTGGACGCGGGGCTGGCTCATGGCTGCACCTCCGGGCTGCAGCAGGCCTGCTCGAGGCGGGCCTTCTCATCACGATCATGCTCCTTCAGGACGCCCCGGCGCAGGGACTGGATGCACTCCCGCCGGAACACCAGCACCGAGGGGCCGGGGTGCTGCAGCGCCTCCTGCACGGCCTGCACGTTGAGCGAGAGCTGCCGCGGCAGAGGCAACAGCACCTGGACCTGGGCTGCGGGAAGGCCCATGCCCAGCACCATGCGCTCGACCCGGTCCAGGGCCTGGCTGGGCTGCTGGCCCGTCATGCCCACCACCCGGTTGTCGAGGATCAGGATCGTGACGTTCGCGCCGGAGTCCACGGCCGTGAGCAGGGCCGGCAGGCCGCTGTGGCCGAAGGTGGAGTCGCCGATGACCGCTACCGTGGGCGCCTGCCCGGCGAGCGCTGCACCCACCGCCATGCTGATGCTGGCGCCCATCTCGACCACCGCGTGGAGGGCGTTCATGGGTTCCTGGGCCGCCAGGGTGTAGCAGCCGATGTCGCCGAAGACGCGGGTGTCGGGTAGGCCGAGGCCGCGCAGGGCCTCCTGCAGGGCGTCAAAGGCGTCCAGGTGGCCGCAGCCATCGCAGAGGCGGGGGGCACGGACGGGCAGGTCGAGCCTGCTGGGGGCCTTGCCTGGTTCGGTTGCCAGCTCCAGGGCGTCCTTCAGCTGCCGAGGGGTGAGCTCGCCGGTGCGGGGGACGGAGCCGTCCAGGCGGCCATGGACCTGGCAGGTGCCGCGCAGGCCCAGGGGGGCCTCCAGCACCGGGTAGTCCTCTTCAAAGACAAAGATCTCATCGACCTGGCTCAGGAAGGCCGCCTCCAGGGCGGGGTCCACGGGGTAGGCGGCGATCTCCAGGCGGGTCAGCGCGGCCAGGGCCGGGTGCTCCAGGGCCAGCTGCTGGAAGTAGGCCCGCCCCATGCCCGCCAGCGCCACGCCCCGGCGGCTGCTGCCGGGGGTCAGGCGGTTCAGGGTCGTCAGTTCCTGGATCAGGCGGGGCTGCTTCGCAAGCAAATCCACGTAGCGGTGGCGGGCGTTGGAGGGGATCAGCACCCAGTCCTGGACGCTCTCCCGGGGCACCACCCCCAGGCCCGTGGGGGCCAGGGTCGGCTGCCGGGTCAGGGCCGCGCGGCAGTGGGCCAGGCGCGTGACCAGCCGCACCATGACGGGCACGCCCAGGGCCTCGGAGAGGTCGAAGGCCCGCACCGTGAAGTCATAACACTCCTGCACCGTGCTGGGTTCCAGGCAGGGCAGCCAGGCGAACTCGGCCAGCCGGCGGCTGTCCTGCTCGTTCTGGCTGCTGTGCATGCCCGGATCGTCGGCCACCAGCAGCACCAGGCCGCCGCGCACGCCGGTGAGGGCCGAGTTGGCGTAGGCGTCCAGGGCCACGTTCAGGCCCACGTGCTTCATGGTCACCAAGGTCCGGTGCCCGGTGTAGCTCACGCCCAGGGCCAGGTCGTAGGCCACCTTCTCGTTGGCGGCCCACTGGGCCACGCGCCCCTCGGGTGCTGTCCGGATCATGGCCTCGACAAACTCGAAGCCTTCGGTGGAGGGCGTGCCCGGATAGCCGAAGGCGCCCTTGATGCCGGCGTCGAAGGCTGCGCAGCCCACCGCCTCCACTCCCAGGGCCAGGGTGCCGTCGATCATGCGAACCTCCATCTTTTCCAACAGGAAAGTATGTCGGGCGCGGCAGGTGTCCGGGATCACACGGGAGGAAACCCCCGTGCGGGTGCCCGTCACCCCGGTGGCAGCCCGGGCCTGGGACGACCGGTGCCGAGGGGCGGGTGCGCGATTTCTCGACGGGGGCGGGAACTTTTTCCGGACAGAGGTGTGGCCAAAGTCACAACTCGGTCATCCTTTCCGGATTCATTTTTTCATTTTGAACTTACAAATAGCTGTTTTTTCTTAAATCAATGTTTCATAAATTTTGAATTTAATTAATTTATAAAATTATTGAATGGTGTCACAAATCGATTTTGCGTGATGCCATATAACCATCTGGTGTGTCATGTCCAGCTCCAGTTCTTGTTGAGCCAGGTCCCGGATGGGTCTAGCTTCGTTTGTGACACTGGCATCGCCATTACTGAGTGACATTGTCCTTCCAGCTCTACAGGGGGTGCCTATCCGATTGACCAACCCCTGAGTCGCAACCCGCAGTTCACCCCACCCATCTGCAACTTCACCACCACCACCAAGGGAGAATGGAACATGAAGCATCGTCCTCTGAAACAGCTCTGCGGCCTGCTCGCCACCGCAGCGATCGCCCTCGTGCTGATCGGTTGTAACGGCAAAGACGGCTCCACCGGCGCGACCGGCGCCACCGGCGCGGCCGGCACTGCTGGCGCGACTGGCGCGACCGGCGCCTCCGGCGCGACCGGCGCCACCGGCGCCACGGGCCCTGCTGGCCCCGTGACCACCACCAAAGAGTCCTGCGTGGTCTGCCACAACACCAATGATGTCGCCAGCGTCGACATCATGCACGGCTACACCCTCAACACCAC
>JAAXXS010000272.1 GCA_013334395.1 Holophagaceae bacterium | reverse complement strand
GAGCCCGTGCTCGTGGACTTCGGCCTGGTGGGCGACATCGACTCCGTGGATCCCCGGGTGCTCACCCACCTGCTGGAAGGCGGCTTCGTGCCCGTGGTGGCGCCCCTCTCCGGCGGCACCGACGGCGCCATCTACAACACCAACGCCGACACCATCGCCGCCAGCCTGGCCTCGGCCCTGGCCGCCGAGAAGATCTTCTTCCTGCTCTCGGTCCCGGGCCTGCTCAAGGACGTGAACAAGAGCTCGTCCCTGATCCCCCACGCCACCCTGGACGAATTGGCTGTCCTGGAGAAGGAGGGCGCCATCAGCGGCGGCATGCGGCCCAAGCTCACGGCCGTGCGGGCTGCGCTCGCCAGCGGCGTGGCCAGCGCCCACATCGTCAGCGGCCTCCTCCCGGACGCCCTGCTGGCCGAGGTCTTCACCAACGAGGGCAGCGGCACCATGATCATCCCAACCCCGGTCGCGGCGGTGGCCGGATGAACCCCGCCGAGCTCATCACCCTGCTGGTCGGCACCCCGAGCGTTTCCGGCGGCGAAGGCGCCATCGCGGACCTGCTCCAGGACCTGCTCACCGCCCGCGGCTTCCAGGTGCACCGGCAGGACCACAACCTGTGGTTCAGCTTCGGCGCCACGGGCGGCAAGCGGCTGCTTATGAACTCCCACCTCGACACCGTCCCGCCCTGCGCGGGCTGGGAGGGGGATCCCTTCACCCCGATCTGGAACGGCACCCGCCTCCAGGGTCTGGGCGCCAACGACGCCAAGGCCTCCGTGGCCTCCATCCTCCTTGCGGCCTTCGAGCTGTCCGAGCAGTCCCTGGAGGGCGAAGTCACCGTGGCCCTCACCGCCGAGGAAGAGACGGGCGGCAACGGCATCGCCACCATCCTGGGCGAACTGGGCCACTTCGACGGCGCCGTGGTGGGCGAGCCCACGGGCCTGCGCGTCTGCGCCGCCCAGCGCGGCCTCCTAGTGCTGAAGTGCACGGCCCGTGGCCAGAGCGGCCACGTGGCCAACGCCCAGATGCTGGGCGCCGAGAACGCCATCCACAAGGCCGCCCGGGACATCACCCGCGTGGCCGCCATGGAGTTCCCCCCCCACCAGCTCCTGGGCTCCCAGAAGGCCCAGGTCACCCAGATCCAGGGCGGCCTCTGGCGCAACCAGGTGCCCGACGCCTGCGAGTTCTTCATCGACCTGCGCACGGGTCCGGACCAGGACCACGACGAGCTGGCGGCGGACTTCCAGGGGCGCCTGGAGAGCCAGGTCGCCATCCACTCCAAGCGCTACCTGCCCAAGTCCACGGATCCCCGGCAGGCCATCGTCCGCGCCGCCCTCCAGGCCGCGGGCAAGGCCGGTCCTGTTGGCTCTGGCACCACCTCGGACTGGGCCTTCCTGGGCGACATCCCCACGGTCAAGGTGGGCCCCGGCGACACCTTCCGCAGCCACCGCCCCAACGAGCACATCACCCTGGCCGAGATCGAGGCCGGCGCCGCCTTCTACCAGCAGCTGGCGACGCTCTTCTTCTCCCTGCAGGTGACCCATGAGTGAACCCGGCCGGCTCTGGGCCAAGGACGTGCCTCTGGACGAGGCCATCCACCGCTTCACCGTGGGTGAGGATCCGGACACGGACCTGGCCCTGGTGGCCTGGGACGCCCTGGGCAGCGCGGCCCACGCCAAGATGCTGGCCGCCACCGGCCTGATCCCCGCGGCGGACGCCGAGGCCCTGGTGGGCGGCCTGCGCGACATCGCCGATGCCGCGCGGCAGGGGAGCTTCGCCATTCCGGTGGCCATGGAGGACTGCCACACCGCCATCGAGGCGGACCTCACGAAGCGCTTCGGCGCTGCCGGGGCCCGCATCCACCTGGGCCGCTCGCGCAACGACCAGGTCATTCTCGCCCTGCGCCTCTACCAGCGCGACGCCCTGGTGCGCCTGGGCCTGCGGGTCGCGGACCTGGCCGAGGCCTTCCTGGCCTTCGCCCTGACCCACCGGGACACGCCCCTGCCCGGCTACACCCACCTGCGGCGGGCCATGCCGAGCACCTTCGGCCTCTGGGCCACGGCCTTCGCCGAGGGCCTGCTTGAAGAGCTCGAAGCGCTCCAGGGCGTCTACGGCCGCCTGGACCGCTGCCCCCTGGGCTCCGCTGCGGGCTTCGGCGTGCCCCTGCCCATCGACCGCGCCCTCACGGCGAAGCTGCTCGGTTTCTCGAAGGTCCAGCGCAGCCCCATCGACGTGCAGAACAGCCGGGGCCGCCATGAGGTCGCCCTGCTCCAGTGGGCCGCCTCCACCGGCGGCGTCCTGGAGAAGTTCCTGTGGGACGTGTCGCTCTATAGCACCGAGGAGTTCGGCTTCCTCAAGCTGCCCGACGCCTACACCACGGGCTCGAGCATCATGCCCCAGAAGAAGAACCCCGATGTCGTGGAGCTGGCCCGGGGCCGCTGCCGCGAGCTGCGGGGCGCCGCGGGCCTGCTCGAGCAGCTCGCCGCCGGCCTGCCCTCCAGCTACCACCGGGACCTGCAGCTGCTGAAGCGGCCCCTGGTCAGCGCCCTGCGCAGCGCCGACGATCTCTTCGCGGTGCTGAAGCCCCTGCTGCCCGCGCTGCAGGTGCAGGCCGACGCCACCGCCGCGGCCTCGTCCGATGAGCTCTACGCCGCCCATCAGGCCTACGTCCTGGTGCAGGGGGGCCTGCCCTTCCGCGACGCCTACCGCAAGGTGGCCCAGCAGCTCCAGGACGGCACCTTCGCCCCGGACCGCAGCGCCCTCACCGCCACGCACCTCGGCGGCGC
>JAAXXS010000087.1 GCA_013334395.1 Holophagaceae bacterium | reverse complement strand
CCGGCTTGGCCAGGTTCGCGTGGTAGAGCGTCACCAGCGACATCGGCAGCGAGGTCACCAGCCGGCCCAGGCGCGCCATGATGAGGTAGGCCGTGTGCTGGGCCGCGTGGTCCGAGCTGCCCCGGGCGAGAGTTAGGATGCCCGTCGGAGGCTGCTCCCGGAGGAACGCGCCGAAGGCCTCGTAGCTGAGATCGCTCGGGTCGAGCAGCCGGGCCACCGCCGAGGGCGCCTCTCGGGCCTCGACCAGCATGCGGCTCAAGCCGAGCTCCTGGCAGAAGCCGCGCTGCGGCCAGCGAGGGCAGCCTTCGTGGAGTCGGGCAGGTGGAGCGCGGCGGGGCGGTGCATAAAAAAAACCTAACAGGCGATCAGGGGCCATGGCGAGTGCCATTTCGACGCGTCCCCGCGCGGGGATGCAGCCCTGCCCGCATTGAGGCGCGGGTGCGATCCCGGTAGGCTTCGGGGTGCGGTCCGTGCGCTCCTGTCTCGGCCGAGGCCCCCGGGAGGTTGCTTGTTCGCTGACTTCGGAAGCACGATCTGGATGGGTGTCCATGCGCAGGATGCCGCAGAAGTCCCCACCGCCCTGGTGCCAGGCGGCGTGGTGATGTTCGCCCGCAACTTCGATCCCGACCCCGTGCGAGGACCCGGCCGCTGCCACGCCCTGATCGCGGAACTCCACGCCCGCTGGGGCCAGGAGGTTCCGCTCGCCATGGCCATCGACCAGGAAGGTGGTCCCGTCTCGCGCCTGAAGACCTGGGTGGGCGAGACGCCGTCTTTCCGCGAGATCTGGACAACCTCCGGCGCCACCGGCGCCGAGGCCTGGGGACGTCTCTGGGGCGAGGGGCTCAGCCTGCTGGGCTTCAACATCGACTTCGCGCCCCTGGTGGACCTGCACGACGGGATCCCGGGCACGGGCCTGGGGGACCGGCGCGCCTCCGCCGATCCCGGGGAGGCCACCGAAGCGGCCGAGGCCTTCCTGCGCGGTCTCGAAGGCCAGGGCGTGAAGGGCTGCCTCAAGCACTTTCCCGGCCTGGGCGGCACGCGGGTGGACAGCCACCACGCCCTGCCCGAGCTGACGGATCCCGAGGCCATCACGCGAGCGGTGCTGCCCTTCCAGAAGCTGGCCCGCCCGGACCGCCTGGTGATGGTCGCCCACGTCCGCACCCCCTGGACCGGCGACCTGCCCGCCAGCCTCCACCGCGACCACGTGGCCGGGAACCCCTGGGGCGTCCAGGCCGCCTGGGTCACGGATGACCTGGAGATGGGCGGCGTCGCGGCCTGGCCCTGGCCGGAGCGGATCCGGTTGGCCCTGGAAGCGGGCCACCTGGGCCTGCTGGTCTGCCAGTCCCAGGCGGCGCTGGACGGCACCGTGGCGGCGCTGCGGGCGCTGCCGGATGAGCTGGTGCGCCGCGCCGTGGAAGCGGGCCAGACCTACCGGCGCACCCTGGGCCCGCATCGGCCCGTCGCCTTCGATCTGGTCGCCTGGAACGACTGGGTGGCCAGGGTTCGGCAGGCGGCTGGCTGAGCGCTGGAGGCTGATCTCTCTCAGCCCACACGCCACGCTGTGCCACCCTGGAGCCTCACTGCCACAAGGATCCTGCCCGTGGGTTTCGCGCTGCTCGACTATGTCATCGTCGCCGTCTACCTCGTGGGGGTGACCGTGGCCGGCGTCCTGATCTCGGGCCGGCAGCGCTCCTCCCGGGACTACTTCCTGGGCGGGAAGGAGATGTCCTGGTGGTCCGTGGGCTTCTCCATCGTGGCCAGCGAGACCAGCACCCTGACCTTCATCAGCATTCCGGGCCTGGCCTTCACCGGGAACCTCTACTTCCTGCAGCTGGTGGTCGGCTACTTCATCGGCCGGCTCATCGTCAGCGTCGTGTTCATTCCGGCTTACTACCGGGGGGATCTGGAGACCGCCTACGACTTCCTGGGCAAGCGGTTCGGCCTCTCGCTGCGCCGGCTGGCCTCCTCCGTGTTCATCCTGACGCGGGTGCTTGCGTCCGGCGTGCGCCTCTTCGCGACGGCCATCCCCGTGCACCTCATCACCGGCCTGGACTACCCCACGAGCATCCTGCTCATCGGTGGGTTCACCCTCGCCTACACCTACCTCGGCGGCTTGAAGGCCGTGGTGGCCATGGACGTGGTGCAGCTGTTCATCTACCTGGGCGGCGCGGTGGCGGCCATGGTGATCATCCTGCAGCACCTCCCCCATGGCTGGTCCGACGTAGTCGCCTTCGCCACCGCCAACGGGCAGAACAAGTTTGCCGTCCTCAACGGCCACACCGGCACCACGCTGGCAGGTTTCCTCATGACCCCCTACACCCTGCTCGGCGGCCTGCTCGGGGGCACCTTCCTGACCATGGCCTCCCACGGCACCGATCAGCTGCTGGTGCAGCGGCTCCTGGGCTGCAGGACCCGCTGGGACAGCCAGCGCGCCCTCATGCTCGACGCGACCTTCATCCTGCTGCAGTTCGGGTTCTTCCTCGTGCTGGGGCTGTGCCTCTATGCCTTCTATGGCGGCGTCACCGTCCAGCAGCTCGGACTGAGCGCCTCGGACGAGGTCTTCCCCAAGTTCATCGTCGAGAACCTGCCCACCGGCGTCGCCGGCCTGGTGGTGGCGGGGGTGCTCGCCTCCGCCATGGGCACCCTCTCCTCCTCGATCAGCTCTCTGGCCTCCGCGACCTACCTCGACCTGTTCAAGGCCACGGCCTGGGGCCGCGCACTGGATGAGCGGGGGGAAGTCCGCTGGTCCCGCATCTTCACGCTGCTCTGGGGCCTGCTGCTCATCGGCGGGGCCATGCTCTTCACGAACACGAAGAATCCCGTGGTGGAGCTCGGCCTGAAGATCGCATCGGTCACCTACGGCGGGCTGCTCGGCACCTTCTTCCTGGGGCTCTTCTTCAAGCGGACCCGACAGGTCGATGCCACGCTGGGTTTCATCGCTGGCCTGCTGGCCATGGTGGCGGTCCTGGCCTTCACGCGCATCGACTTCACCTGGCACACCTTCATCGGCAGCGCCGTGACGATCCTGGTCGGGAATGTCAGCCGAGTCGTGCGTGAACAATGGTTCACCGCGACCGAGCCAGCATCTGATGTTTGAACATTTTCTTTCACGAAAACCACACCACGCCTTCAGCCAGATGTCAGAAAGGCGAGAATTGAGACACTGTCTCTACTACTGCTTTCGTTTTTTAGATCCAAAAGGCCTAGGCTGCCGTATACAGTTAGATCAGCGATTCCCATTTCCAACTCATGAGGGGCCATAATTTACCACCCTCAGGTCCTATTTAGGAGAACGTGATGCATAAGCGGTATTGGAGCGCCTTGGCGCTGACTCTGGTGGCGCTGCCGGCCATGGCCCAGCAGTCAGGATCCATCTCCGGCAAGCTGACGGGGAAGAAGGGCCAGGCCCTTGCCGGGGTTCGCATCGATGTGACCGGCAACGTGCTGCCCCAGCCCCGGCGGGTGACCACGAACGAAGCCGGCGACTACCGCCTGCCCTTCCTGCCCCCCGGTGAGTATG
Organism: Holophagaceae bacterium; assembly: GCA_013334395.1. Taxonomy (GTDB): domain Bacteria; phylum Acidobacteriota; class Holophagae; order Holophagales; family Holophagaceae; genus Geothrix. The sequence continues at coordinate 6,706 of JAAXXS010000087.1, read as the reverse complement.
TGCTCACCTACACCCAGGCCGACAAGGCCACTCAGAAGCGCGGCATCACGGTCGTTCTCGGCCAGAACACCACCGCCAACGTGACCCTGGTTGACGCAACCGTCGCCAGCGCCCAGGTGGAAGTCGTGGCCGACAAGGCCAGCCTGGTGGATGCCACCTCGGCCGAGCTCAAGACCTCCTTCAGCTCCGAGACGATGAGCGCCCTTCCCGTGGGCCAGGACTATCGCGACCTGATCAAGCTCATCCCCGGCGTCATGTACACCCAGGATTCGGTCCGTGGCCCCAGCGCCGGCGGCAGCGGCCAGGACAACGTGCACCAGTTCGACGGCGTGAACGTCAACCTGCCCATGTATGGAACGATGTCCTCCCAGCCCTCGGGCCACGACATCGACCAGATCACCATCAGCAAGGGCGGCGCCGACGCAGTGGGCTTCAACCGCTCCGCGGGCTACAGCATCAACTCCATCAGCAAGTCCGGCACGAACACCCTGACCGGCGAGCTCTCCTACCAGACCCTCCCGAACAGCCTGGTGGCTCGACGCAACTACACTTCAGCCGCCATCTACGAGCAGACGAAGACCTATGCGATCCTCAACGTGGGTGGGCCGATCCTGACGGACAAGCTCTTCTACTTCCTCTCCTTTTACCGCCCAACGGTCAGCCAGCAGAACAGTGCCAACAACTACGGGACGACCCCCGACTACTCGGAGACACGGAAGGAATACTTCGGCAAGCTGACCTACGCGCCGACCCAGAACATCCTGATCCACGCCAGCCTGCGCGACTCCGACGACACGGTCAACCACTCGGGCTACGGTGGATCCGCCTTCGCGGCCACCACCGGCCAGGGTGGCAATACCAAGATGAAGATCGCCACCCTGGAGGCCACCTGGAACGTGACCCCCAACAGCTTCCTCAACTTCAAGACCACCAACTTCATCTTCAAGAGCGCCGATCATCCGGACTACCTCTCCAGTGCCCGGCCCTCCTTTACGGGCAGCCTCGACGTGACGGCCCTTGATACCCAGGGGCAGTTCAAGGTCCCCGTGCCCGGCACCGTGGCCCAGGCGACCTACAATGCCTTCGTCGCCCCGATCATCACCAAGTACGGCTACCTGAACAGTGCAGGCGTCGCCACGGGTGGCGGCACCGTCGGCGGCTACAACCAGATCAACAACCAGAACTTCTTCCGGCGCAACTACGAGCTGGCCTACGACGCCACCTGGGGCGCTTCCGTGACCCACACATTCCACGCCGGAGTCCAGTGGTCGAAGGAGATGGAAGACCTCTACCGCATTTCCAATGGCTGGGGGTCCATCTCCGCAGTTGGCGCCTTCACGACGAGCCCCTCAACCTCGCCCAACACGCTGTCCCCCTATTACTTCGTGGCGGCTGTGAACCAGCAAGGCATCTCAGGCGTGCCCACCATCCACTCCGAGTACGTGACCCTGAACTACGAGATCAACGACAAGATCAAGTGGAATAAGTTCACCTTCAACGTGGGTCTGGTCATCAGCAACGACAAGCTCTACGGGTCGGGCCTCCGCGAGGATCCCAGTACGGTCTCCGGTTATGTCCAGGCCCGCGGCAATAAATACCTGGAGCACGAGGTCAAGGCCGCCGACACCCTCCAGCCCCGCCTGGGCATCACCTATAACTACGCCAAGGAAGACACGGTCTACGCCAACTACGCCCGCTTCGTCCCGTCCGTGTCCTCCCTGCCCCGCGCCTCCTCCTGGGACCGCAACCTTGCCGCAACCGTAAACGTCTACTTCGACGCTACCGGCCGCCAGGTGGACCACGCGACGGACGCTTCCTCCACAGGCAAGCTCTGGCAGGCGAACATGAAGCCCCGCCACACAGACGAGTTCCTCATCGGCACCACCAAGGACCTGGGGGATGGCTGGAGCGGACGCATCTACGGCCGCTACCGGCACAGTGTGAATTTCTGGGAAGACACCAACAACGGCGCCCGGGTCATGTTCGCCACGCCAACCGGCATCCCCAAGGCCTACTACATCCCCAACCTGAACGTGATGCTGAACCAGCTGCAGGGCCAGGCCCTCAGCACGGCGAACCAGAACAACTCCTTCGTCGTGGCCCAGCTGGACAGCGCCTTCACCAAGTATTACGAAGCCTGCATGGAGCTTGAGTGGAAGGGCACCAACGCCTACCTGAACCTCTCCTACTCCTGGAGCCATTACTACGGCAACTTTGACCAGGACAACTCCTCGACCACCACCGCCAATGACTCCAACGTCTTCGTCGGCTCCTCCAACATCGCGGACGACTGGGGGCGACAGGTCTGGAACAACAAGTATGGCAACCTCTCCGGCGATCGGCGGCACAAGCTGAAACTCTTTGGCACCTACAAGTTCTTCTGGCAGGGTCAGCTGGGCGCCTACTTCAACTACCAGTCCGGTCAGCCCTGGCAGTACCAGGACTACGCCTTTGCGGGTTACGCCGCCGACAAGGCTGCTGAGAACCTGAACAGCACCAGTGACACCAACCGCTACGCTGAAGCTGCTGGGTCGCGCACCACGGCCCCTCACTACTTCGTGGACCTGAGCTACACCCAGATCTTCTGGAAGACCAAGCGCTTCAAGCTGGAAGGCATGGTGGATGTGTACAACGTCTTCAACAAGCAGACGGGCTACAACATCCAGAGCAGCGTGCACACTGCCAACCTTGGCCGGGCTCAGACCTTCTACGCGCCCCGCCGCACCCAACTGGGTGTGCGGTTCCTCTTCTAGCCAAAGCGGGGCCACGGCCTCTTCTGTCCCAGAAAAGGGCGGCGAAAGCCGCCCTTTTCAATGCCGAAGGCAGGATTGGAGGGAGAAGCAGAGCCCTTCTCCGGAAGCGTCCTGGCCCACTCCCCTGCCTCTGCAGGATTTCCTTTCTTGATGGACTTGTATTCAAAGCGCATCAGGTCCAGCCTTAGGGCCTTAGGAGGTGCCTCATGCTGGCTTACGCGCCTGGGGATCTGAAAGGCCTTATCGACTCCACTCCCGGCGAGAGCGTTCTCGTCCACCTGGAAGAGCATCACGCGGGTCGGACCCTGCCCGACACCGGGGTGGACAGCCACCTTGCCTTCGACTCCCCGCGGACTCAGCTGATGATCCGCACCCTCGTCAAGGGCTCCACCATCGCGGCCCACTTCCACACGGTGTGCGACGAAGTCGTGGTCATCACCGGGGGGCGTGGCGAGCTCCTGATCAACGGCGACTGGAAGGCGGTCAAGGTCGGCGACGTGCACGTGTGCCCCCGGGGCATCGTCCACAGCACCAAGGCCCCGGATGAGGACCTACAGTTCCTTTCGATCTTCGCTCCCCACCTGCCGACCGGCACCGACATCAACTGGCTCTAATTCCACTCTCAGGAGGAATCGCCATGACTGCACTGCTTCCCAACGTCGATCCCGACGGGCTGCTTGAATTCTCGGTGGTCTATACCGACCGCTCCCTGAACCACATGTCCAAGAAGTTCCAGCAGGTGATGCGAGAGATGAACCGCATCCTGACGCAGGTCTACCACGCCCCGAACGCCGTGATCGTGCCCGGTGGTGGAACCTACGGCATGGAGGCCGTGGCCCGCCAGTTCGCCACGGGCAAGAAGGCCCTGGTGATCCGGGATGGCTTCTTCAGCTTCCGCTGGACCCAGATCTTCGACATGGGCGGCATCCCGTCCTCCCACGTCGTGCTCAAGGCCCGCCGCATTGGCACCGGCTCGCAGGCGCCCTGGGTGCCGACCCCCATCGCCGAAGTCGTCGCCGCCATCGCCGCCGAGCAGCCCGCGGTGGTCATCGCGCCCCATGTGGAGACCGCCGCCGGCATCATCCTCCCCGACAGCTACATCAAGGCCGCGGCCGATGCAGCCCACGCGGTCGGCGGGCTGTTCGTCCTGGACTGCATCGCCTCGGGCTGCATGTGGATCGACATGGAGGCCCTGGGCGTGGACGTGCTGGTGAGCGCCCCCCAGAAGGGCTGGAGCGGCACGCCGTGCGCCGCCATGGTGATGCTCTCCGAGCGGGCCAAGGCAGTGATGGGGGCCACCACCAGCACCAGCTTCGCCTGCGACCTCAAGAAGTGGTCCGCAATCATGGACGCCTACCTGGGCGGCGGCCACGCCTACCACGCCACCATGCCCACGGATTCCCTGACCCGGGACTGCGCCGTGATGCAGGAGATGGAAGCCTACGGCTTCGAGAAACTGCGGGCCGAGCAGGCGGACCTGGGCGCCAAGGCCCGTGTCCTGCTGGAGAGCTGCGGCCTGCCCAGCGTGGCTGCCGAGGGCTTCAAGGCCCCGGGCGTGGTGGTCAGCTACACCACCGATCCCGACGTCCAGAACGGGAAGAAGTTCCTCGCCGCAGGCCTTCAGGTGGCCGCTGGCGTGCCGCTCCAGTGCGACGAACCGGCAGACTTCATGACCTTCCGCGTCGGCCTCTTCGGCCTGGAGAAGCTGCACAACGTGGACCGCACCGTGGCCAGCCTGGCCAAGGCCCTGACCGAAGTCGGCCTCCGCGAGGCGGTTTCCGCGCGCTGAGATCTCACCTGCCAGAGAGAATCGCCCGGCAACAGCCGGGCGATTCTCTTGGTGTCAAGGCCTGGCAGTGCTTCAGTCGGCCGCCTGATAGGCCTCGTCGAGGACCTGGCTCAGGTGCCGGACCCTCAGGCCGAGGCCGTTGCTCCGAGAGCCGTAGTCCAGGTGCATCATGCAGGCGGGGCACTCCGTGACCAGCACCTGGGCGCCGGTCTTGGCCACGTTGCCCATCTTCCGGTCCAGGACGCCCTTGGCCTCCGTGTGGTGCCGGAAGGTGTAGCTGCCTGCAGCGCCGCAGCACCAGTCGGCCTCGGGCATCTCCTTGTAGGTCATGCCCGGGATCGCCTTCAGCAGCTTCCGGGGCTGGGCCGTGATCTTGGAGAAGCGGTTGGAGAGGTGGCAGGGGTCGTGGTAGGTGACCGTGCCAGCCAGGGCGCCCATGGCGGCGCCCGTGTCGGCGGCCACCAGGAACTCGCTGAAGCTGCGCACCTTCTTGGCGAGGGCCTCGGCCTTGCCTGCGTAGTCCGGATCGTCCTGCAGCAGCTCCGCGTATTCCTTCAGGAAGGAGCTGCAGCTCCCGCACTCGGAGACGATGGCGTCGAAGTCCAGGGCCTCGGCCATGCGGTCCACGTTCTTGCGGGCGATGTCCCGGGCGGCGTCCAGGTCCCCGTAGGAGTGGGCGGGACGGCCGCAGCAGGTGTTGTTCAGCACGGTCGTCTCGCAGCCGTTCCGCGCCAGCACGCGCAGGGTGGCAGCCACCACCTCGGGATACTGGAAGCTGAGGCCGCAGGAGACGAAGTAGCCCACCCGGTGGAGCACCTTGTCGGGCTTCGGGACCTGGGCGTGCTCCCCGCGCAGGAAGGGGGGCGCGTCCATGGGCGGGAGGATCTGGATGGCGCTCCTCAGCTGCTTGCCCGTGGCGCCGCGCGTGACTTTCTGGGCTGCAGCGGCGAACCCGTGCCGCTTGGCCCAGAGCGCCATGCGGCCGGCGCTCTCGAGCTTGCCGCTGTCCGAGAGGATCTTCCGGAAGAGGAGCTTCCGCCAGGCAGGCTGGCCGTGGCGCTTAAGGTAGGCGTGGCGCATGGCCGTGACGATCACGTCGGTCTTGATGCCGGGGAAGCAGTGGGCCGTACAGCCCCGGCAGAGGAGGCAGTCCTCCAGGGCATCGATCACCTCGGGGCCCAGCTCCATGTTGCCGAGGATGAGGCTCCGCGCGATGGACTGCCGGCCCCGGGCCAGGGAGTGTTCCTCCCCGCTGACGCGGAAGACCGGACAGCCCGCCTGGCAGAAGCCGCAGCGGTTGCACTGGGCGATGGTGTCGAAGAGGGGAAGCAGTTCAGGGGTTGCCATGGGTGCCTCGCGATCACATTCCGCCCAGGAAACGCCCCGGGCTGCAGAGGTCCTGGGGGTCGAACTCCGTCTTGATGCGCCGCATGGTGGCGAAGCTGGACCCGGGCTTGCCCCAGGCCTCCACCCGCGCCTTGAACCGGGGCGGCGCTTCAAGGAGGACCAGGCTCCCGCCAACACCCACGGCCTCCTCCCGCAGCGCCTCGGTGACCGCGGCCAGACCCGCCAGGGCGACCGCCTCGGTCTGGTCGGCCCCGGGCAGCAGGGCCGCCCGCACGAGACCACTGCCCGCGTGGGCCGTGACGGTGGCGGTCAGGCCCTGCGCCGCGGCCCGGGTCCGCGCCGAGACCAGCATGCCGGCGGTCCGCGCGATGGGCACGGCCAGCTGGCAGACCACCCGCCGGGAATCGGGGGCAGCTCCGCCCTGTACGTTGGTGATGGCGGTCCAGGCCCGGCCCGATTCGGCCTCCCGGAAGGTCTTGGTGTGACCTCCCCGGCTGGCCACCATGGCCTCCAAGTCGCGCACCTGCCGGTCCACGGTGGACTGGCTGCCCGAGAACCCGGCCACCAGGGTGAAGGCGCCGCAGGTCTCCAGGCCAAGGGTGGGCTGCAGCAGGTCGGCCGCGGCGGGATCCAGCAGCTCCAGGGCCTCCGGCAGCAGGAAGGAGGCCTGCACCTCCGCCAGGACCGCCGCGGCCTCAGCGAAGCCTGTGAAGGAACCCAGCACCGTGGCCCGGCACACGGGCATGGGCAGCAGCTTCACCGTGACCTCGGTGATGATGCCGAGGGTTCCGAAGCTCTGGATGAAGAGCTTGTTCAT
>JAAXXS010000271.1 GCA_013334395.1 Holophagaceae bacterium | reverse complement strand
CCTTCGGCATGGACTACCGGCTGCGCCACGCCAGCGGCGACTACCGCTGGATCATCGACAAAGGCACGCCCCGCTTTGACACCGGGGGCGCCTTCCTGGGTTACATCGGGCACTGCCTCGATATCTCAGAGCAGCGGCGCACGCTGGAAGAGCTCCGGGAGAGCGAAGAGAAATACCGCGCACTGGTGGAGACCTCCCAGGAGCTGATCTGGCGCTGCGACCTGGAGGGACGGTTCACCTACCTGAATCCGGCCTGGGAGATGACCCACGGCTACCGGGTGGCGGACATGCTGGGGCGGAGGTTCAGCGACTTCCAGTCCGTGGCTGCGGCTGCACAGGATGCCAGGGAATATTCGGCCCGGATGAACGGCGGCGCCTTTCGCCACTACGAGACCACGCACCTCACCCGGGACGGGCAGGAGATCTCGCTGGTGTTCAACGCCGTACCCACGCAGGACCCGGACGGCACACCCACCGGCATGCAGGGCACGGCCACGGACATCACCTACCGAAAACGGGCCGAGGAACAGGCCCGCCAGCGGGAGGCGCAGGACTCCCAGTCCCAGAAGCTGGAGAGCCTCGGCGTCCTGGCCGGCGGCGTGGCCCATGACATGAACAACGTGCTGGCCGCCATCCTTGGCCTGGCCTCGGCCACCCTCCTGAGTCAGCCCAAGGGCAGCATCGCCTACCTTGCCCTCGACGCCATCTCGAAGGCCGCGGTACGGGGGGGGAAGATGGTCAAGGCCCTGCTCAACTTCGCCCGCACGAGCCCGGTCGACACCCAGGAAGTGGACATGAACGAGCTCCTCCGCGAGGAGGTCCGCCTCCTGATCCACAGCACCCTGGCCAAGGTTCGGCTGGAGCTGGATCTGGCCACCGAGCTGCGGCCCATCCAGGGGGATGCGGCCGCCCTCACCCATGCCGTCATGAACCTCTGCGTCAACGCCGTGGAGGCCATGCCAGAGGACGGCAACCTCACCCTGAGAACCCGGAATATCGATAACCACTGGATCGAAGTCTGCGTGGAAGACTCCGGCTGCGGCATGCCCAAGGAGACGCTGGCCAGGGCTCTGGACCCCTTCTACACCACCAAGGGAGGCGGCAATGGCCTGGGCCTGTCCCTGGTGCACAGCAGCGTGAAGGCCCACCGGGGGCAGCTGGAGCTCTTCAGCGAGCCGGGCCAGGGCACCTGCGTGAGGATGCGCTTCCCGGCCTGCGAGCCGGCGGCCAGATCCGCCGAGCCCAGCCCCAGGACCATGGATCCAAGCCCTTGCAAGTCCCTGCGCGTGCTCATCGTGGATGACGATGAGATGACCCAGGTCGCGATCCAGACCATGCTGACGGCCCTGGAGCACACGCACACCACCGCCGCCAGCGGAGAGGAGGCCCTGGCGCTGCTCCAGACTGGCCCCAAGCCCGATCGGGTCATCCTGGACATGAACATGCCGGGGCTGGGCGGGACCGGGACCCTGCCGCGCCTGCGGGCCCTGCACCCCGACCTGCCGGTGCTGCTGGTCACGGGCCGCGCCGATCAGGACGCCATCGACCTGGCTGCGGCCCATTCCCGCGTCACCCTGGTGGCCAAGCCCTTCAGCCTGGAGGAGCTGAACAAACACCTCTGACCGGTTGCGGGACAGCACTCCAGGCTGGCACCAAACAAGAGACATCTAGGTAATCAAGCGTATGGTGCAGCCCCTGCGTCGGGGTGACCCTTGGTGATGAATCCCCTGCTCCCGAAAGGATCAGCCGGGCTTCTCAACCCAACCAGCCACGCGCCCCTGACCGGGTCCAAGACGAGGGGAGGATCGATGGCCACCACCACCCCTTCCAGGCCCACCCACAGCGCTGCCGCCACCCAGCATGGGCCCTCGCCGGACCCGGACCAGGCCCCGGTCCGGCTGGTGGTCTGCGAGGATGACCGGGAGCTCCGCAACATCCTGCTGACCGGGCTGCCCCACTTCGGCATCGACGCCCGGGGAGCGGCAGACGGTCATGCCCTGGACGAGGCGCTCCTCGACCACCGCCCCACGGTGGTGGTCCTCGACATCGGCCTGCCCGGCGAGGATGGCCTGGTCATCGCCCGGCGGCTGCGCGCCGTAGGCGGCCCCCCCATCGGCATCATCCTGCTGACGGCGCGGGGCACCCTGGAGGACCGCCTCGAGGGCCTCAAGGACGGGGCCGACGTCTACTTCGTGAAGCCCGTGGACCTGCGCGAGCTGGCCTTCGCCGTGCGGAACCTCCACCGGCGCGTGAGCCCGCCCCGCGCGGAGCAACCCGCCGAAGGCGGTTACACCCTGGACACCCTGCACTCCCAGCTGAACCTGCCCTCGGGCGAGCAGGTGGTGCTCACGGCCACCGAGCTGCGCATCCTGCAGGCCCTGGCGCTGAAGCCTGGCGAAGTGGTCGAGCGCGTCGACCTGCTCAAGAGCCTCCACCTGCCCATGGACCTGCCCGGCATGCAGCGCCTGGAGACCCAGATCAGCCGCCTACGCAGCAAGGTGCGCCTGAAGACCGGAGCAGAGCCGCTGCCGCTCCACGCCCGCCACGGCGTCGGCTACGCCTTCCTTGCGAACCTGCGGCTAAACGCGTGAGCCTTCGCCCTCTGAGGGGCCTGTTCGCCTGCCTGGTCTTCCTCACCGCCGCCTTCGCGGAAACCGCAGCCCCGCTGCGGGTCCAGGGTTCCTACCAATCCCTTGCCCCCCATCTCGGGGTCCGGCACGACCCCGAGGGCAGCCTGACGATCCAGGCGGTCCACGCCACCGGATCTACCGGCTTCCAGCCTC
>JAAXXS010000086.1 GCA_013334395.1 Holophagaceae bacterium | reverse complement strand
GTCCTGCAGGGCCAGGAGCGGGTCTCCCGGCACCTGCCCTCGGTCGATGTCCTGTTCCACTCTGTCGCGGAGTCCTGCGGCGCCCACGCCATGGGGGTCATCCTCACCGGCATGGGCGAGGACGGCGCCCGGGGCCTGCTGCAGATGCGCCAGAAGGGCGCCCGCACCCTGGGCCAGGACGAAGCCAGCTGCGTGGTCTACGGCATGCCGCGGGTCGCCTACATGCGCGGGGCCGTGGAAGAGCAGGCGCCCCTGAGCGCCATCCCCGGCCATCTCGTCGCCTGGTGCGGTCGCGAAGCCTGAACACCTGCACGTTCCTCCGCCTCCCGGCCAGGATTCCAGCCATGCCCCTCCGATTCCGCGGTGCGCCCAAGGCCCCTGGGGCCAGGACCTTCCTGGTCCTGGTCAGTGTCTGGACCCTGGTCGCGGCGGGCATCCTGGGCCTGATCCTCTATTCCTCGGCCCGGGAAGACCGCGTCATCGCCCTCAACCGGGCCATGGACAGCTACCAGAAGGACCTGGTCTACCGCCGCTGGGCGGCCCTGCGGGGTGGCGTCTATGTGCCGGCGGACGTAATAACCCCGCCCAATCCCTACCTGAAGGATCACCTCCGGCGCGATGTCACCACCACCGTGGGCAGCAAGCTCACCCTGGTCAACCCCGCCTACCTCACGCGCATGGTGCATGAGCTGGGTGACGAGCACCTCGGCCACACCTCCCACATCACCAGCCTCAACCCGATCCGCCCCGAGAACGCGGCGGACCCCTGGGAGCAGAAGGCGCTCCAGGCCTTCGAGGGCGGCGCCCGGGACTACTCCGAAGTGCGGCAGGAAAACGGCCGTCCCGTGCTCCGGTACATGGGCGCTTTCCTGGTGGAGACCAGCTGCCTGCGCTGCCATGCCGAGCAGGGCTACAAGGTGGGGGACGTGCGGGGCGGCATCAGCGTCACGGTGCCCGTGGGGCTGCCCATCGCCGCGGGCCTGACCCATAAGCGCGTCTCCATCCTGACGGTCCTGGCCTTCTGGATCATGGGCGGCCTGGGGATCTTCCTCTGGGTCCGGAGGCTGGCCAGCACGAGCCGCAAGCAGGAAGACCTGATCCAGGACCTCGAGCTGAGCTCCCTCCGGTTCCGCCTCCTCTTCGAGTCCTCGCCCGCCCCCATGCTCATCAACTCCGGCGGTCGCCTGCTGCTGGCGAACGCCTCCGCCGCAAGGATGCTCGAGGCCGACCGGCCCGAGGACCTCATCGGCCTGGAAGTCTCCGAGATCATCCGCCCCGACTACCGGCCCATCGTCGCGGAACGCCTGCACGCCTCGGCCCGGGACGGTGCACCCACGCCGCCGGTCGAGGAGGCCTTGCTGACCCTGAAGGGCCGAGAGGTCTGGGTCGAGGTGCAGACCGTCCCCATCGAGCTGCCGGGCGGCCGCGCCACCCTGGTGTTCGCCCTGGACCTCAGCCAGCAGCGGAGGGACGAGGCAGAGCGGCGCAAGCTGGAAGCCGAGGTGCAGCACTCCCAGCGGCTGGACAGCCTCGGCAGCCTGGCTGGCGGCATCGCCCACGACATGAACAACGTCCTGGCTGCGGTGATGGGCATGGCCTCCCTGCTGCAGCTGAAACACGAGTCGGACCTGCCCCTGGCCAAGTCCCTGCTGACCATCGAGCACGCCGCGACCCGGGGCCGGAATCTGGTGAAGGGCCTCACGGACTTCGCCCGGAAGGGGCTCCACGAGCCCGCGGTCATGGACCTCAATGCCCTGGTGCGCAAAGAACTGGATCTGCTCATCCGCACCAGCCGACAGCGCTTCGTCTTCGAGGTGCAGCTGGAGAAGGACCTGCCCCCGATCATGGGCGAGGCCACCACCCTGGGCAGCGCCTTCATGAACCTCTGCGTCAATGCCTTCGACGCCATGCCCCGGGGGGGAACCCTCTGGATCCGGACCTACATCCTGGAGGGACGCGTGATGCTCCAGGTCAAGGACACGGGCGAGGGCATCCCCCAGGACATCCTGCCCCGGGTCACCGAGCCCTTCTTCACCACCAAGGCCGCCGGCCGCGGCACCGGCCTGGGCCTCGCCATGGTGTACGGCACGGCCAAGGCCCACGGGGGCACCCTGGACATCCTGAGCAAGATCGGCGAGGGCACCTGCATCACCCTCGGCTTCCCCTCCATAGCCCTGGACGCGGCGGAGAAGGCCACGGCGCTCCCCAGCAAGCCCTCGCCCAGGCTCTCGCTCCAGATCCTGCTGGTGGACGACGATGACCTGATCCGCAGCACCCTGCCCCCCATGCTGGAGCAGCTGGGCCACATTGTGGACACCGCCTCCAGCGGCCTGGAGGCCCTCCGCAGACTCGGCGGTGGCCTGGAGGCCGACCTGGTGATCCTCGACCACCACATGCCGGGCCTCAGCGGCGCCGAGACCCTGCCCCGCATCCTGCAGCTGCGTCCCGGGGCACGGATCATCCTGGCCACGGGCTTCCTGGACACGGACCTGAAGATCCTCCTCGCGGACTTCCCCGCCGTGCTGACCCTGCCCAAGCCCTTCGGCCTCGCAGAACTCGAGCGCGTCCTGGGACTCGCCACCGGCCGGGAGTGAACGGCACCTAGGACTTTGGGTCAGCCACGGCCTTCTTCTCCCGGATGCGCTCGGCGGTGCCGGGGTAGAGGTCATCCAGGCAGTGGGGACAGATGCCGTGGGTGAAGGTGGCCGCCGAGTGCTGCGAGATGTAGCCCTCGAGCTGCTCCCAGTAGCCCTCGTCGTTCCGGATCTTCTTGCACTGCGCACAGATCGGGAGCAGGCCGCTCAGGGTGCGGATCTCGTTGATCTTGTCCAGCAGCTCTGAGTTGAGGCGCTCCAGCTCGGTGTTGGCGGCTTCCAGCTTCTTCCGGTTCTGGCGGATCTTCTTGTTATAGGCGATGAGGATCAGGATGATCGAGACCATGAACCCGAGACTGATCAGGAGGAGGAGGGTCGTGAACCTCCCCTTCTCCAGCTTGAGAGAGGAGATCACCCGCTCCTTCTTCAGGGACTCGATCTCACTGTCCTTTCTCAGCGTGATGAGGCTCATGTTCATGTCGGCAGCCCGAGGATCCTCCTGGGAGGTGTGGATGGCCTCCTTGGTCGCCACATAGAGTTTGTAGTAGCGGTAGGACTCCGCCACTCTGCCTTCCTTTTCGAAGGCGTCGGAGCTGAGCTTGTAGCTCACCGCGAGCTCGTCCTGGGCGTTGATCCTGGCGGCCAGGGCCGCCGCCTCCTTGGCCCGGGCGATTGCCTGGCCCGGATGGCCCGAGAGCACGTGCAGCCGCGCCAGGGCGTTCAGGACCTGGGTGCGGCCATGCTTCTGGTCCTGCTTGCCATACTCGGCCAGGGCCGCCAGGAGACACTGGCGGGCCTTGCCGAACTGCTTCAGCTCCGTGTAGGTCATGCCCAGGTTCAGGTCCGCATAGGCCAGGAAGGTCTTGTTGCTGCTCTGACCGATGAGGTCCATGGCCTCCTCATGCTGCCTCAGCGCGGCGTCGAGCCGGCCCAGCCGGAACTCGGAGTAGCCGAGGTTGAGCCTGGTCTGGATGAGCCGCTGCGGATCCGGCTTCTGGGCCAGACGCTGCATGATCTTCTGGTAGTAGGAGATCGCCTTTTCGTACTGCTCCATGCGGTGGTAGAGGACCCCGATGTTGTTCAGGGACACGATCGAGGCCATCTCCAGGGACATCTCCTCCCGGATGCGCAGCGACTCCAGGTGCTCTTCGAGCGCCTTGCTGTAGAGGCCCATGAAGGCGTAGGTGATCCCAAGGGTGCTGCGGGACCGGGCGATGCGTTCCTTGTTGTTGAGCTTGATGCTCAGGGCCAGAGACTCTCGGCCGAACTGGACCGCCTTGGCGAAGTCTCCGGTCTGCGAGCAGCCGAAGGCGGTCCTGGAGAGGAAGGCGGCCTCCTTCTCCAGGTCGCCCTCTTTGCGCGAGAGGGCGAGGCCCTCCTCCGCCAGGGCCAGAGCCTCCTGGGGCGCAGAGCTCTCGAGCCGGCTCACCAGGTCCTCCAACGCCGTGAGCCGCTCCAGGCCCTGGAGACCCGGCAGCGCAGCTTTCATCGAGGCCACCGTGGGTTCCTGGGCCAAGGCCGGAGCAACCCCCAGGCAGACCAGGCATAGAAAGAGGCCCAGCAGCCTGCCAAAGGCAGAAAGAACCCAGCCCTGGTTAGGTGGGGTGCGGCGTCGGTACATCATTACCTGATGGCAGTGGCCCGTTGGGGGCCAGTCACCTGATCGGACAGGTGCCTCCGAAACTCAACCTTTGGCGTGGGTGATGGCGCCTGGCCACGGTCTGGGTTGGCTGTCGGCTATCGGCCATCAGGGCTTCGGCGGCGCCTTCCGGGCGGCCTCGACGGCCTGGCGGGCCTTCTCGCGCTCGGCTTCGCTGGGGGTGCCCCAGACGGCGCGGCTGGGCTTCTGCTTGAGCAGCTGCAGCAGCTCTTCCACGGAGGCCAGCGACCGGCGCAGGCTGTGCAGGGTCTGCTCCAGCTCCGGCTGGTCCTCGGCGGCGAAGCGGCCCATGAAGGTCTCGGCCTGCTTGAGGGTGGCGGCCAGGCTCACCAGGATCTGGTCCAGCTCGGGGCCGCGCTTGTCCAGCAGCGCCCGCACCGTGGTCAGGCTCTGCTCCAGCGTCGCGAGGGCCTTGTCCGCCTCCCCCATGCTGCGGTCCGCATGGCCCACCAGGCCGCGGCTGTCCTTGGCCAGGGCCTGGAAGTCCCGCAGGGTGGTGTCCAGGGACTGCAGGGCCTGGCGCACGGAGGGATGCTCCAGCAGGTCCCCCAGGCCCTTCTGCTCCACCCGGGCGCGGAGGCCGTCGACTCCCGCCGTGAGGCTTGCCATCAGGTGGTCGGCCCGCTCCATCACGCCGGCGATGGAGACGCCGGCATCCCCGGGGATCTCCTCGCCCGGGGTCAGGAGCACCTGCCGCTGGGCCAGCGGGGGCAGGTGCAGGTCCAGCATCACGCTGCCCACACCCTTGGGCGCCAGGCTGGCCCGGGTCCCCCGCCAGAGCTGGATGCCCTCCCGCACGTTGAGGTGGGCCACGAACAGGTAGTCCTTCCCTTCCTGGCGCATGTCCACCCGCTCCACGGCGCCGATGCGGTAGCCCTTGAGCTGCACGTCCGTGCCAGGCCCGAGGCCTTCCATCTGCTCCAGGCGCACCTGCAGCGGGTAGGTGCGCTCGGTGACGGCACCGGCGTTCTTGTAGGCCACCAGGCCGGCGAAGAGGGCGATGGCCAGGAGCACGAAGAGGCCCAGGCGGGCATCCTGTTTTTCGAAGTTCATGGCACCTCCAGCAGGAGCGGCGGGGACGGCATGGCGAAGCGGCGCCAGGGGGCGCCCGCGAAGGGGTCGGGCTCCTCCTGGGCGATGACGAGGGTCTTCCCGGGGTCCAGCTCCCAGGCCCGGATCACCTCCAGGGCCGTGGCCCGGTCCGCCGAGTCCAGTCCCTCCAGGGGATCGTCCAGCAGGATCAGCTCGGGCGCCAGGGCCAGCACCCGGGCGAGGTTGCCGTGCTTGCGGGCGGAGGCGCTCAGGGCGTGGGGGCGCAGACCCGCCACGGAGCTGAGCCCCAGGCGGTCCAGGGCCGCCCCCACCCGGGCCGCGACCTCCGTGGTCGGCAGGCCCCGGAAGCGCAGAGGCAGGGCGATGTTCTCCCCCAGGCTCAGGTTCGAGAGCAGGCCGCCGCGGGCGAAGGCGAGCCCCACCTCCACAGCTCCGGCCAGGGCTCCGTCCCCGGGCCAGAGGCGGCGGCCCCCCACGGCCACCCGCCCGCGCAGAGGCTGCTCGGTACCCGCGATCACCTGCAGCAGGCGGCTCTTGCCGCTGCCGCTGGCGCCGGTGATCAGCTGCCGTCCCCCGCGAGGCACCGCCAGCGCCAGCTCCTTGAGCAGGAGGCGGCCGTCCGGGGCGGCGAGGGCGAGGTCATGCAGCTCGATCATGGGCCGGGCTCAGAAATAGAACAGGGCTGCGATGAGCCCGTCCAGCAGGAAGACCGCCACCAGGGCCGTGACGACGGTCCGGGTGACGGCCTGGGGGATCTCAGTCTGGCTGCGTCGGATGCCCAGCCCGAAGTGGCACGCGTGGAAGGTGATGGCCCCCGAGAACAGGATCACCTTGAGCAGGGTGGCGACGAAGTCCCGGTTGGACAGCGTCTGGCGAACCGAGTCCATGTAGAACCCGAAGGTCACGCCGTACTTCAGCTTCGCCACCAGGAAGCCCCCGCCCAGGGCGGCCCCATCGAAGAACACCACCAGCGCGAACACCGAGACCAGCACCCCAACCCAGCGGGGCAGCAGCAGGTACTGGTAGGGGTTCACGCCGTGGGCGGCGAGGGCGTCCACCTCGCCATTCAGCTGCATGGCGCCCAGCTCCGCGGCGATGGCCGTGGCGCTGCGGCCGATGACCAGCACCGCCGTCAGCAGCGGGCCCAGCTCCCGCAGGATGATGAGCACCATCAGGACGCCGATGTAGTTCTCCGCACCCAGGCCCGACAGCTGGCTGAAGGCCTGGATGAGCGTCACCGCCCCCAGCAGCAGCGCGGTCCCGGTCACCAGCGCCAGCGCCTGCAGGCCCGTGAAGCGGATCTGCAGGCGGATCTGCGCGCCCACGATCGGCAGCTGGTCCAGGCGCAGCAGCAGCCCGTACCGCAGCGTCCGCAGGACCAGATGCACCTGGTCGCCCAGGAACTCGAGGAAGCCGCGGACCGGCGCGCCGAGCCGAGCGAGGAAGGTCATTTTTCTCCCAAGGGATGGCCCAGCCTACCAGGGATTGGGGGGCGGCTAACGGCTCAGGACGAAGCCATCCGCGTAGTCGATGACCGTCACCACGCGGTAGTCCCGGTGCGGCGCCCGACCCGCCCCGGCCTGGTGCAGGTCGGGGTTGAACAGGTTGTGCCGGTGCCCCCGACCCGGCACGCCATCGTCCACCAGCAGCTGGATGACCACCTGCCGGGGATCCTCTTCCAGGGTGCTGATGTTCTCGGACACGGTGCCCTGCCAGGTACCCAGGCGGTTGAGCCGCACGGACAGGCGGCTGCCGTCCGCGCCCGCATGCTCGATGGAACCCCGGGGCCCGATGTCCTGGGCATGCAGCCGGGCG
This sequence comes from Holophagaceae bacterium, assembly GCA_013334395.1. Lineage (GTDB taxonomy): Bacteria > Acidobacteriota > Holophagae > Holophagales > Holophagaceae > Geothrix. The sequence continues at coordinate 3,159 of JAAXXS010000086.1, read as the reverse complement.
GCCAGGGCCAGGCCCTCGTTGAACCGCAGGGGCCCCACCGGCGTCACGGTCTCCAGGAAGGCGATGGCCTCGTCCAGGGCGGCCACGCCTTCCTCCGTGCGCAGCGGCACGCGGTCCGGCCGCACCCAGAGCTTGCCCTCGAACCAGGTCCGCATCTCCCGCAGGTGCTGGGCGTAGGCCTTGGGCCGCACCCGCAGGTCGCTCATCTCCTGCACCACCGCCCGCTCAAAGGCCGTGGCCTTGGCTGGTGGTGGCAGCTCTGCCGGGAGCTGTAGCGCAGCCAGGAACAGCAGAGCGAGCCTCATGGGAACCTCAGTTGGGTTCCGAAGTATAGGTCAGGCCTTGCTCTCCAAGAGAAAAAACGGGGCGGAAACCGCCCCGTTTTTTCTAGCCCACGGGCCCATCAATCTCGGCGTAAAGGGGATGGGTGAGGTAGCGCTCGCCGGTGTCGCAGAGGACGGCGACGATGGTCTTGCCTGCACCCAGCTCCTTGGCCAGCTCCAGGGCGGCGAAGACGATGGCGCCAGTGCTGATGCCGGAGAGCAGGCCCTCTTCCCGGGCCAGGCGCCGGGCGGTGGCGATGGCGTCGTCGTAGTCCACGGGGCGGATGCGCTGGAAGGCCTCGCGGTTCAGGATGCCCGGCACGAAGTTGGGGCCCAGGCCCTGGATCTTGTGGGGACCGGCCTTGCCCGCGCTCAGCAGGGGCGAGGCCTCAGGCTCCACGGCCACGACCAGGGTGCCGGGCTTGCGCTCGGCCAGCACCTCGCCCACTCCCGTGACCGTGCCGCCGGTGCCCACGCCCGCGACGAAGGCGTCCAGCTCCGGCACCTGCTCCAGGATCTCCAGGGCCGTGGTGCGGCGATGCACGGCGGGGTTGGCGGGGTTCTCGAACTGGCGCACCAGGAAGTAGCGGGGGTCGGCGTCGGCCAGCTCCTGGGCCTTGTCCACGGCGGCCTTCATGCCCCCGGAACCCGGCGTCAACACCAGCTCGGCGCCGTAGGCCTTGAGCAGCGCGCGGCGCTCCTGGGTCATGGTGTCGGGCATGACGAGGGTGATCTTGTAGCCCTTGGCGGCGGCCACGAAGGCCAGGCCGATGCCCGTGTTGCCGCTGGTGGCTTCCAGCAGGATGGAGCCGGGCTTGAGGGTGCCCCGGGCTTCCGCGTCCTGGATCATGCTCAGCGCGATGCGGTCCTTGACGCTGCCGCCGGGGTTGGCGCTCTCAAGCTTCACGTAGATCCGGGCCGAGCCTTCCGGGACAATGCGGCTGAGGCGCACGACCGGCGTGTAGCCCACGAGGTCATAGGCATGCTCGACGCGGTTGGGACGAAGGGTGGCTTTCGGGGACTGACTCATGGGTGGGATCTCCTGGGGTCGGGACTGGCCCTGGACTCGAAGTATGAAAAGAAAAACTAATTTGTCAAGTTTGTTAATTGTTTTGGTTGTATACTTGGTTATCATGAACGCGGAGGTCCAGTCATGAAGGGTTCAGCCAAGGGGCGCTACGGCCTGCAGTTCATGGTGGAGCTGGCGCTCCAGGCCGGGCGCGGACCGGTGCTGGTCACCACCGTGGCCGAGCGCCAGGACCTGCCCCCCAAGTTCATCCGGGTGCTGCTCGGCAGCCTGAAGAGCGCCGGGCTCGTCAAGGTCCAGCGCGGCCCCAGCGGCGGCTGCGAGCTGGCGCGGCACCCAAGCACCATCAGCGCCCTCCAGGTGCTGGAGGCCCTGGAAGGCCGCCTGGGCGCCGGCGAGGCCGAGCCCGGCAGCACCACGGGTGCCCGGGCCGTCCGCGAGCTCTGGAACCGCAGCACCGGCGCCGCGCGGGCCGTGCTGGCCCGCACCACCCTGGCCGACCTGGCCGCCCGCCAGCAGGACCTGGAAGTGGACACCCAGGGCTACTCGATCTAAGCGGCCAGCCTGGGCCCTTCCCACCAAAGACCCCGCGGACTGCCGTCGCTTGTAGGTAATTAAGCGTAGACTGTCCCTCCAGTCCTGCAGCCTGCCAACGCGATCCCTGCGCGGCCCCAAGGCCCCTCGGGTTGTCCTTCCGCTTGCCGTCTTCGTGCCAGCCGAGAAGCGCCCATGAGAACCCACCGACCCTGGTTGCCCCTCCTGGCGCTGCTGGCGGGGCTGGCGCTCACCTTCGGGTTCTGGAAGCAGTCGCGCGCCGTCCGCTCGCGCGCCCTGAATTCCGCCCTGGAGCGGCACAGCCAGGAGGCCCAGGTCCGGATCGAGACCCGGCTGCGGAGCTACGAGCGCTCCCTGCTGGCCGCGCGCAGCCACTTCCAGGCGACCCCGACGGTCACCCGGCAGTCCTTCGCCACCTTCATGGCCGGCCTCGACCTGGAGCCGGGCATGCAGGCCATCGGCTTCGCTACGCTCGTGCCAGCGGGCGAGAAGGACCGGCACCAGCGGGAGCTTCGGGCCCAGGGCTTTCCCGACTACCAGATCCGCCCGGCGGGAGACCGGGAGGTCACCTGTCCGGTGATCTACCTCGAACCCTTCCGGGACCGCAACCTCCGGGCCCTGGGCTTCGACATGCTGTCCGAGGCCGTCCGCCGGGAAGCCGCCTTCCGGTCCCGGGACTCGGGTCGCCTGGGCATGTCGGGCAGGGTGCAGCTGGTCCAGGACACGGGGACCCAGCCGGGATTCCTGCTCTATGTGCCGGTCTACCGGAACGGAGCGCCGACGGCCACCCTGGAAGACCGCCGGCGAAGCCTCTCGGGCTGGCTCTACACCGCCTTCAGGGTGGACGCCCTCATGGGCGGCGTGCTCGGCGAGGCGAACTCGCATCGGGTGGACTTCGAGCTGTTCGATGGCCCCCGGGAATCCGGGTCCCTGCTCTTCGACCGGGACGCCACCCTGCGTCCGCTCCCCGACTCGCCCACCCAGGGCCTCGTTGCGCCGCTGCAGTTCGGGGGCCATGCCTGGACCCTGGTGACCCACGCCCTGCCCGGCCTCCTGGCGGGCAACCTCGACAACTCCAGGACCATTCTGCTCCTCGGCAGCCTGGTGAGCGTCCTGCTCGGGATGGTCCTGTTTCTGGGCTCCCGGCAGTTCCGGAAGATCCGCCAGCTCAACGAGTCCCTGGAGTGGCGGGTGCACGAGCGGACGCGGGAGCTGGCGGAGAGCGAGAGCCTGTTCCGCAGCTACGTGGACAAC
>JAAXXS010000270.1 GCA_013334395.1 Holophagaceae bacterium | reverse complement strand
GAAGGCCTGGCCTCCCAGGTCGAGGGTCTGGCCGTGATGCGGGAGCTGGCGCCGGTCATCACCGGGCTCATGCTCTCGGGCCGCGTGGGCAGCGCCATGGCCGCGGAGCTCGGCACCATGCAGGTCACCGAGCAGATCGACGCCCTGGAGTGTCTGGCCACGGATCCCATCCACTACCTGTTCGTGCCGCGCCTCCTGGCCGCAATGGTGATGCTGCCCATCCTCACGGCCGTCTCGGTCTACGTGGGTTACTGGGGCGGCTACCTCATCCTGGTGGGCGTGGAAGGCCAGAGCGCCTACGTCTTCGGCAACGAGTTCTACAAGCTGCTGGCCTTCCGGGATCTGCGCATCGCGCTCTACAAGGCCTTCGTGTTCGGGATGATCATCGCCCTGGTGGGCTGCTGGAAGGGCTATCGCACCCAGGGCGGCGCCGAGGGCGTGGGCAACGCCCCCACCAGCAGTGTGGTGACCAGCAGCCTCTGGATCCTCATCGCAGACTTCTTCCTGACCAAACTGCTGCTGGTGTGACGACATGGCCCTGATCGACGTCGTCAACCTGTCCAAGGCCTTCGGGCCGAAGGTCGTCCTCTCGGACGTGAACCTCGCCGTGGAAGAGGGCGAGAGCCTCGTGGTCCTGGGCGGCTCCGGCACGGGCAAGACCGTGCTGCTGCGCAACATCATGGGCCTGCTCACGCCGGACTCGGGCCACGTGGCCATCGAGGGCAGGATCATCAGCCAGCTCAGCCGCGAGGAGCTCTTCCAGGTTCGGCAGAGCATCGGCATGTGCTTCCAGATGGCTGCGCTGTTCGACTCCATGACTGTCTTCGAGAACGTCGCCTTCGGCCTGCGGCGGCACCAGAAGATGACCGAGGGCCAGATCCAGGCCCGCGTGGAGGAGTGCCTCGGCCTGGTGGGCATGAAGGGCACCGACGCCCTCAAGCCCGCGGAGCTCTCCGGCGGCATGAAGCGCCGCGTGGGCTTCGCCCGGGCCATCGCCCTGAAGCCCAAGATCCTCCTCTTCGACGAGCCCACGACAGGGCTCGATCCGGTCATGACCGATGTGATCGGCCGGGTCATCCTGGACCTCAAGCACGAGCTGGGTGTCACCACCATCACCATCACCCACGACCTGAAGTCCGCCTTCATCATCGCGGACCGCATCGCCCTCCTGTTTCGCGGCGAGTGCATCGCCTGCCAACCCCCAGCCGAGTTCCGGGACAATCCCCACCCCGTCGTGCAGCAGTTCCTCCGCGGCGACGCCGACGGGCCCTTCCTGCAGGACCCCCCACCCCCCAAGCGCAAGGAGGCCCACGCATGAAGCTGGAAACCCGCGTCGGCATGTTCTTCACCGCCGGCATCGCCGTCATCGGCTACCTGATCTTCCGCACCGAGAAGCTGGAGTTCGTCGGCAAGTCCGACCAGGCCGCGGTCTACACCTACTTCGACCAGGTGGCCGGCCTGAACCAGCAGAGCGCCGTGCGCGTGGCCGGCGTCAAGGTCGGCGAGGTCCGCACCATAGCCCTCGACGGAGCCAAGGCGAAGGTGCTGCTGCACCTCTCGAACGCCATCCCGCTTTATGCCGATGCGGTGGTGTCCCTGGGCTCCATCGGCATCCTCGGCGAGAAGTTCATCGACCTGGATCCGGGCCACGCCACCAAGGGTCCCTTCCCCCCGAACCAGGCCCTGCCCAGCAAGGCTGGCGTCAGCCTCGACAACCTCATGGAGACCATGGCCGACATCGGCAAGAACGTGAAGGGCATCACCCAGGCCCTGAACGAGTCCATCGGCGGCGAGCAGGGCCGGCAGAAGCTTGATGAGATCGTGGACAACATCCGGATCCTGACGGCGGAGTTCCGCGGCATGGCCCAGGAGAACCACGGCGCCATCAACCACACCATGGCCAACGTGGAGGCCATCAGCGCCGATCTGCGCGACAAGCTGCCCAAGCTGGCCCAGCAGTTCGAGAGCGTGGGGAAGAACCTCAATGCGATCCTTGAAGAGAACCGGCCCGAGCTGAAGGGGGCCATGGGTGACGTGCGCAAGCTGGCCCAGAGCTTCCAGGGCACGGCCGAGAACCTCAAGATCCTCACCGCCCGCATGAACAATGGTGAGGGCACCATCGGCAAGCTGCTCAACGACGAGTCGACCATCAAGAAGATCAACGAGGCCGTGGACAACGTGAACGGCATGCTGGGCGGCTTCAACAAGATGGACTTCCGCCTCGACATGAACGGCGCCCAGTGGGACAAGCGCAAGGACAGCCGCGTGGGCCTGGACATGGAGATCGTCCCCCGGCCGGACTACTGGTATGCCCTGGGCTTCGCCTCCACGCCGGATGGCAAGATCAGCCAGTCCACCCGCACCGTCACCAAGCTCGACCCCGTCACGGGCCTCCCGGTCCTCGTGGAGGAGAAGACCCAGTCCGTCACCGCGGACCAGGCCTTCACGGTCTCCGCCCAGTTCGCCAAGCGCATCGGCCCCATGGTGTTCTCCGCGGGCATCGTCGAGGGCAAGGGCGGCGGCGGCTTCGAGCTCCGCACCCTGGAGGGCGACCGCCTGCGCCTGGGCGTGCTGGCCTACGACTTCGTGAAGCGGGACGACAAGCCCAACCCCCGCTACCGCTTCACCAGCAGCTACCAGTTCTGGAAGGGCGCCTACGTCCAGGCCGGCGTCCAGGACTTTGGCAACAAGGATCTCCGGACGGTCTTCTTCGGCGGTGGTCTGCGCTGGAAGGATGACGACCTGAAGAAGATGATCGGCCTCGCGGGGGCCGGCAAGTGAAGGAACTCCGCGCCCTGCCCGCGCC
>JAAXXS010000269.1 GCA_013334395.1 Holophagaceae bacterium | reverse complement strand
GTGTTCAACCGGACCGTGAGCCTGAAGGACTCCTGGACCAAGATCGAGGCGAAGGGCTAAGGAATCGTGGGTCAAGGAATCGCGGGCTGCGCCCACGATTCCTTGTGAGCGCGGCTGCGCCGTGCGGAGACCTTGGGTCTGTTTTTTCTCCTTATGGGCCAAAGCGCCAGCTTCGGCCCCCGGCTGTGACCCAGGTCGCATCGGGTCCCAACGGGTTGTTTCCCTCCGTGTCAGGAACGGGGCGGGTCTGATAGGGTTGAAGGGTTGGGTCTCCCCGCGGGTGGCCCTGCCGGGAAGCCGCCCATGGACAAGCTTGCGAGCCTGCTGCACACCACGCCTGCCATCGTCTGGATGGTAGGAAAGGTCGTGGTCGTTTTCCTCAGCGTCTTCCTCCTGGCCTCGGTCTGGACCTGGGTGGAACGCCGAGGTTCGGCCATGATCCAGGACCGCATCGGCCCCAACCGGGCCCTGCTGTTCGGCCGCTGGCCCATCCTGGGCCTGTCCCAGCTGCTGGCGGACGGCATCAAGTTCTTCTTCAAGGAGGACCTGGTCCCCGAGGCCGCCAACAAGGGGCTGTTCTGGCTGGCGCCCTTCCTCGCCTTCGTGCCCGCGCTCATGGGCTTCGCGGTGATCCCCGTCGGCAAGAGCTTCGTCTGCGACGGCGTGACCTACCACCTCTCGGTGCTGGATCCCGGCAACGGCATGGGCCTGCTCTACCCCCTGGCCATCGGTGGCCTGGCGGTCTACGGCGTGCTGCTGGCCGCCTGGTCCAGCAACAACAAGTGGTCGATCCTCGGCGGCATGCGCGCCTCCGCCACCATGGTGAGCTACGAGATCGGCATCAGCATGGCCGTGGTGGCCATCTTCATGACCAGCGGCGGCTACGACCCCTCCGAGGTGATCAAGGCCCAGGGGCACCTGCCCTGGACCTGGTATGTGGCCCGCCAGCCCCTGGGCTTCCTGGTCTTCTTCACCTGCATGTTCGCCGAGACGAACCGCCTGCCTTTCGACTTCGCCGAGGGCGAGAGCGAGATCGTGGCGGGCTTCAACACTGAATACGGCAGCATGAAGTTCAGCCTGCTGGCCCTGGCCGAGTACTCGCACCTGATGACCGCCTCGGCCCTTGTCGCCACGCTCTACTTCGGCGGCTGGCAGGTGCCCTTCATGGCGGATCCCCCGGTGCTGCTGTCCGTGGCGAGCTTCCTGGTCAAGATGCTGTTCTTCGCCTGGGTCTTCGTCTGGGTCCGCTGGACGCTGCCGCGCTTCCGCTACGACCAGCTCATGCATCTCGGGTGGAAGATCCTGCTCCCGCTTTCCATGGCCAATCTTGTCTTCCACGCCTGGCGTATGAGCCAGGGACACTGAGGAGGGGGCCATGGGCGTCATCGTCAAGAAAGTGGAGCTGACCTGGCTGGACCGCACCTACGTGTGGCCGGTCCTGCAGGGCATGTCGATCACCTTCGGTCACTTCATCCGCAACCTGTTCACGTCCACCGCCAAGCGCTACACCGTCCAGTATCCGGACATGAAGCGCGAGATCCCCGCCGGCTACCGGGGGCTCCACGAGCTGAAGCGATTCGAGGACGGCGCCATCAAGTGCGTGGCCTGCTTCATGTGCCAGGAGGCCTGCCCCGCCCGCTGCATCAGCATCGAGGCCGAGGAGTTCAGCGACCTCAACCTGGCCCAGGGCTTCGAGGAGAAGCGTCCGGCCAAGTTCTCCATCGACATGCTGCGCTGCATCTACTGCGGCATGTGCGAAGAGGCCTGCCCCAAGGACGCCATCTGGCTCCGCAAGGAATACGAGGTGGCCGCCTACGACCGGCTCTCCATGCAGTTCGGGAAGTGGAACCTCATGAACACCTATGCCGAGTCCGACGGCAAGGAGCAGATCACCCAGGATCCCACCCCCTCCGTGCCCCGCCGCACGATCGCGATGTAAGGAGAGGCCATGTTCATCACCTTCGCCCTCGTCACCTTGCTCGCCGCCCTGGGCATGCTGCTGCAGAAGAACGTCATCGTGGCGGGTCTCTGCATGGTGGCCACCTTCTTCGGCGTCGCCGGGCTCTTCCTGCTGCTGGCCAATCCTGTGGCCGCCGCACTCCAGATCATCGTCTACAGCGGCGCCATCATGGTGCTGGTGCTCTTCGTGATCATGATGCTCAACAGCCACGAGGAGGAGGCGGCCCAGACCGCCCGCCCCGTGCAGCGCTGGGTCTCCGTGGCCCTGGTGGCCGCCCTCGCCTTCGGCGCCGTGAAGCTCGTCCTGACCTCCGCCGGCCTCAAGGCTCTGGCCGTGAGCGGCGAGCCGATGCCGGGTGCCATGACCCTCCAGAAGGTGGGCACCACCCTCTTCGCCGAGCACCTGCTGGGCTTTGAGGTGGCGGGCATCCTGCTGCTGGCGGCCATGGTCGGTGCCGTCGCACTGACAAAGCGGAACCTGTGAGGAGCCCCCGATGACCGGCATGGATGCGATCCTCAACGGCGGCCTCCAGGGATACCTGGTCGTGGCCCTTCTCCTGTTCGCCATCGGCCTGGCCACGGTGCTGCTGCGGCGCACCCTGCTCATGCAGTTCATGGGCGTGGAGCTGATGCTCAACGCCGCCAACGTGGCCCTGCTGGCCTTCGCCCGCTTCCGCGGCGGGGATGCGCAGGCCACGGTGTTCTACCTCTTCATCATCGCCGTGGCCGCCTGCGAAGCGGCCATCGGCCTGGCGCTGGTCATCGGCCTCTACCGTCACCGGGGCACCACCGACTCGGACCGGGCCGCGGGCCTGAAGCAGTGAGGATGCGATGAACAAGTATTACTGGCTCATTCC
>JAAXXS010000268.1 GCA_013334395.1 Holophagaceae bacterium | reverse complement strand
GGGCTGAAGGGCAGGGCCTCCAGCCAGGCGGGGAGGCTCTTCCAGAAGCCCGGGGCCTCCAGGCTCACCGGCTCCAGGTTCACGAAGTGGAGGTAGGTGTCGTCGCCGGCCCGGGCCAGGGTCTGGAAGGTGGAATCCAGGAACAGGAGATCCAGGGTGAGCCGGTCCTGCGGTGAGAGGCGCGGGTCCTGCAGCAGGGGACCCACGGGATGCGCGACGCCGTTGGCATCCAGGTGCCGGGCCAGGTATTCCCGCGCCACCAGCCGGTTGTCGAGGAGCCGGTAGACGGGCTGCACATGCGAGGCGATGACGCCTTCGCCGCTCAGCATGGTCTCCAGGATGCCCTTCGACATGTCAACTCCGTTCGCGCAAGGCTCCTGATCAAGTGTAGCGCGGTGTCCCTGGTCGCGTCCCGCCCTGCGGCTGAATCCTGGTTTCGGGCTACGCTAGAACAGGAGGCGGCATGCGCACCGTGGTCATGGGAGCTGGACGTTCGGGACTGGCGGCAGCCCGATTCCTCGCGGGGCAGGGACGCTCGGTGGTGCTCACGGACCTGCGCCCCGAGCCCAGCCCGGAGCTGGAGCTGGAGCTGGCCAAGGCCCGGGTCGCCGGTGTCTGGGGAGACCACCCGCTGGCCCTGCTGGAGGCCTGCGGCGAGGTGATCATCAGCCCCGGCATTCCTCGCACGGCGCCCTTCGTGGCGGAGGCGCTCCGACGCGGCATTCCGGTCCTTGGCGAGGTGGAGCTGGCGCACCGCGTGATCCGCGCGCGGCCCGGCGGCGGCCGGGTGCTGGCCGTCACCGGCACCAACGGAAAGAGCACCACCACGGACCTGACCGCCTTTCTGCTGAAGGCCGCGGGGCGCGCGGCCGCGGCCTGCGGCAACCTGGGGACGCCGGTCCTCGAGGCGGCCCAGACCGCGCCTGCGGACACGACCTTCGTGGTGGAGCTGAGCAGCTACCAGCTGGAGTCGGTCGAGGCCTTCCACGCCGACGCCGCGGCCTTCCTGAACCTTACCCCGGACCACCTGGCCCGCCACGGCACCATGGAGGCCTACCGGCAGACCAAGCTGCGGATCTTCGAGCGGCAGACGGCCGACGACCTGCGGGTGGTGCCCGTGGCCCATCCCGAGTGGTGGGACGGCGCGCCCGGCGCCGGACGGACCGCGCGCTTCGGCTGGTCGCCCTGCGAGGCCTGGTGCGATGCGGCGGGCCAGCTGTTCCTCCACGGCGAGCCGCTGCTCGCGCGCACGGAGCTGCTCATCCCCGGGGACCACAACGTCGAGAACGCCCTGGCCGCGAGCCTCCTGGCCCGCCACGCCGGCGCCTCCCTGGAGGGCATTCGCGCGGGCCTGCGGACTTACCCGGGCCTGGCCCATCGCCTCGCCTTCTGCGGGGAGAAGGGTGGCGTGCGGGCCTACAACGACTCCAAGGGCACCAACGTGGACGCCACGCTGACGGCCATCCACGCCCTGCCGGGGCCCCTGGTGCTGCTGCTCGGCGGCACTGACAAGGGCACCAGCTACGAGCCCCTGCGCGCGGCGCTGGCGGGCAAGCTGCGGCGGCTGGTCTTCCTGGGCGAGGCGATCCCGCAGCTCACACAGGACCTCGGCGACCTGCCCCACGAGGTGGTGCCGGTCTTCAACGATGCGGTGCAGGCGGCCCTGGCCCTGGCCCAGCCCGGCGACCAGGTGCTGCTCAGCCCGGCTTGCGCCAGCTTCGACCAGTTCGCCAACTTCGAGCAGCGGGGCGACCGCTTCGAAGCCCTCGTCCACACCTGGAGCGCCCCATGACGAGCCCCCTCGCCGCCGAACTGCGCCGCCTGCTCGGCGACGACGCCGTGCTAACGGAGCCGGACGACCTGGTCCGCTACCAGGAGGGCTGGCGCTACGGCAAGGGCGTGGCCCTGCTGGCGGTGCGACCGTCCACGCCCGAACAAGTGGCGGCGACCCTGGCCGCCTGCCGGGCCGCGGGCGTGGCCGTGGTGCCCCAGGGCGCCAACACGGGCCTGGTGGGTGCCTCCACGCCGGACGGCAGCGGCCGCATGGCGGTGCTGAGCCTGGAGCGGCTCAACCGGCGCCTGGAGATCGACCCCGTCAACCGCACGGCGCGGGTGGACGGCGGCGTGCTGCTCAGCGCCCTGAATGCGGCCCTGGCCGAGCACGGGCTGATGTTCCCCATCGACCTGGGCGCCGACCCCACCCTTGGCGGCATGATCGCCACCAACACCGGCGGCACGCGGCTGCTCAAGTACGGGGACGTCCGGCACAACCTCCTGGGCATCGAGGTGGCCCTGGCCGACGGCACGATGCTGGAGTCCATGAACCAGCTCCGCAAGAACAACACCGGCCTGGATGCCAAGCAGCTCTTCGTGGGCACCAGCGGGGTCCTGGGCGTCATCACCGGGGCCGTGGTCCAGGCGGTGCCGGTGCCCAGCCAGCGGGCCGCGGCCCTGGTGGGCTGCGCCTCCGGGGAGGGCGCCCTGGCCCTGCTGCGGGCCCTGGAGCGGGATCTCGCGGACGTGTTCACGGCCTTCGAAGCGATCAGTGCTGAGGCCATGGGACCCGTGTTCAAGCACCACGATCAGCTGCGGAACCCCTTCTGCGCCGCGCCACCGCCCGCCTATTCGGTGCTGGTGGAGCTGGCCTCGACCCTGCCCGCCGCGGCCCTGGACCTGTCGGCGCTGCTGGAGGAGCGGCTCGGCGCCTTCCTCGAAACAGAGCCCGGCGAGGCCATCACCGATGTCTTCATGGGCAAGCCCGAGGACTTCTGGGCCATCCGCCACCACATCAGCGAAGGCCTGCGGGCCGAAGGGAAGGTGCTGGCCT
>JAAXXS010000267.1 GCA_013334395.1 Holophagaceae bacterium | reverse complement strand
CGTAGTTGCGCATGTAGCCGTAGGTCATGGTGATGGCCTGGATGTTCGGATTCACGAAGGCCTTGTCCCAGGCCAGGGCGTCCGAGACGCTGTTGATGTAGTCCCAGCGGCCTGTGTTGAAGCCCACGAAGTGCGGAGACAGGGCGGCGCGGATCTCCATGAGCTGGAAGCACTGCTCCAGCTGCTCCACCAGCACGTAGCACTTGATGGTGCCCACGGGCAGGCCCAGGTGGGCCTCCAGGGCCAGGATGAAGCTGTTCCAGAGGGCCGCGTCCTCGGCGGTCTGGGTCTTGGGCAGGTAGACGACGAGGCTGCGGCCCGTGGCGCGGAGGCGCTCGTGGTTGTTCACCACGAACAGCACCAGGTCCGAGATGGAGGCCGAGAAGCCGTGGCCATCCTGGCGGATGTGCCGGTCATCCAGGTGCAGGCCCCGGCAGCGGAAGATGACGGTGGTGAAGTCCAGCTGCTGGCGCCAGTCGGCGATGATGGGCCGCCCGAAGAAGCCCTGGGCCCAGGTGTTCATCTCCCCGGCGACCTCCTCGGCCACCTCCAGGAAGAGGGGATCCCGGTCGATGGCCAGCTTGAGGTTGCGGTGGTTGTCCAGGGACATGGTGTCCACCTGGCCCAGGGCGTCCTCGCCGTCGAACATCCAGCCGTCGGCGCCGGAGAGCAGCGCGTAGGCCACGTTGCGGATGCCCGAGCGCACATCCGAGCGCGGCTTCGTGGCGGGACCCGTGCCCTGGATCCACTGGCGTTGCAGGTCCGGCGGGATGATGGCGCCGTCAAAGTTGCCGGACCGGGCGTCGGCCACCTTGATCTGGGTGCCCGGGATCAGGGCCTCGGGATCCAGGAAGGCGATGCGCTCGCCCTTGTCTGCCCGCTGCTTGCGCAGGGCCGTGCGGGCCGCCATCCGCTCGTGGCGGCGGTGGTTGAGGGGCGCCAGCACCTCCAGGGCCGCCAGGGCCGCCGGGGTGTAGACGTCGGGATAGGCCGCCAGGACCGCGTCGCGGAATTCCAGGGTAGAGGTCATTTCAAGCTCCTAAAAAGAGAAGCACCCGCTGATTAGGTGCTTCTCTGGTTTTCATGTGCCATTAGAGGGGCGAAAGACTTGATTCGTTCATGCCCCCTGGGCGGTCAGCTCACGGCGGGCGCGGTGGGCAGGATCCAGGGGATGACAAAGGCTTGCAAGAGGACGATGACTATCACCATACCCAAGAGGATCATCGAATACTTGAGGGTCTTTCGGAAAATATCGGTTTCCCTGCCCACCAGACCCACGGCCGCGCAGGCCACGGCAATGGACTGGGGGGAGATGAGCTTGCCCATGACCCCGCCGAAGAGGTTCGCGGAGGTGGTCAGCACCGGGTTCAGGCCCAGCTGGATGGCCGTGACCTGCTGGAGCTTGCCGAACAGGGCCGCCGACGAGGTCACCGAGCCCGTGAGGAACACGCCAATCAGGCCGATGATCGGGCTGAAGATGGGGAAGGCCATGCCCGTGAGCACCGCCATGGCCAGGCCCAGGGTGAAGGACATGCCCGAGTAGTTGGCCAGGAAGCCCAGGCCGATGACCGAGGCCAGGGTGATGAGAGCGAAGCGCAGCTGCATGAAGGTCTTGGCGAACACCCGGGCGCCGGTGGCGGGGGAGATCTTCAGCACGGCCATGGAGAGCAGGGCGGAGAGGAACATCGCCGTGCCGGGGGCCGTGAGGTACTGCCACTTGTAGCTGGCGGCGTAGGCGGCGGGCTTGGCGACGATGGGCGCGGCCTTGAAGACGACGCCGTCCAGCCCAGGCCACTTGGGCACGGCCAGGAACCAGTGGTGGGTCTTCTCGGCGTAGGCCTTGAAGGCGGGGGTGCCCCAGATGCCCATGACGACCATGAGGATGAGGAAGGGCGACCAGGCCTTGAAGACCTGACCCGCGGTGTGGGTGGTGGCGTTGGCAGTCGCGTCAGCCGCGTCGTTCTCGAAGGTCCAGATGGTCTTGGGCTGCCAGATCTTGATGAAGCCCACCAGGCAGACGAGGGACACCACCGAGGCGGTGATGGCGGGCAGCTCCGGCCCGAACCAGGTGGAGAGCACCAGGGAGGCCGCGGCGTAGCTGAAACCCGCCACCAGGGCCGCGGGCAGCACTTCCTTGGCCTTCTGGAAGCCGACCATGACCACCACCATGAAGAAGGGGATGATCAGGGCCATGATGGCCATGTCGATGCCCACGGCGCGGGCCATGGTGGTGGCGGGAATCCCCGTCACGGTCGACATCATGATCGTGGGCACACCCACGGGGCCGAAGGGCACGGGTGGCGTGTTGGCCACGAGGCAGATGACCGCCGCGGTCAGCGGCGGGAAGCCGAGGCCGATGAGCATGGCCGCGGCCACGGCCACGGGGGCGCCCTGACCGGCGACGCCTTCCATGAAGGCCGAGAAGGAGAACGCGATGAGCAGGGCCTGGATGCGGCGGTCCGGAGACAGGGACGAGATGGAGCTCTTGATCACCTCGAACTGGCCCGACTCGACCGTGAGGTTGAACAGGAACACCGCGGTCAGGATGATCCAGCCGATGGGGAACAGGCCCGTCAGCATGCCCAGGGCCGAGGCCGAGAGGGCTGCGGTGATGGGCATGCGGTAGACCAGGACGCTGATGACGATGGTGAGGGCCAGCGTGAGCAGGCCCGCCACATGGCCCTTCATCCGCTTCACGGCCAGGGCCCAGAACAGGAAGAAGATGGGAATGGCCACCACGAGGGCCGTCAGGAGCAGGCTCCCATTCAACGCGGCATAGTTCTGATTCCAGGGCATGGGATGACCTTTCAACGGAACAGTGAGGGGGGAG
>JAAXXS010000266.1 GCA_013334395.1 Holophagaceae bacterium | reverse complement strand
GGCCGCCTGGCCCAGCCAGCGCTCGAGCACCGTGGCGTAGAGGCTCCGGAAGTCGGTGGTGTATCTCATGTTTCCGTTGGAGTCGAGGCTGGTGAGGTCGGGATAGCCGCCGTAGAGGCCGCCCTTGATGGACTTCCCCACACAGAATGCGAGCCCCGCGGTGCCATGGTCGGTGCCGCCGTTGTTCTCCTGCACCCGCCGCCCGAACTCGCTGTAGGCCAGGATCAGCACGCGGTCCTGGGCGATGCCTGCGCTGGTGGTGACGGTGGCCAGGTCGTCGAAGAAGGCCTTGATGGAGCCGCCGAGGGCACGCTGGAGGTTGGGGTGGTCCACGGCCTGGTTGCTGTGGGTGTCCCAGCCGCCGAGGCGCGAGTAGTAGACCTGGGCGGGCAGGCCCGCGGCGATCATCTGGGCGATGAGCTTGAGCTGGGAGCTGAGGCTGGTGCTGAGGGCCGCGCCGCTCAGCTTCTGCACGGGATAGGTCGCATCGCCCGGGTAGGGCACGGTGGGCGTGCGGGCCGTGAGGGTGCCGCCGGTCCCGAAGGCCGGGTTGTTCTGGGCGTCGAAGAAGAGCTTCCCGGCCTGGGTCGCCGCGAGGATTCCCGGGTCGGCACTGCTGGCTGAGAGGGCGGTGCCCCAGCCGGTCTCCAGGATCGCTGCGTCAGGCACGGTGCTGCCGCTGAGCAGATAGGAAGGATAGACATAACCCCCGGCGCTGGTGATCGACACGAAGCTGCGGGTGGCGCCCTTGAGCATCACCGGCAGGTCCGGGGTCACCGTGAGGCCCCGGAGGACATCTCCCGTGGGGCTGAAGGCCGCATCCGCGAAGCGGCCCAGCCAGCCGTTCCCAGCTGGAATGGCGGCGCCCTGCCCCCACAGGTCGATGCAGGTGAAGTGGGAGAGGTTGGGGTTGGGCATGCCGATGCCCGGAATCCAGGCCACATGCCCGAGGCCATGGAGGGTGTCCATGCCCGTGAAGTCCTTGTTCAGGGCCATGCCGCTGCCCAGATCCGTGAGCAGGGCCGAGTTCGTGATGCCGAGGGTGGCTCGCTTGGTCTGGTAGACGCCCAGGTTGGCGCCGGCATTGGGCGGCGTCACGTTGAGCCAGTCGTAGCCCCCGTCGATGTTCACGAGGACGAGGATGGGTGAGGCTGGCGTCGGCGACGGTGTTGGTGTGATCCCGCCGCCCGAGCTGGAACCCTTTCCTCCGCCCCCGCAGGCGTCGAGCCCGGCGAGCAGGGCTCCCGTGGCGCCCAGGGTCTGGATGAACTCGCGGCGTGTGGTCATGGCGGCCTCCGTCAGTAGAGCTGGCCCGAGGGCGAGCAGAGGATGAGGAAGGCCAGCTCCCGGGCCTTGGTCTGGGATGCGGCGTCCCAGGTGAAGGTCGCGGGCCAGAGGGCCGCGAGCCAGGCGGCGGAGACGCTCGCCGGGATGGGCGCGGGCTGCAGCAGGGCCGCGAGCCGGTCATAGACGGCCTGGGCCGAGGCCGGGGCCGAGGGGAACCAGTCCGTGGTGACAAAGGTGGGGAAGAGCGGGTAGCTGGTCCCGTTGTAGGCGCGTGTCTCATTCATTGCCAGGGCGGCGGCGGCCTTGGCCCGGTACCGCATCGTGTTGCTGTTCAGCCAGGCCGTGTGCTCCTTCCAGCCGTTGGGGCCGGTGGGGTCCAGCAGCTTCATACCCATCTGGTCGAAGGTGGTGGCGTTGTTGGTCACCAGCCGCCAGGCGGGGTAGCCCTTGGGTGTCCGGGCGCCGCCCGCTGCCAGAGAAGGGCAGAGCATGCGGGTGGCTCGGACCAGCCAGGAGACAGGGCCTTCGATCAGGGCATAGCGGCTGGCGGCGCTGAAGAAGAACTGGGACTTGAGCAGGGTCTTCAGGATCACGCGGAGGTCGAAGGCTGCCGCCTGGATCATGTTGGCCACGTCGGTGAGGTCCTGGGCGCTGTAGCCGGCGGTGACGAAGTGGGTGAGCAGACGCCTGGCCAGGAACTGGGCGCAGTTGGAGCCCTTGATCGAGATGATGCTGCGGATGGCGTTCTCGCCCTTTGCCCACCCGCTGGCGGTGGTGGTGATGTCGAGGGTCTGCCCGAAGAGGCTGATGGAACCCGTGGCGTGTTGGTTGGAGCTGGTGGTGGCCGCACCACCCCACCAGACCCGTGTGTCGGGCGCGAGGGCGGTGCCATCGTAGACCTTGAACCGGGCATCGGCGGCGAACTTCTGGCCCGGGTTCGCGGGGTTCTGGATGTAGTCTGCCTCGGCGAAGGTGAAGCTCCAGCCGCTGAGGGCCCGGGCCAGCTGGGTGATGTCGGTCTGGTTGTAGCCGTTGTCGGCGCCCAGGCTGTAGAGCTCCATCACCTCGCGGGCGTAGTTCTCGTTGGGGACGTTGGCCCCAGAGGCGTTGTTAAGCACCGAGTCCAGCCAGAGGGCCATGGCCGGGTCCTTGCTGACGAGCACGAGGAGGTCGTCGAACTTCGCCAGCCCCTGGCTCCGGAACAGCTGGATCTGCTTGAGCATCAGGGCGGTGTTGTTGACCTTGTGCCACCCGGTGGCGAAGAGGTTGTGCCAGAAGAGCGCCAGGCGCTCCTCGAAGGCGTGGGGGTTGTGCTGCATCCGCCAGGCCAGCAGCGCCTGCGCCGTGTTCAGGCTGTTCCGCCAGGCGTCGGTGCCCTGTACCAGGAAGGCGTGGGGCGCAGCCACCGCCGCCACATCCGCGCTGCCGGCCACGGCTGTGTTGGCGCTGACCAGGGGTTCCAGGACCACGTCCGCGGTCGCCAGCGCGGTGTTGAAGGCTGCGGGGTCGTAGGCGGCGCCGGTGCCGTCGATCCAGGCGTCGATGGCCG
>JAAXXS010000265.1 GCA_013334395.1 Holophagaceae bacterium | reverse complement strand
CCGTCTTTGCGGTCTTCGAGGACGATGCCCAGCTCTTTGAGGCGGTCTCTCACGCGGTCGGCTTCGGGCCAGTTCTTGGCGGCTTTGGCGGCGCGGCGGGCCTCGATGAGGGCTTCGACTTCGGCGTCGAGGCTTGCCTCGGCCTCGTGGGGCCAGGCGGCGAAGATGGCGTCGGCTTCGTCCAGGAAGGCCAGCACGGCGTCCCGCTCCTCGCGGGTGAGGGCCACGTGGTCGTCCTGGGCGTTGAGGTCGCTGATGAGGGTGAAGAGCTCGGCCAGGGCCTCGGGGGTGTTCAGGTCATCCGCCAGGGCGTTCCAGAAGGCTTCCCGGGCCTGCTCCAGCCGGGTCAGCGGCTCCAGGCCCTCCTTCCAGGGGCCGGCTCCGGGCTGCCCCTCGCCTTCCATGCGCTTGCGGAAGACGCGGATGCGCTTGAGGGAGTTCTCCGCGGCGCGCAGGCCCTCGAAGCTGAAGTTCAGCACCTTGCGGTAGTGGTTGCTCTGGATGGTGTAGCGCAGGGCGAGAGGATCCACGCCCTTCTCCACGAGGTCGCGCAGGGTGAAGAAGTTCCCGGCGCTCTTGGCCATCTTCTGGCCTTCCACCATGAGGAACTCGCCGTGGACCCAGTGGTTCACCCAGCGGTGGCCGAGGCAGCCGTCGCTCTGGGCGATCTCGTTCTCGTGGTGCGGGAAGATCAGGTCCACCCCGCCGCTGTGGATGTCCACGCGGTCGCCCAGCAGCTCCATGCCCATGGCCGAGCACTCGATGTGCCAGCCGGGGCGGCCGGGTCCCCAGGGGCTGTCCCACCAGGGCTCGCCGGGCTTGGCGGCCTTCCACAGCACGAAGTCGGTGACCGAGTCCCGCTCGTACTCGTCGGCGTCCACCGAGGCCCCGGACTGCATGCCTTCCCGGTCCAGGTGCGCCAGGCAGCCGTACTCAGGCAGGCCCGAGATGCGGTAGTAGACGCTGCCGTCCCGCTCGTAGGCGAGGCGCTTGGTCTCGAGCTCCTGCACCAGCCGGATCATGCCGGGGATGTACTCGGTGGCCTTGGGCAGGTGGTCTGCCTTCTGGATCCGCAGGGTCTCCAGATCCTCCAGGAAGATGGCTGTGAAGCGCTCGGTGAGGGCCCCCATGGCCTCGTGCCGTGCGGCATTGGTGGCATCCGCCGGCAGGCCGCCCTGGGAGTCGCGGATGATCTTGTCCTCCACGTCGGTGATGTTCATGCAGTGGGTGACCGTGTAGTCCGCGGCCAGGAAGGTCCGCTTTAGTAGGTCCTGGAAGAGGAATGTTCGCAAATTTCCAATGTGCGCATAGTTGTAGACAGTGGGTCCACAGGTGTAGAAGGATATGTAACCCTCCTTCACCGGGACCACGGGCTCGACCCGCCGCGTCAGGGTGTTGAACAGGGAGAGGACTCGTCGGCTCTTCATCATGGTTCTAGGAAACCACCTTTTCCCCCGCTTTCCAAAGCCCTCCGGTGCCTCATGGGCCTCTTCACCGCCAATAAACAGGATCCGGCCCTGGCAGAGCGCGATGAGCGGCTGCAGCGGATGGAAGTGGAAACCCGGGCGGTGAAGGCCCAGGTGGAGGATCTCCAGGAGCTGGTGCGGCACCTGGACGAGGACCGGGACCTGCTGCTGGGCGCCCTTGCTTGCCTGCGCCCCGGCGAGGGGCCCGAGGCCCTGGCCCAGACCCTGCTTGATCTCTGCTTCAAGCCCATGGGGCTGGCCTGCTTCTATGTGGCGCTGGCGGACTGGGACCAGGATGAGCTCCGGTTCGTGCTCTACCAGGAAGGCGGACGCACCCGCAGCCATCCTCCTCGCCGCCTGTCCGAAGGGCGCGGGCTCTCCGAGAAGGTGCTCGCTGGCCGCCAGCCCATCTACATCAGGACGCTGGAGGCCGGCCGGGCCGCCGGGAGCCTCCTGACCGCCGCAGAGGAGGCGACGGGCTTGATTCCCCACTCCTGGTACGGGGTTCCGCTGGGCTGGGGGCCTCGACCTGCGGGCCTGGTGAGCTTCCAGAGCTTCCATACTGATGCCTTCAGCGAGAGCCGCCGCCGGGTCATGGATGCCCTGGGCGCGCTGATCTCCACCTGCATGAGTGTCCGCCAGGCGCCCTGAGCGCGCCTGTCAGGCGTTCTTGACCAGGGCCAGCAGATCCTCGGGCAGGACCCGGGCGCGGTTGTCCGTCCCCGCCACCAGGTGGATGCTCTCGCCCTCGGCCAGCAGGATGCCGGCCCGCTCGATGCGGTAGGCAAACACCAGGCGTCGCCGCCCGGTTTCCTGGAGCCAGGTGTGGACCTGCACCAGCTCGTCATAGCGGGCCGGAGACCGGAAGCGCACCCGGATCTCGTTCACCACAAGGCGCACGCCCCGGGCTTCCCACTCGGCGTAGCTCTGTCCCAGCCCGCGCAGGAAGTCGCTGCGCCCCAGCTCCATCCAGACCGGGTAGGTGGCGTGATGCACGATGCCCATGGCGTCGGTCTCGGCGTAGCGCACTCGAAGTTCAGTGGTGGATTCCATGGCGGGGCGGTCCTTCTTCCTGGGCCTCCAGTCTCTCCTGAAAACGCATTCAGCCAGAACAGAACTGATCACCGCCAAGACGCCAAGAGCGCCAAGAATGCATGGCCCCTCCGGCGGACCCGTGCGGGGTGTGTCGGCGCCCCTTGGCGTCCTTGGCGCCTTGGCGGTGGGCTTTTCATCCCAACCCAGGCGCCGGTGTCCTGCATGGGATCTTCGTGGTCCTCGGGATTGAAAAAGCCCCGCGGGTGCGGGGCTTGGGGTGCACGGACCGGGCTCCCGGCTACTCGACGGTGACGCGGATGTGATCGCCCTTGTCCGTGGTGACTTCCAGCAGCATGTCGCCGGGCTTCGAGTCGGC
>JAAXXS010000006.1 GCA_013334395.1 Holophagaceae bacterium | reverse complement strand
CCCTGGACAGCCTGCCGGCCTTCCGGTTCGTCACCGCGTCCCTGCACGTGGACTACCTGGCGCCGACGCCCATCGACACCGAGATCGAGATCCGGGGCCGGGTGAAGGAGATCCGGGGCCGCAAGGTAATCGTGGAGGTCACGGTGCTGTCCGGTGGCAAGCCCACGGCCCGGGGCGAGGTGGTCGCGGCCCAGATGCCCCCGAACTTCGGCTCCGCCAGCTGATTCAGGGCAGAATCAAGCCACACGGGCAGGGAGTCAGCCATGACCAAGGTCGGCATCATCATCTGCGGGCGCTACCAGGGGTGCGGCGGGGGCAAGTGCTTCCGGGCCGTCCGGGAGCGGCGCGGCTCCTTCGCCCGCTATGCCGCGGAGGAGGCCGTGGAGGTTGTCGGCTACGCCACCTGCGGCGGCTGCCCCGGAGGCAACGTCGAGTACGTGCCCGAGGAGATGAAGCGGAACGGGGCCGAGGTCCTGCACCTGGCCACGTGCCTGGTGGTGGGCTACCCGCCGTGCCCGAGCATCCGGCAGTTCAAGGCCTACATCGAGTCCGCCTACGGGCTGCCCGTGGTGATCGGCACCCATCCCATCCCCCAGAAATACCAGGACCGCCACGAGACCCTTAGCTTCTGGAAGGATGAGAAGCTCCACGAGCTGATCCAGCCCCTGCTGGACGAGGCCACCGAGGTCAAGGTCGCCTACAACTGAGGGGACCTTCGAAGTCCTGAGCTGCTGCTGCATCGTGCGCTCCGCTTGCCGGAAGGAGGCGCTCAGCCCTCCCGATCTGTCATCAGGCCCCCTGGATCTGCGTCTCTGCGTTGGTTTGCTCCCGGGTTGGAGATCGGCGGTCCATTGGGTGTGCGGCGGGATCACCTGTCGTGCCCCACGGGCGAGGTGCCCTGGAGAAACGAAGGAGGTCTTCATGAGAGCTTCTGCAATCGCTGCTGCCACTGCCCTGCTGCTGGCCCTGCCTCTCGCGGCCCAGACCACGGGTGCCGGCCCCAAGGGTGACCAGATCCGCAAGCAGGACGGCACCGGGACGGGTCCCGCCTCTGCCACCAAGACCGGGTCCCGCCTGCGCGACGGAAGCTGCGGGAATCCGGCTCCCACGGGCACCCCCGGCGGCGCTGGCCAGGGTTCTCGCAAGGGCCAGGGTCGCTGAGCGACGGCCATCGGCACGAGGAGGGAGGACGCGGCAGCGCCCTCCCTCCCAAGCATCTGAACCCTCTGCTCAAGGGACTCCCATGATCCGGATCGCTGTCCTGCTGTTCGCCGCCTCCCTCCTCATGGCCGAGGAGGCCCCCACCCGCCCCACGGCCCGCGTGAGTGTGGGCACCTTCACCGACAACTACTCCGACAGCACCGGCACCTGGAAGGGCTGGACGCTCAATGGCGCCTGGTTCCGGGATGACCAGGGGCCCTGGAGCTTCTCGGCCGTGGGCACCCAGCGTCCCGAAGGGAAGGGCACCCTGTTCACCGTGGCCAAGGATCACGCCTTCGGGGAGAGCAGCTGGGTCTATGCCAGCCTCGGCACGGGCACGGGGGCGGATTTTGTCCCCACCTTCCGGGGGAACATCGACCTCAGCCTCGGGCTCTCGGGACCTTGGTCCATGGGGCTGGAGACGGCCTGGAACCGCTTCCGGGATGGCTCCACCACCACCCTGCTGCAGGCGGGTCCGGCCTGGCTGGGGGAGGACTGGAGCGCTTCGGCGCGGGTCCAGCAGCTGCGCTACCAGCCTGGTCGGGACGCCGAGACGGGCTGCCTGGCGGATCTCCGCTGGGGCACGCACAACCTCCGCCGGTGGCACAGCCTCCGCATCGGGTGGGGCAGGGGTGTCATTGACGCCCTCCAGCCGAGCGGGACGTCCTACACCAGCACCACCTACAGCGGGGGAGGGCGGGGAAACGGGGCAGGGACGGGGATCACGGGCACGACTGCCACCACCGTCGCCCAGACCAGCTATCCGAGCTACAAGGAATTCCTGGTCAGCACCAGCAGCCACATCCCCATCACCAGCCGCTTGGCCATTCGCGGCGACCTGGCCTGGGGTCAGCGAGAGACCCAGTTCAAGGTGTGGAGCGGCAGCCTGCAGGCCATCGTCTCCTTCTGAAGCTTTGATCCCTTGTGAACAGGACAGAACTAGACTGAGGCCATGAAGATCCACCAAGTGATGGACAGCGTCACCACCCGCCTCCGGCGCCCGAGCACCTGGGGCGCCGTGCTGGTGTTCGGGTCGCTCTGGAATGGACTGCGCTGGCTGGCGGGGCCCGAGTCACTCTCCGCCGGGGAGTTTGTGCTGCCCTTTGCCTTCGGCATCCTGCTGCTTGGACTCGCGGCCGCCCCCTGGCAATGGACTGGAGACGAGGCCCCGGTGGCCTCCCTTCCGCGAGGGTTGGCGCAGGCTCTGCCCTGGAACGCGATCCTCCTGCTCCTGCTGCTCGCGCTGCTGCCCGAACATGGGGGCCGGGGAGGGCGGGGCGGCAGCCGTTCCGTGGGCCTGTTCCCGAACCTTCCCCCACGGATGCTCATCCTGCTGATTTCGTGTGGGGCCTTCGGGCTGCTCTCCGGCTGGATTCTGGCGGACAGAGACCAGGAGGCGCTGAGAGCGGACGCCCAGGCCAGGCTGGCCCGTGAGGCCCAGGCTCGGGCGCTCCAGGGGCAGATGAACCCGCATGTGCTCTTCAACACCCTCAGCGGACTGGCGGAGCTCGCCCGGGAGGACGGGGTGGCCACGGAGGCCGCCCTGGTGAACCTGGCGGGTCTGCTGCGGAATCTGATGAACCACTCGGCCCTCACCCGCGTCTCGCTGGACGATGAGCGGGGCCTGGTGGAGGGGTTTCTCGCCCTGGAGCGCATTCGCCTGGGAGCGCGGCTCTCGGTCACCTGGGACTGGGACGCCAGGCTGGAGGACACCGAGGTCCCGCCCCTGCTGCTGCAACCCCTGGTCGAGAATGCCATCAAGCATGGCATTGGCCCTTGTCGTGAAGGCGGTGAGCTGACCATCGGGCTGTCCGGGAGTCCTGAGCGCCTGAGGCTGTGGGTCTCAAACACAGGCAAGGCCCTTGAAGCACAGGAGTCCGCCGGCACAGGGCTCACCAATCTCCGGAAGCGTCTGGACTTGCTGGATGGGTTCCGCAGTCATCTTGAGCTGCGCGGTGAGGCCGGACGGACGGTCGCTGAACTGATCCTGGAGCGCGCCGATGCCTGATGCCCTGCGTGTGATCGTGGCCGAGGATGAACCCTACAACCGGAAACGGATCGCCCGCCTGCTGCGGGAAGCCGGCTGTGTGGTGGTGGCGGAGCTTCCGGATGGGCCTGCGGTATTCGAGTGGCTGGAGGCGGGTGGCCAGGCGGACGCGGCCTTCCTTGACATCGAGATGCCCGGAGCTACCGGGCTGGAAGTGGCTCTGGATCTCCCCAGCTCACTCCCCGTCGTCTTCGTGACGGCCTTCGCGGAGCACGCCGTCCGGGCCTTTGAGGCGGCCGCGCTGGACTACCTGCTCAAGCCCGCCACTCCGGAGAGGATTGCCATCGCCCTGGCCCGGGTCCGGGAGCGGCGCACCGGGAGTCCCTCGGCCAAGCGGCCCGCGGCTCCCCTCCGCTACCCCGTCCGAGCGGGCGAGGGACTCGTGTTCATGGAGCTGGCGCGCACCAGCCACTTCCTCGTGGAGGACGAGGTCGTCTGGGCCTTCGTGGGGGGCGAACGGCACCGGACCACCTGGAAGAGCCTCACCGAGGCCGAAGCCTCCTTTCCCAGGGATGTCCTGGTGAAGGGGCATCGGAACATGCTCCTGCGCCCGGAGGCCGTGCTGAGCATCAAGGCCAGCGACTATGGTCGTGCCTCGGTCCGGCTCCAGGGCGGCCTCACCGTGGAGGTCAGCCGCGGTGCTGCCCCGGGTCTCAAGGCCCGGCTCGGCCTCGCCTGACAGCAGGCCCCGGAAATCTGTCAGTGGGCCCCCACGGGCTGTCACTGAGGGTGCTGGCGGTTCTGCGCCCGCTTCGGAGTGTCCTAATTGGGCATGCCTGGAGCCCCCGTGAACCTGCGTCGACTCACCTCCCTCACCGCGCTGCTCACCTTCGTCGTCCTCGTGACGTCCGGGGCCGTGCTCTTCCTGACCCCCCAGGGGCGGGTGGCCTTCTGGTCCGAGTGGCGCCTCTGGGGGCTGACCAAGGAAGCCTGGGGATCTCTGCACATCCTCCTCAGCCTCCTGTTCCTGGTGGCAGGGGTGGTGCACATCGTCCTGAACTGGGCCGCCATCCTCACCTACCTGCGGGACCACACCCGGAAGATGCGAGTCATCACCCCCGAGTCCGTGGCCTCGGTCCTGCTGACCGGGCTCTTCACGGCGGGAGCCCTGCTTGGGTGGCCCCCCTTCCGCTGGGTCATGGACCTGAATCTCTATGTCAAGGATCAGGGCAGCCGAACCTACGGTGAGCCGCCCTACGGCCACGCGGAGCAGAGCACCCTGCAGTCCTTCGCCCAGAAGACCGGCCTCGATCTGGCGAAGGCCCAGTCCCTGCTGAAGGCGCGCGGAATCGCCTTCCAGGGGCCGCAGCAGCGGATCCAGGACATCGCCAAGCAGAACGGACTGACGCCCCAGCAGGTCCACCTCGCCATGAAGGCCGCCGAGCTCGCCAAGGCACCTGTTCGGGGGCTGCCCGAGGAGGTGGCGCCGGGGCTGGGCCGCAAGACGCTGGACGAGCTCTGCCGGGAATACCGGCTCGACCTGGGTCAGGTCCGGACGCTGCTGGAAGCGCGGAACATGAAGGTGAAGGTGGATCAGCCGATGCGCGCCCTGGCCGAAGCCAATGGCCTCGGCCCCCACGATCTCTACGCAATCATTCGGGATGGCGTGAAGTAGAGAGTGCTGGCCTGCCGCTAGAGTCAGATTACACAGACAAGGGTCAAGCATGGAAAAAACAAGCAAACATACTCTTGACTCGCATCAATAAGAGGCCGACCCTGTCGGAACAACAACTCGAACCCTGTTCCAGCCGTTGAGTCCGATTTCCGCTGGCCCCCCTCACGCCAGTGACCCTGAGGGAGGCCCCCATGAATCTCCGAATGTCCAACCCCCGGTTGCTGCTCCACCCGGGCCAGAGCGTCATCCTCGACGATGCCAAGGGCGTGACCATCAGCCCCTATGAAGCCAAGGTCTGGGTGACCCTGGAAGGTGATTCCTCCGATTTCGTGGTCCAGCCCGGAGAGGACTTGGTCCTCAACATGAACGGCCGGACCCTCGTCCAGGCCATCGACGAGAGCACCTGGATCGACCTGATCGACTATGAAGTCCGCCATGAGCCCGCAGGCGCCTGGGCAGGGCAGTCCCTGGGGTTCCTCAGGCAGTGGCGCTCAGCGTCTCGGTGACTCCCCCGCTTCAATCCTGAAGAAATGATCAGGCGAAACGGGCCACCCTGCGGTGGCCCGTTTCGTCTGTCTTGGGAGGAGAGACCACCTCCGCGAATCCAACAGACATGGGGTGTAACCTGAGGTTTGACAACTGGGCGCGCTGTGACGTGTTGCAGCGAATGAGGAGGGACTGCCGATGGACTCCACTCTGCCCGAACGGATCGCCTTCCTGGGCGGCTTCCTGCCGCGCCTCTGCGGCATCGCCACCTTCACCCATGACCTCTGCGAGGCCGTGGCCGAGGCGGCGCCCGCTGCGCTGTGCTACTCCGGCGCCGTGAACGATCGCCTCGAGGGCTACGTCTATCCGCCCCGCGTTCGCTTCGAGCTGGCCCAGAAGGACCTGGATTCCTACCGCCGCGCCGCAGACTTCCTGAACTTCAACAATGCGGATGTGTTGTGCGTCCAGCACGAGTTCGGCATCTACGGGGGTCCCGCGGGCAGCCACCTCCTGGCCCTGCTCAAGGAAGTCCGGATGCCCGTGGTGACCACCCTGCACACCGTGCTGCGGGACCCCAACGCGGCCCAGCGGCGGGTGATGGAGGAGCTGGTCCTGCGCAGCGACCGGCTGGTGGTGATGGCCCAGAAGGGCGCCGAGATCCTGCGGGAGACCTACGGTGTGCCGGATGCCAAGGTGGACGTCATCGCCCACGGCATTCCCGACCTCCCCTACATCGACTCCAGCTTCTACAAGGCGCAGTTCGGGGTGGATGGCCGCATGGTACTGCTCACCTTCGGCCTGCTGGGGCCGGGCAAGGGCATCGAGAACGTCATCGAGGCCCTGCCCGAGATCGTGGCGCGGCACCCGAACGTGGTCTACCTGGTGCTGGGGGCCACCCATCCCCACCTGGTGGCCCGGGACGGCGAGAGCTATCGCCTGGGCCTGGAGCGGCTGGCCGAGGCCTGCGGCGTCAAGGAGCACGTGATCTTCCACAACCGCTTCGTGTCCCTGGATGACCTCAAGGAGTTCATCGGGGCCACGGACATCTACCTGACCCCCTACCTCAACGAGGCGCAGATCACCTCGGGCACCCTGGCCTACGTGTTCGGTGCGGGCAAGGCCGTGGTGTCCACGCCCTACTGGCACGCCCAGGAGCTGCTGGCCGACGGCCGGGGCATCCTGGTCCCCTTCCGCGATCCCCACGCCATCGCCGCCGGGGTCTGCACCTACCTCGATGACCCGGACCTGCTGCGCACCACGCGGGAAGAGGCCTACCGCATGGGGCGCGACATGATCTGGCCCTCGGTGGCCCAGCAGTATGTCGACTCCTTCCAGCGGGCCCGCGCCGACCGCAAGGCCACGCCGCGCAAGGCCTTCGCGGGCTGGACCCTGGCCAGCCGGCCCTACGACCTGCCCCCGCTCCGGCTCAACCACCTCGTGCGCATGAGCGACGGCACCGGCATCTTCCAGCACGCGGTCTTCAACGTGCCCAACTTCCACGAGGGCTACTGCACCGACGACAACGCCCGGGCCCTGATCCTCTGCATCATGCTCGACGAGCTGGGGGGGCGCCCGCCCTGGGAGGACCTCAGCCACCTGGCCACCACCTACCTGGCCTTCCTCTTCGCGGCCCTGAACATGGATACGGGCCGCTTCCGCAACTTCATGAGCCACGGACGGCAGTGGCTAGAGGAGGCCGGCAGCGAGGACAGCCACGCCCGTGCGCTCTGGGCCCTGGGCACGGCCACGGGCCGCTCGCTCAACGAAGGCCACCAGCGCCTCGCCGCCCAGCTCTTCGAGCGGGGCCTGCCCGCCGTGGACAGCTTTACTTCGCCCCGGGCCTGGGCCTTCACGCTGCTGGGTCTGCACGAATACCTGGGGCGGTTCCCGGAGCACCCGGGGATGCTGGCGGCCTGCCGGACGCTCACGGACCGCCTGGTGCGGCTCTGGAACGACTGCGCCACCGAGGACTGGCCCTGGTTCGAGCCCATAGCCACCTATGACAACGCCCGCCTCTGCCAGGCTCTCATTCTTGGCGGCCAGTGGCTGCCGCACCCCGAGGCCCTGGAAGTCGGCCTCAAGTCCCTGCGCTGGCTGGCCTCTCTCCAGAAGACCCAGGCCGGTCACTTCCGGCCCATCGGCAGCAACGGCTTCTGCGAGCGGGATGGTGCCCGCGCTGACTTCGACCAGCAGCCGGTGGAGGCCCAGGCCATGGTGTCCGCCTGCCTGGAGGCCTACCGGGCCACCGAGGATCCGGCCTGGTCCCGGGAGGCGAAGCGGGCCTTCGAGTGGTTCCTGGGGCGGAACGACCTCGGGGTCCCCCTCTACGACTCTAACAGCGGCGGCTGCAGCGACGGCCTGCACGCGGATCGCGTCAGCGAGAACCAGGGCGCGGAGTCCACGCTGGCCTTCCACCTCTCCCTGGCCGAGATGAACCTGGTCGAGCACCTCAACGCCCACCCTGTGAGCACCGCCCCATGACCGCCCTCCAGCTCCGCCGTCATGAGCTGGCGCTCGTCCCCGAGAGCGCCCGGGTGCTCGTCCGCCCCTTCATTCCCGGCAGCTCGCACAGCGTCACCACCATCATCGGCCGGGCCCTGGCCATCAGCGAGGAGGAGGCCGAGCGGGACCTGCGGGCGGTGCTCAAGGAGTTCGACGCCCGGCACCTGGATCTCGAGGCGCCCCTGCTGGCGAACTACGAGCGGGTGCTGCCCAGCGTCTTCACCCAGCGGCCCCTGAGCCGCACCCGGAAGCTGCTCATCGGGGCCCTCTTCTCCGGAGAGTACGCGCTGGAGTCCGCAGCCCTCTTCAACCCCTCCATGGTGCCCCACCCGGACCAGGACGGCGTACCCGCAGGGGCCCTCCGCTTCATCATGAGCCTGCGGGCGACGGGGGAGGGGCACATCTCCTCCATCGAGTTCCGCACAGGCCTCATCACCGCCGAGGGCGAGATCGACCTGGATCCGGTGTCGCGCTTCGTGAACATGCCGGAGATCAACCCCAATCCCAAATACCGGCGGAAGCTGTTCATCGTGAAGCTGCACGAGATGGGCTTTGAGAACGGCGCCTCCGCCGCGGTGATGGACGCCCTGGGCGAGAGCTTCACCCGCAGCGACCTCAACCGCAGCGTGGCCCGCGTGCGGCGTGAAACCCAGCCGGTGACCCAGGGCCTGGCCAGCACACTACGCGGCATCCAGTGGCTGGCGGACTCCAACTACGAGATGAACTTCTCCCCCAAGCTCGCCATGAGCGAGCGGATCATCTTTCCGGTGTCGCCCAACGAGACCAACGGCATCGAGGACGCCCGCTTCGTCCGCCACGTGGACGACGATGGCACCGTGATGTACTACGCCACCTACACCGCCTACAACGGCCACGCCATCCTGCCCCAGCTCATCGAGACCCAGGATTTCCTGCACTTCCGCGTGCTCACCCTGAACGGCAGCGCCGTGCAGAACAAGGGCATGGCCCTGTTCCCCCGGCGCATCGACGGCAGCTACGCCATGCTCTCGCGCCAGGACGACGAGAACCTCTTCATCATGTTCTCGGACAACCCCCACTACTGGAACGATCCCCGGCCGCTGCTGCGCCCGGTGGAGATGTGGGAGTCCGTCAAGATCGGCAACTGCGGCTCGCCCATCGAGACCGAGGCCGGCTGGCTGGTCATCACCCATGGGGTCGGTCCCATGCGCAAGTACTGCATCGGCGCGGCCCTGCTGGATCTGCACGACCCGACCAAGGTGCTGGGCCGGCTCAGCACGCCCCTGCTGGAGCCCGAAGGCACCTACCGGGAAGGCTACGTCCCCAACGTGGTCTACAGCTGCGGCTCCCTCGTGCACGGGGGCCGGCTCATCCTCCCCTTCGCCATGAGCGACCGCGCCTCCGCCGTGGCCAGCATGCCCCTATCCGAGCTGCTGGACGCGCTGAGGAGCTGACGCAGTCCGTACGCACGGCCGAAGCTAGTCTCCTCGGATCATTCTCCGAACGTGCTGCAGGAACGCGCTCTCGGCGGAGCCCAGGTGCCGCTGGGGGTTCCACACCAGGAACGTGGAGATGCGGATGGGCTCGCCCTTCCAGGGCAGGGACACGATGCGGCCCGTCCGCAGGTCCTCCTCCACGGCCATGCGGGGCAGGGGGGCGACGCCGAGGCCCACTTCCACACAGCGCTTGATGGTCTCGACGGTCTGGAACTCCAGGCCGCTGCCCGCGTGGGCTCCCGCCGCGAAGATCTGCCGCTCGAAGTGGTTGCGGTAGCTGCAGCCCAGGGCCTTGAGCAGCACCGCCTCACCCACCAGGTCCTGGGCCGTGATGCCCGAGGCGGAGGCCAGGCGGTGCTTCGGGGCGGCGAGGATGAGGATCTCCTCGTCCCGCAGCTTCTCGACGGCCAGGGTCTTGGAGGGGAAGGGCTCTTCCAGCACGATGGCGCAGTCGATGGCGCCCTCCAGCACCAGGCGCTTGAAGTCCCGGGCGTAGCCGGGAACGAACTGCATCCGCACCTTGGGGAAGTCGGCGTTGAAGGCCTGGAGCTGATCAGTCAGGCCCTCTCCATGGGTGCCACTGGCGCCAAGGTCGTCCGAGTGGACAGCGCCGAGGCGCCCCAGTCAGGGCTGGTGCAGGCCGAGCTCCAGTTCACGGAAGCCCCCGCCGCCTACCGCGTGAACGTGCTCAACGACGTGAACACCATGGCCCAGGCCAAGCCCACTGCGTGGCCCACGACCTGATCGGGATGCCCTGAGACGCTGAGGGACCGGCCCGTGGGGGCCGGTCCCATCCCAGTGATGGTCCTTGTCTCCAGGCAGCCTTTCGGCCTCTCATCCAGTCACTCACCTTCGTTCAGCGCCCCGGGGTTGGTGGCAGCTGCTGGATTTCCGAGGTTCTCCACCCATGCATAGAAGCTCGGCAGGGCCAGCAGGGTGAACAGGGTGCTGGTGATGAGGCCGCCCACCATGGCAACGGCCAGAGGGCGCTCCAGCTCGGATCCCCCGAAGCCGAAGAGCATGGGCAGCAGCCCGAGAATCGCTGCCCCAGCGGTCATCAGCTTCGGGCGGACCCGACCCAGGCTGGCCTCCCGCAAGGCCTCTGTGAAGGGCACGCCTTGGGCGAGCAGACCCTTCGCCTGGGTGATCAACACCAGGCTGTTCTGCACCGCCACCCCGAAGAGCCCGATCAGGCCGACGATGGAGCTGATGTTCCAGGTCTCCCCGGAAAGCCAGAGCGCGAGCAGGGCCCCCGCAAAGGCGTTGGGCAGGGTCGCTAGCACCACCCACACCTCGCGCCATTGCTTCAAGGCCAGGTAGAGCAGGGCCACCACCAGCGCCATTGCCGAAGCGATCGCAAGCCACAGGCGGCGCTGCGCATCTCTTGATTCTTCGATCTTGCCGCCCAGCGAGACGAAGGTGCCTTCCGGAAGCCTGGTCTCGGACAGGGCCACTTCGATCCGTCGGGCCGTGCCACCCAGGTCGCCGTCAGTGCGGACATTGAGGCCGATGCGCCGCTGGCCGCCTTCCCGACGGATCAGGGTCGGGGTCTGGGCCTCCTGGAAGACCACCACCTGGCCCAGGGAAATGACCCGGCCGTCCTCCAGTACGATGGGCGTGTTCTTGAGGGTCTGAGAGCTCACCTGGCCGTCGTTCGGGAAGTGGACCACCCGCTCGATCCGTTGGGGGCCCTCAAAGCGGGCTTCCGACGGAAGACCCTGGAGGGCGGCCCGGAGGGTTCGGGAGACGAGCATCCGGGGGACCTCCAGGCGGCGCAGCGCCTCGTCATCCGGAAGGACCCGCCAGCGCGGCATGGGAGCCGGGGTGTCCGGCGTGACGCTTCGGACCCCCGGCACTTTCCCCAGGCGTTCCTGGAGGTTCGGGATCGCTTTCTGAAGGGACGCAAGGTCCCGGTTGAAGAGCTTGACCTGGATGTCGGCAGGGGTCCCGCCGATGCCTTCCGCGATCCGCTCCTGCATGGGGGTGTTCACTTCCACGGGAAACGGCATGTCTTCGGCCACGGCCAGCAGTTGCTTTCCGATCACCTTCTCGGGGGCGTCGGGCTCGAGGATCACCATGATCTCGCTGTCGGTGATAGGGCAGGGATCTTCCGTGACCTCCGCCCGCCCGCTTCGGCGGTAGACCGCGTGCACGCCAGGAATGGCCTTCAGCCGCTCATCCAGCTGGAGGTTGGCCTGATCCACGGCATCGAGGCTGGATTCCGCCGGGACCTTGGACAGCAGCATGTAGGCGCCTTCGTCCAGGGTCGGCAGGAAGTTTGAGCCCAGACGAAGGGCCAGCCAGATGCTGGGCAGAGTCACCGCGAAGGCGAGACCCATCACCAGCGGGCCATGGGCCATGGCCCAGTCCAGCGCGGGGCGGTAGACCGCCTTGATGGCCAGCACCAGCTTCGGTTCCTCTAGGCTGATCCCCGGAGGCAGGAAGCGGTCCACCAGAGCCGGGACCAAGGTGAAGCTGAGCACGAGGCTGATGGTCATCGCCGAGGCTACGGCTACGCCCAGAGGCGCGTAGAGTTTCCCCGCCACCCCGCCCATGGAGAGCAACGGGATGAAGACGGCCAGGATCACTAGCACCGCCGTGAGGATCGGCACAGCCACCTCGGCGGAGGCCCGAGTCAGCGCAACGCGCCGGGGCTCCAAGTGGTCCTGGTGGTCGTGCAGTCGATGGGCCAGGTTCTCGACCATGATCACGGAGGCATCGACCAGCAGCCCCACGGCAATGGCCAGGCCGCCCAGGGTCATGGCATTCAGGCCCAGGCCCGCCAGGTGGAGGGGAATGGCTGCGCCGAAGGTGGCGAGGGGCAGCACGGTCAACACCAGCAGGGCGCCCCGGAAGCTGCCGAGCAGCACGACCAGGACGACGGCCACGAGGACGCCCCCCACGAGGAGGGCGAGGGTCACGCCGTTCAGGGCCTTGGTTACTAGGCGGCCCTGATCATAGATCACGGCCAGGACCATGCCTTTGGGGAGGTCCTGCTTCAGCTGCTTGATGGCTCCACGTACCCCTTCGGCGACATCCAAAGAGGCGGCGGTCGGCTGCTTGACGATCCGCAGGCTGACATCCTCATGGCCGTCGTGGCGGGCCAAGCCTCGACGGAAGGCCGGTGCCTCGCGGACCTCGGCCAGCTCTCCGAGCGTGACGTAGCCCTTGGGGCCTTGGACGGGCAGGCGACGGACCTCCTCAGCGCTTGCCGCAAGGTTGCCCACCGTGATGAACCAGCCCTTGTCCTGGATCTCCAGGACTCCGGCCGCCAGGTCCTGGTGGCTCTCTTCCAGCGAAGTCATGACCCGGTCCAGGCCGATGCCGAGGGTCCGCATCCGTTCCGGGATGAGCATGATGCTCAGGGACCGTTCCTGGCCGCCCAGGCGCTCCACCCGCGCCACGCCGGCCACCGCCTGGAGCCGCGGCACCAGCACCTGCTCGGCGTGGTCCCGCAGCTTCAGCGGGTCGATTTTCTCGCCCTCAAGCACGACTTCCATGAGCTCCTGCAGCCGCCCTGATGCGCTGGACAGGAGGGGAGGGCGGGTGCCCGCCGGGAAGCCGCCAGCCACCGTACCCAGGCGCTCGGCCACCAGCTGACGGGCCCGCCAGGGATCGGTGTCGCTCTCGAAGGTGACGACGACCTGGAGCAGCTCCGGCAGGACCTGGGAGGTGACCCGACGCACACCGGGCATGCCCCCCAGGGCCTGCTCTGTGGGCTGAGCCACGGAGAGCTCGAGCTCCGTCGTCGATCGCCCCGGGCTCTGGATGAGCACGGACAGCACCGGCAGGCTCATGTCCGGGAACAGGTCCCGCTTCAGGTTGAGGAAAGACAGGACACCTGCGACCGCCCAGACCAGGGACAGCGCAAACACCCAGCCCCGCCGCGGGAGGATCCAGTCGAACCAGCGTCGGATCAGGGACCGGTGGTGGGTCTGATCAGTGCCCATGTCCGCCCCCTTCCGCGGGTTCCGACCGCTTCTGCTGGAGCGCCTTCAACAGGTAGGCGCCTTCGGCGACCACGGTCTCGCCCGGCTTCACGCCTTCCAGGACCAGCACCTCGGTGCCCAGCTCGACGCCGCGCTTCACGGGACGGAAGACGCCAAAGTCCCCTTCCCCGACGAACACGCCCCAGACGCCTTCCATCTGCTGGAGGGCACTCTGAGGAAGGCTCACGCCCTGGGCCAGGGGGATATACACCTCCAGGGGGGTGCCGGCCATGGGGAGCGCCGCCCCCGAGAGCCGCAGGCGGTAGCTGAGCCTGCGCGTGTCCTGGGAGAGGGCCATGGGGGCGCTCTCGAGGCGGCCCTGCCACTGGTGGCCGTCACTGGCGCGGACCTTGGTTGCGGCCCCAGGCGTCCACGCTTCGGGAACCGGGAGGGGGAGTTCCACCTTGGCCAGGGCGGCGAAGGCTCCCTGAAACGTCCCCAGCTCCTGACCGGCTTCGATGCCCTGGCCCACCTGCACCTTCCAGGCCCCCACGACCCCGGGCCTCGGGGATCTGACCGTGAAGGTGGCGCCCGCCTGATCCGGTCGAAGTCCCCGCGCCTCCAGGGCCAGACGGGTGGCCTCCTCCTCGGCACGCGCTGAAGCGGCCTCGCTCCGGGCGGCCTCCAGCTCCCGGCGACTCCCGGCCTGGGCCTCGTAGAGCTTCACCTCGCGGGCCGCTTCGGAATCGGCCCGCTCGAGCTTGGCCTTGGCTGAAATCCAGTCCGCCTTGAGGCGGGCGAGCTCCGGGCTCTGGACCACGGCCAGGGTGGCTCCCTGGCCCACGGGACGCCCGGGCGAGGCGGGAAGGCCCGACACGATGCCCTTGACCGGAGCCGAAAGAATGATCTGGGCACCTTCATCGCCGATGGCCTCCGCCGGGTACCAGGCTCCCTCCCGGCGGGATTCCGGGACCTGCATGAGCCGCAGGCCGCGGATCTCCTTCAGGGGCACCTTGGGCGACGAGCCCTTGGCTGAGCCATGGCCCCCGTGGGCTTCGTGGCTTTCAGTGGCCTCCGCAGCAGCCTTGTCCCTTCCACAGCCGGTGGAACCAAGAAGGCCAGTCATCAGGGCAAGCGTGGTCAGAGCTTTCATGGGGTGACTCCCTCGGTGAGTGCCTGCAGTTCAGCCTGGAGAAGGTGTTGCGCGTGCTGTCGCCGAAGCCCCGCCACCTCGGCTTCCAGGAGCTGGCGCCGGATGGGCAGCGCGTCGGAGGGGCGTTCCTTCCCGGACTGGAGCCGCAGCCCCACCGCCTGGATGGCTGCTTGGAAGGACCGATCGGGAGCCATGCCGCCGAGGCTCTGGAGGCGGTCCAGGGCTGCCTGGAACCTGCCGTCCAGCTCAGTCAGGGCGACCTGAAGCTCGCGGTGGAGCAGGGCCAGACCGGCTTCGGTCTCCCGCCGGACGGCCGCGGATTCGCCGGGGCGGCTGAAGCGGTAGGCCATCCCCACCTTCGTGACGCGATCCTCGCCTTCCTTGGCGAAGGAGCCCCGGAGGGACCAGCGGCTGAGGCCCAGGGCTTCCCGGTGCCGGAGGTTCTCCTGCTCCACCTCAAGACGCGCCGTCAAGGCCCGCCGCAGGGGGGCCGTCTGATACCCGCGGACAAGCCCTGCGGGATCCTGGGCGGGCAGGGGTCCAGGGTTCGCGAGCGGCACCGGTTGGTCCGGGATCGCGGCCTGGCTGCGCAGGGCGGACCAGGCGCTTGAGGCTTGGCGTCGGCTGTCCGCGAGCTCCAGCTGGGCCTTCAGGATCTCTCCTTCCACCAGTGCAACCTGGAAGGCCGGGTCGGCTCCCGAATCCAACCGGACCTGCGCGGCCTTCAGCCAGGCTTCCACAATCCGGAGGTCCTGCTCCCGCAGCTGCGTCACCTGCTGCTCCAGCCATGCGTCCAGGTAGGCTTGGCGCAAGCGCAGCAGGCTCTCCCTGCGAGCGGCTTCCCGAAGCAGTGGATCGGCCTGATCGAGGCTTCGGGTCAGGCTCTTCCGGGTGCCCGCTGAGAGGAAGAGGGGCAGGTCGATGTCCGCGGATTGATCCGAGGTCCCCGGCAGTCCTGCCGAGCGGCGAGGGCCTGCGGTCAGCCCGAGGGTGGGCCCCTCCCGCAGGAAACCAGCACTGCCCGCCACTTCGCGGTTCCGCTCCGCCAGCCAGGACGCCAGCCTCAGCTGCTCTAGGCCTGGTTTGGCCTGGCTGAGGATGCGCTCAAAAGTGAGGGGAGGGGAGGACGGAGGGCTGGCGGGAGCTTGAGCCAGCAGGAGACAGGGCAGGGCCCCGAGCAGGACGCGACGCATGGGTTTCCTCGGAATGGGTGGTTGAGCGGGCAGGGCTGCGCCCGACAAGATCCATGAATGGATTGGCCTACCCCCGAGGAGGGGTCTTCTCGGGCTCCACCGCGCGAAGCAGGGGCATCGAAGGGGGGCTTACCTTGAACACCGTCCGGGGCAGCTGATCGGGGCTGGGGGGCACCGGCGGCTCCGGCACAGGAACCGTTGCGCAGCCGTCAGAGCAGAGCAGATGGCAGATGGGCGCACAGGCCTCATCCGACGAGGTGGCACATTCGTCCACATCGGCTGCGCTCAGGTAGGCGCCGGCCAGGCAGAGGAGCAGGATGGCGATCCAGCGCCTCATGAGGCCCTCACCCTGCGGAGTGGCTGTTCCTCGCTGCTGCGGAGGCCAGGATGCAGGAGCTTCGTCACGCAGGGTTCCGCATGGGAGTCAGGTACCCAGCTTCCGCCAAGCCAAGATGGCGGCGATTCTCAGAGGCTGGTCTGGAAGAAAAGGTCACGGAAGCCTTCGTCGCAATTACACAGTAAAGTGTAATTGAAATGCCCTGGCAAAGAAGAAGGATGAGGAGGGCAGGCGTTACACTCCCTGGGCTCAGTCCCATGAAAACCGCGCCTGATTGCCCCTAGAGAAAGAGCCCCGAGCAGCTCTTCTTGCCTGCGGCGGACGCGCACCAGCGGGCGGTCTTGTCCTTCAAGACGTCCGCGAAGGCCTTGGCCACGGGCGAGAGGGGCACGTCGGACCGGAGGATGATCCCGATGGAGCTGTCGGGTGGCGAGGAGGCGAGGTCGACGGCACGGATTCCCGTCAGCTCAGGGCAGTCCAGCAACCCCCTGGGCATGAAGGTCACCACATCCGAGTTCCGGACGATGGCCAGGGCCGAGAGCACCGACTCGCAACGGAGCACGCGCTCGGGCGGGGGGAGTCCGGCCTCGGTGAAATAGCCCATGAGCTTGGTCCCAAGTCCGTGGGTCCCGAAGCTCGTCGCCAGCCACTCCACGTCGACCAGTTCAAGCAGCTTCCGGGCCTTGGCGTGCGGGTGACTCTCGCGCATGGCCACGACGTTTCGGGCCCGGAACCAGCGCTCGAAGGCCAGGTCCTCGCCCACGTGATCCCCGGCGATGATCATGATCCCGAAGTCCAGCTTCCCTTGCCGGATCCCGGGGAGGGTGATGCCTTCCAGCCCCTCCACCACATGCAGGCGGACGTTTTTGTACTTTTTCCGGAAGGTGGCCACCGCATGGGGCAGCACGGTGAGGGCCACCAGCGGCGTCACGCCGATGGAGACCGACCCCTCGTCCGCGCCCTGCATCTGTCGGATCTCGCTCCGGGCCAGGTCCGCCTGGCGGACAATCAGCTTGGCGCGCGCCAGCAGGCGCGCCCCATCTTCGGTGAGGTGGATCCCGCGGACGCTGCGATGGATCAGTGACGCGTCCAGATAGAGCTCCAGCTCCCGGAGGGCCTTGGTGAGGGCCGACTGGGACAGGTTCATCTGCCTTGCCGCGCCCCGGATGCTGCCGGTTTCCACGGCCGCCATGAACGCCTGGAGCTGATGCAGTTTCATGGTTCCTCCGGGGGATGGCTGAACTCTTTTGGTGTTCAGGTTACCGAAAATTGTGCCTTTTTGGATGCATTTGGATTCTCCAGAATTCCCTCAACGAATACCAACGCCTCAATACAGCCCTACAGGTCTTTTACGGAATTCCCCTCCCCCTCGGGCCCTGGTCGATCTGGACCGCGTCCACTCCGGGCATTTCCAGCGCCCGGACTTGGTCTGGCCTAAATAGATTACTAAGGAGTCACCAATGAGCAGCACTCCTACCTCGATCGGTGCCGCACCGACCACGCCCTATAAATGTCCGCCCAGCGTGCTCTTCGGCATGTGCATTGGCGTGTCCATCTACTGGCTGTTCGCCTTGTCGATGAACCCCATGGTGCCGAGCATCGCCCGGGAGCTGAACCTGGCCCTGGGCGTGGCGGATCCCAACCTGTCGCTGGCGGTGAGCATGGCCGGCCTGACGGCGGGCATCTGCATGATGCCCATGGGCGGCCTCGCCGATCAGTTTGGGCGCATGCGCCTGACCCGGATCGGTCTCGGGTTGGGCCTGATCGGGGCGCTGCTCTGCGGTCTGGCCCCCAGCATCTGGCCCCTGGTGGCCGGCCGCTTCTTCCTGGGTCTGTCCGCGGCCATCGTCATGCCCGCCACCCTCGGCCTGGTGAAGGTCTACTACAACGATGCGGACCGCCCCCGGGCCATCAGCTACTGGTCCCTCTCCACCGCCGGGTGCGCCAGCTTCTCCAGCCTCTTTGGCGGCGTCATGGCCACCCATGTGGGCTGGCGCTGGGCCTTCCTCCTGGCCGTGCCCTGCATCCTGCTCTCCTTCGTCCTCCTCCGCACCGCGCCAGAGCGGAAGGCCGTCAGCACCGGCAAGCGCCCCTTCGACGTGATCGGCTTCTCGGCCCTCATCATCGGCCTCCTGGCCCTGAACCTCTTCATTGCCAAGGGCAAGGCCTGGGGCTGGACCAGCACGACCTCCCTCGGCTGCCTGGGGCTCTTTGCCCTGATGCTCGCGATCTTCGTGCCGAATGAGAAGCGCCATGCGGCCCCCATCGCCGACCTCAGCCTGTTCAACCGCCGCGCCTACACCGGCACCGTGATCGCCAACCTGTTCGTCAACTCGCTCCTGGGCGTGCTGGTGGTCATCATGATCTACCTCCAGAAGGGTCGGGGCCTGACGGCCATGCAGGCCAGCCTCCTGACGCTGGGTTATGCCACGGCCGTGCTCTCCCTCATGCGTGTCGGCGAGAAGGTCGGGCAGCGCATGGGCCCCCGGTTCCCCATGGTGCTCGGCGGCCTGTTCCTCATCGGCCTGGTGGTGCCCCTCTCCTGCACCTTCGTGGTGAGTAACACAGTCTATTTCACCCTCGTGTTCTTCGGCCTAGCCTCCCTGGGCGTGGGCCTCGGCCTGTTCATGACTCCGGCCACGAGCGTGGCCATCGGTGAGGCGCCCGCAGAGAAGGCGGCCCTGGCGGGCGGCATCTTCAAGATGGGCAGCTCCCTTGGCGGCGCCTTCGGCATCGCCATCCACCTGGCCATCTTTGGTGCGGTGCTGCAGAGCACCAAGAGCATCCACCTGGCGGCCCAGTACAGCATCGGCTTTGGCCTCATCGCCGCCGTGGTGGCCTCGGGCGTGTCCTTCCTCCTGGCTCCCAGCCTGAAGAAGTAGGTCCTTCTTCTCAGCACTGCTGTTCCCCGTTCGTCCAACCCTTTTCCAATAAGCTCTCTGGAGTCCCCCATGAACCGCCATGCCCTCTCGATCCTGGCCCTCTGCGCCGGCCTCCCAGCCCTGGCCCAGGCGCCTGGCAGCCCGCTCACTTTCAGCACCGACAGTGCCAGCGTGACCCTCTACGGACTTGTGGACTACGGTGTCGGCTACATGCCCCACAGCCTGAACTGGGAGGCAACCCTGCCGCCCTCCACGGCAGGCCTGGCCCTGACGGGGAAGAAGCCCGTGACGGGCATGTTCGCTGGTGGCCTTTCCGGGTCCCGCTGGGGCATCCGGGCTTCGGCCAACCTCGGGGGGGGGTGGCAGGCCCTGGTGCACCTGGAGTCCAGCCTCGTGGCTACCTCGGGCGTCATGGGCAACTCGGCCATCGCCCTCGTGGGCAACACCTCCACTGGACCCAACTGGGCCGGGGACTCCGCCGTGAACAACCAGCTCTTCGCGCGGGCCTGCTACGGCGGGATCTCCTCGGAGCGCTTCGGCACCCTGACCTTCGGCCGCAACATCAGCCTGATGCTGGAAAACGCCGTGGCCTATGATCCCCTCGTGGCCGCCCAGCTGTTCTCCCCCCTGGGCTTCTCCGGCACCTACGGCGGCGGCGGCTCCACCGAGAACTCCCGGGTCGACAACAGCCTGAAGTACAAGGTGAAGGTCGGCGACGTGAACTTCGGTGGCGTCTACAAGTTCGGCAACGTGGCCGGGGCCCAGAGCGCCCAGTCCGCCATCCAGGCCAACCTCGGCTACGAGAAGGGTCCCTTCGGCATCCAGGCCAGCTACCAGACCTTCAAGGACGCCTTCGGCATGAGCAACGCCAGCGCCGCCACTCTGGGCAAGGTGCCCCTCACGGCCTATGACACCTCCTCCTGGATGGTCTGTGCCAAGTACGCCCTCGGCCCCGTCACCCTGAAGGCCGGGCATCAGTTCATCGAGTACACCAACCCCAGCAACCCAGTGGAGGATTCCGCCCTTACAAGCATCTTCGGGGTGCTCATCAGCTCGGTGAATGTCCACAAGTTCGACACCGGGGCGAAGAACCTGCACATGACCTGGTTCGGCGGCGCCTGGGACGTGACCAAGAAGCTCGTCATCTACGCCGGCCACTACCACGTGTCCCAGAACGACTTCTCCGCCGGCACCGCCACAGCCTCCGCCAAGAGCGGCACCAGCAAGTACGACTCCCTGGTCGTCGACTACAAGATCACCAAGCGCTTCGACGTCTACGCGGGCTACATGGGCAACGCCTCCACGGGCGGCATGGCCATCGGCGCGCCCTTCTTCTCCACCAACTCGTTGCTGGGGGCGGGCTTCCGCTTCTCCTTCTAGACCTTATCACCGGCCCGTCCCGCGCCCCTTCCAGGCCTGGGGCGGGCTGATCCCCACCTCGCCGTTCCTCTGCCAAGCCTGGAGCCTCCCCATGAGCCAGTTTGTCCGAACCCTCTCCGCCGAAATCGACAAGGTCCTGCCGGACGCCGAGGAGCTCTACAGGGACCTGCACCAGCATCCCGAGCTCTCCCACCAGGAGTTCCGCACCGCTGGCGTCGTGGCGGGCCGGCTGCGCGCCGCGGGGTTCCAGGTCACCGAGAAGATCGGGGGAACCGGCGTGGTCGGCGTCCTGAAGAACGGCGAGGG
The DNA here is from genome assembly GCA_013334395.1 of Holophagaceae bacterium. GTDB lineage: Bacteria > Acidobacteriota > Holophagae > Holophagales > Holophagaceae > Geothrix. Next base: position 32,957 of record JAAXXS010000006.1, on the reverse strand, counting down.
TCCCACCGTGATGATGCGCGCCGACATGGACGCCCTGCCGATCAAGGAGGCCACGGGGGTCCCCTACGCCAGCACCTGCGAGGGCGTCAATGCCAAGGGCGACACCGTGCCCGTGTCCCACGCCTGCGGCCATGACATGCACATCAGCTGGCTGCTTGCCTCCGCCAAGGTGCTGTCCGAGACGCGCGAGGGCTGGCGCGGCACTGTGGTGGCGCTCTTCCAGCCCGCCGAGGAAAACGGGGAGGGCTCCCAGGCCATGCTGGATGACGGCCTGACCGAGCGCGTCCCCAAGCCCGACGTCATCCTGGGCCAGCACCTGCTGCAGTACCGGGCGGGGGTGGTGGGCTTCCGGGCCGGCCAGATCCTCACGGCCGGCGACAGCCTCCAGGTCCGGTTCTTCGGCAAGGGCGGGCACGGCGGCATGCCGCAGAATGCCGTGGACCCCATCCTGATGGCCGCCTCTGCGGTCCTGCGCCTCCAGGGCATCGTCGCCCGGGAAGTCTCGCCCCAGCAGGCGGCCGTGGTGACCGTCGGCGAGTTCCATGCGGGCATCGCCGAGAACATCATCCCGGCGGAAGCCATCCTCAAGCTGAACGTGCGCACCACCGACCCGGCCGTCCGGGAGCACGTGCTGGCGGCCATCCGGCGCATCTGCATCGCCGAGGCGCAGGCCTCGAACGCGCCCCGGGAGCCGGAATTCCAGGAGCTCAGCAACTTCCCCCTCACGGTGAACGACGCCGACGTCACCCGGCAGGTCGCGGAGGCCTTCCGCGGGCAGTTCGGCGATCAGGCCGTGGAAACCCAGGCCCTGGGGGCCAGCGAGGACTTCGGCCGCTTCGGGAAGGCTTGGAACGTGCCCTACACCTACTGGTTCGTGGGGGGCTGCTCCCACGAGAAATACGACCAGGCCAAGCAGGACGGCACCGTGGCCCAGCTGCCTGGCCCCCACTCGCCTTTCTGGGCACCGGTGCTGGATCCCACCCTGAGGACGGGCATCGAGACCAGCTTGGCCGCCATCGGCACATGGCTGGCCAAGGCTCCGGCCTGAGCTTCCCGGCCGTCCCACGCCATGATTGAGGCGGATTCCCACCCTGCGGCGCCGGTCGTCAGCCCCATCCCCGAGGTGGCCTTCACTCTCGGCCTGGGGCGGGCGCTGCAGGAGTTTGGCGTCAGCGCCCAGACCCTCGAGAACGCCCTGGGGCGACTGGCCCACCACCTGGGCCTGGAAGGCGCGGTCTATGCCACGCCGACCGGGTTCCTGGCGTCTTTCCAGAAGGCGGGGGGCCCCAGCAAGACCTACCTGATCCGCACCGGCAGCTACAGCGCGAACCTGGCGAAGTTGGCGGAGACCGAGGCCCTGGTGGACCGGGTCATCCATGACAGCCTGGGCGTCGAGGAGGCGCTCCGGCGGCTGGACCGGATCTCCCGGCGTGGCCCCCGCTTCGGGCCCGTGATCCAGGTCGGCGCCTATGCCATCGCGGCCATGGGCATGGCGGTGGTCTTCGGCGGCGGCTGGCGGGAGGCGCTGCTCAGCACCCTGATCGGCGCCCTGGTGGGCCTGGCCGCGCAGCTGCTGGAGCAGAAGCGCACCCAGCTCAGCCTGGCCCCGCTGGTGGGCGGCATCCTCAGCAGCCTCGGCGGCATTGTCCTCGGCAACCTGGTGCCTGCTGCCTCCCACTCCATCATCATCCTCAGCGGGTTCATCGTCCTGGTGCCGGGGCTGGGGTTGCTGGTGTCCATGCAGGAGCTGGGCACGGGCAACCTCGTGGCGGGGTCCTCCCGCCTCGTGGGCACGGGGTTCGTGCTGATGCTCCTGGCCTTCGGCGTCGCCATCGGGCAGCGGCTGGGCAGCGGCTGGCAGGGCGGCCTGCTGGCCGAGCCCCAGGCCCTGCCGTTCTGGGCCATCCCCCCGGCCATCGCCCTGGTGGCGCTGGGCTACCTGGTGGTGTTCCAGGGCGCCCTCCGGGACTACGCCTGGACCCTGGGCGCGAGCCTCCTGGCCTACGCCAGCGCCCGGCTGACCACCCAGCTGCTGGGCCCCGAGGTCGGCGCGGGCATCGCCGCGCTGGTCCTGGGCGCGGTCTGCAACCACTACTCCCGCCGCACCCGGCGTCCCGGCGCGGTGCTGCTGCTGCCCTCCCTCATGCTCATCGTGCCGGGCAGCAAGGGCTTCCAGGGCCTCCTGCTGGTGCTGCACAAGCACACGCTGGAGGGCCTCCAGGCGGGCTTCCAGTCTCTCACCGTGACGGTGGCCCTCATGCTCGGCCTCCTGCTCGCCAATGTGCTGGTCCCGCGGCGGAGGTTCTGAGGCCATCTGCCTGCCCTGAAGCCCGTGAGGGAGCCGATGGCTTGAGCTGGGTAGTGAACACCAAAATGAATCACTAAATCTAAAATACCGTCTTTTGGTATTCATCATTCTTTTCCAAACTCAACCCTAACGTCGCAAACGCCCTTGGCAGAACTCCCCGAAGTCACCGGCAAGGAAGTGCTTCACCTCCGCTGCCGCCCCGCGCAGAAAGGAATCGCGATGACCATCCCCCAAGCATTGCGCCAGGCCGACCCCGCCATCTCCGAGGCTCTCGAGCTCGAGGTCGTGCGCCAGCGCCAGAACCTGGAGCTGATCGCCTCCGAGAACTACGCCTCCCTGCCGGTCCTGCAGGCCATGGGCACCCACTTCGCGAACAAGTACGCCGAGGGCTATCCCGGCCGGCGCTACTACGGCGGCTGCGTGAACATGGACCGGGTCGAGGACCTGGCCCGCTCCCGCGCCAAGGAGCTGTTCGGGGCCGAGCACGCCAACGTGCAGCCCCACAGCGGCGCCCAGGCCAACATGGCCGTCTACTTCGCGGTGCTCAAGCCCGGTGACACGGTCCTGGGCCTGGACCTGGCCCACGGGGGCCACCTCACCCACGGGCACCCGCTCAACAGCTCGGGGCTGCTCTACAAGTTCATCGGTTACCACGTGAGCCGGGACACCGAGCGGGTGGACATGGACGAGGTCCGCCGCCTGGCCCAGGAGCACAAGCCCCGGATGATCGTGGTGGGGGCCTCGGCCTATCCCCGGATCTTCGACTTCGCGGCCTTCCGCGCCATCGCCGACGAGGTGGGCGCCCTGGTGATGGTGGACATGGCCCACATCGCGGGACTGGTGGCCACGGGCCTGCACCCCAGCCCGGTTCCCCACGCCGACTTCGTCACCTCCACCACCCACAAGACCCTCCGGGGGCCCCGGGGCGGGCTGATCCTCTGCAAGGAGAAATACGCCAAGGACCTGGACCGCGCCCTCTTCCCCGGCGTCCAGGGAGGCCCCCTGATGCACGTGATCGCCGCCAAGGGCGTGGCGTTTGGGGAGGCTCTGAGAGCCGACTTCAAGACCTACCAGGAGCAGGTCCTGCGCAACGCCTCCTGCCTGGCCTCCGCCCTGACCCGGAAGGGCTGGCGGGTGGTCTCCGGCGGCACCGACAACCACCTGCTCCTGGTGGATGTGTTCGGGCAGGGAATCATGGGCAACGAGGCCGAGAAGACCCTCGACCATGCCGGCATCACCGTCAACAAGAACGGGATCCCTTTCGATCCCAACCCGCCCATGAAGCCCTCGGGCATCCGGATCGGCTCCCCCGCGGTCACCACCCGGGGCATGAAGGAGCCCGAGATGGAGCGCATCGCCGGGTGGATCGACACCGCCCTCCGGAACCGCGCCGACGAGGCCGCCGTGGCCCAGGTCCAGCGCGAGGTATTCGAGCTGACCAGCCACTTCCCCATCCCCGAATAGGACCAACTGACCCGATCCCTTCCCACGGAGCCCCCATGTCCGATCTGAAGCAGACCCCCCTGAACGCGGCCCACCGGGCCCTCGGCGCCAAGATGGTCGACTTCGGCGGCTGGGACATGCCGGTCCAGTATCCCCAGGGGATCATCGCGGAGCACCTCGCGGTGCGCACCAAGGTGGGGCTCTTCGACGTGAGCCACATGGGCGAGATCCGGGTCCAGGGCCCCCAGGCCATGGCCTTCCTCGACTGGCTCACGCCGAACGCAGTGGCGCGGCTGGCCAAGGGGCAGATCCACTACACCGCCTTCCTCTACGAGAACGGCACCTTCGTGGACGACCTGCTGCTGCACAAGATCAGCGATGACGAGTTCCTGCTGGTGGTGAACGCCTCCAACATCGAGAAGGACTTTGCCTGGGTGCTGGAGCACGCGACCGCGTGGCAGGTCACGGTGACCAACGAGAGCGACGCGACCGGGCAGATCGCCCTCCAGGGCCCCCTCTCGCTGGCGGTGCTGCAGCCCCTGGTGGACATCGACCTCGCTGAGATCAAGTACTACTGGTTCGCCTTCGGGAAGTTCCAGGGGCTACCGGTCATGATCTCCCGCACGGGCTACACCGGGGAGGATGGCTACGAGATCTACTGTCCCGCCGCCAGCACCGAATCCGTCTGGAACGCCGTCGTGGCGCAGGGTCAGCCCCTGGGCCTGATGCCCACGGGCCTGGGCTGCCGGAACACCCTGCGCCTGGAAGCCAAGATGTCGCTCTATGGCCATGAGATCGACGACACCACCAACGCCCTGGAGGCAGACTTGGGCTGGATCATCAAGCTGCAGAAGGGCTTCTTCCTGGGCCGGGACGAGCTGCTGCTGGCCAAGGCCAGGGGCCTGACCCGCAAGCTCGTCGGGTTCCAGATGCGGGAGAAGCGCGACATCGCCCGGGACCACATGAACGTGCTGATCGATGGGCAGGTCGCCGGGTACGTCACCAGCGGCGCGCCCAGCACCACCTGCGGCGTGAACCTGGGGCTCTGCTACGTGCCGCTGGCCGCCGCCGAGATCGGGACCCGCATCGAGATCGAGATCCGCGGCAAGGCCTGCGAAGCCGAGGTCGTGGCCACGCCCTTCTACAAGCGCGCGAAGTAGTCCCCCCCCCAAAACCAAGGCCGGCTGCGAAGCCGCCGGCCCGGCCACCGATGGAGGTCACCATGTATCCTGCTGACGCGAAGTACACCAAGAACCACGAGTTCATCAAGCCCCTCGGAGATGGCACCGCCCTGGTGGGCATCACCACCTACGCCCAGGACGCCATGGGCGACGTGGTCTTCGTGGACCTGCCAGAGGTGGGTGACAGCTTCGAGGCTGGCGAAGAGTTCGGCACGGTGGAGTCCGTCAAGACCGTGGCCGAGATCTTCCTGCCCTCCGCAGGAGAGGTCCTGGAACTGAACACCGAGCTGGAGGCCCATCCGGAGTACATCAACGAGGACGCCTTCGGCAAGGGCTGGCTCATCAAGATCCGCCTGGCGGGCGAGCTAAACCCTGAGCTCCTGGACGCCACCGCCTACGAGCAGCTGGTGGCGGAAGAGAGCCACTGAACCCTACGTCTCCTGGAGGCCGCCATGCGCTACCTGCCCTCATCTCCCGTCGAGGACCGTGCCCTCCTGGACGCCATTGGTGTCATGGATGCCGAAACCCTGCTCTCGGGCATTCCGGAGCCCCTGCGCCTGCGGCGGGAGCTGGAGTTGCCTACCCAGTCCTCGGAGCAGGAGGTGGCCGGGCAGATGCTGGCCATGGCGAACCGGAACACGCGCTTCTGCGCCCAGTTCCTCGGGGCAGGGGCCTACGACCACTTCGTGCCCTCGGCCATCGACGCGCTCATCAGCCGCCAGGAGTGGTTCACGGCCTACACGCCCTACCAGCCGGAGATCAGCCAGGGCACGCTGCAGCACCTCTTCGAGTACCAGACGCTGATCTGCGACCTCACGGGCCTGGAAGTCACCAATGCCAGCCTCTATGACGGCGGCACCTCCTGTGTGGAAGCGGCCCTCATGGCCGTGCGCGTGGCCAAAAAGCGCCACACGGTGCTGGTGAGCCGCGGCCTCCATCCCCTTTATCGCGAGGTCCTGCAGACGAACTTCGCGCCCCATGCGGAGCTGAACCTGGTCGAGGTGGACCTGAAGGAGGGCATCACTGACCTGGCGGACCTGCAGGCCAAGCTGAGCGGCGACGTGGCCGCGGTGCTGGTGGGCTATCCCAACTTCCTGGGGGCCGTGGAGGACCTGGCGGCCCTGGCCGGTCCCATCCATGCCGCAGGCGCCCTGCTGGTGAGCGTCACCCAGGAGGCCTTCGCCTTCGGCTGGCTGGAGGCGCCGGGCAAGCTGGGCGCGGACATGGCCTGCGGCGAGGCCATGAGTCTGGGCAACAAGCCCACCTTCGGCGGCCCCTTCCTGGGCTTCCTGGCGGGGAAGGATGCCCACAAGCGGGAGCTGCCGGGCCGCGTGGTGGGGCAGGCCAAGGACCTCCAGGACCGCACCGGCTACGTGCTGACCCTCACGGCCCGCGAGCAGCACATCCGCCGCGACAAGGCCACCAGCAACATCTGCTCAAACCAGGGCCTGGTGACCCTGCGCGCCAACATCTTCATGCAGCTGGCGGGCCCCGAGGGGCTGAAGGGGCTGGCGGAGCAGAACGCCGCGAAGGCCCAGTACCTTCGGCAGCGGCTGCTGGAGCTCCCGGACATGGAAGTGGTGGTGGACCAGCCCTTCTTCAACGAGTTCGTGCTGCGCTACCGCGGCGACTACGCGGCACTGGAGGCGGCCTGCCTCAAGGAGAGCCTGCTCCCGGGTCTGGACCTGGGCCGCTACTACCCCGAGTACCAGGGCTGCATCCTCTGGTGCGCCACGGAGCTGCACACCCGCTCGATGATCGAGAGCCTCGTCGAGCTCCTCGCCCGCGTCCCCACCACCGTCTGAGGAGATGGCCATGTTCCTTCGTCAGCGTGAACCCCTGATCTTCGAGCGCTCCGTCCCCGGCAAGCGGGGCATGGATCTGCCCCGACTCGACGTGCCCGAGGCCCAAGACACCCGGCCCGTCCACCTGCGGCGCGGCGGCTTCGAGGCACTGCCGGAACTCAGCGAGGTGGATGTCATCCGGCACTTCACCCGGCTGTCCAAGTGGAACTACGGCGTGGACGACGGGATCTACCCCCTGGGCTCCTGCACCATGAAGCACAACCCCCGGCTCAACGAGAGGGTCGCGGGCCTGCCCGGCTTCACGGACACCCACCCCATGGCGCCCGATGCCCTGGTGCAGGGCAACCTGGAGCTGGTCTATACCCTGCAGGAATGGCTGAAGGAGATCACGGGCCTGCCCGGCGTCACCCTTCAGCCCAGCGCGGGCGCGGCCGGCGAGCTCACGGGCGTGATGCTCATCCGCGCCTACCACCTGTCCCGGGGCGCCAAGCGCCGCGTGATCCTGATCCCCGATAGCGGCCACGGCACCAACCCCGCCACCGCCGCCATGGCGGGCTACGAGGTGGTGGAGCTGCCGTCCCAGCCGGACGGCACCATCAGCTTCAAGGACGTCACGGACCCCACCAGCGGCAAGGTCCGCAAGGGGCTGCTATCGCTGGTGACCGAACTGGGCCCCGAGATCGCCGGTGCCATGATCACCAACCCCAACACCGTGGGCGTCTTCGAGTACCGCTTCAAGGAGATCAGCGACCTGCTCCACAGCATCGGCGCCCTGGTCTACATGGATGGCGCCAACATGAACGCGCTCATCGGCGTGGCCCGGCCCGGGGACTTCGGCGTGGACGTCATGCATCTGAACCTGCACAAGACCTTCTCGACGCCCCATGGCGGCGGCGGGCCTGGGGCTGGCCCCGTCTGCTGCGCCGAGCAGCTGCGGCCCTTCCTGCCCGTGCCCGTGGTGGTGCGAGAGACTCCTTCGGTCGGGGCAGGGGAGGTGCCGGTCTCCACCTACCGCTGGGACTGGGACCGCCCGGAGAGCATCGGCAAGGTGCACACCTTCTACGGCAACTTCGGGATCCTGGTGCGGGCGCTGACCTACTGTCTGAGCCACGGCTCGGACGGCCTCAAGGCCGCCACCCTGCGCGCCATCGTGAACGCCAACTACATCCGGGTGCGGCTGCAGGGCGCCTATGACCTCCACATCGACTCGCCCAGCCTGCACGAAGTCGTCTTCAGCGACACGCGACAGGCGAAGCGCGAGGTGCACACCCTGGACATTGCCAAGCGGCTCATCGACCACGGCTACCACCCGCCCACCATCTACTTTCCGCTCATCGTGCCCGGCGCGATGATGATCGAGCCCACTGAGAGCGAGGATAAGTTCGAGCTGGACGCCTTCTGCGACACCATGCTCACCATCGCCCGGGAAGCGGAGGAGATCCCTGCGGCGCTCCACCACGCGCCCATCCTGGCGCCCCTGCGTCGCCTCGACGAGACCACCGCCGCCCGCAAGCCAGTCCTGCGCTGGCAGAAGCCCGCCATCCTCCCGGCATGAACCTCTCCGTCTTCGAGCTCTTCCGGATCGGCATCGGCCCCAGCTCATCCCACACCGTGGGACCGATGCGGGCCGCCCGCACCTTCGCCCTGGACCTGGCCAGCACCGGCAGGCTGGGGGCTGTCGCGACGGTGAAAGTCGAGCTGTTCGGCAGCCTCGGGGCCACGGGCCGGGGCCACGGCAGCGACAAGGCCGTGCTGCTGGGCCTCATGGGCGAGACCCCCGAGGGCGTGGCGGTGGCGGAGGTCGACAAGCTGGTGGCCCGGGTGCGCGTCCTGGAGCGCCTCTCCCTCCTCCACCAGCACGAGGTGGAGTTCCGCGAGCCCGAGCACCTGCAGCTGCTGCTCAAGAACCTGCCCTATCACCCGAACGGCATGCGGTTCACGGCCCTGGACGCCGCTGGGGCCACGCTGAGCGCGCGGGTCTTTTACTCCGTGGGCGGGGGCTTTGTGGTGGAAGAAGGGATGGCCGAGCTGACGCCCCAGGGCGCGGAGCCTCCTCACGCCTTCCGCACGGGCGAGGAGCTGCTGCGGCGCTGCCGCGAGGCCGGGCTGTCCGTGGGCCGGCTCACGCTGGAGAACGAGCGCACCTGGCGCTCCAAGCGGGAGATCTACGAGGGGCTGCTGAACATCTGGTCCGTCATGCAGGCCTGCGTGAAGCGGGGCTGCACCACCGACGGCATCCTCCCCGGGGGGCTGCAGGTCCCGCGCCGTGCCCCATCGCTGTATCGGCGGCTCACTGAGTCCCCGGAGTCGGGGCTGCGGGACCCCCTCACGGCCATGGACTTCGTCAGCCTCTACGCCCTGGCGGTGAACGAGGAGAACGCCGCCGGGGGCCGCGTGGTGACCGCCCCGACCAACGGCGCCGCCGGCATCATTCCCGCGGTGCTGCACTACTACCACCGTTTCGTGCCCGGGGCCTCGGAGGAGGGCGTGGTGCGCTTCCTGCTGACGGCGGGGGCCATCGGGGCGCTATACAAGGAGAACGCCTCCATCAGCGGCGCTGAGGTCGGGTGCCAGGGTGAGGTGGGCGTCGCCTGCTCCATGGCGGCCGGGGCCCTGGCGGAGGTGCTCGGGGGGACACCCCGCCAGGTGGAGAACGCGGCCGAGATTGGGCTGGAGCACAACCTCGGCCTGACCTGTGATCCCATCGGGGGCCTGGTGCAGGTGCCCTGCATCGAGCGCAACGCCATGGCCGCCGTGAAGGCCATCAACGCGGCCCGGATGTCGATGTACGGCGACGGCGAGCACTTCGTCAGTCTCGACAAGGTCATCCGCACCATGCGGGAGACCGGCGCGGACATGAAGAGCAAGTACAAGGAGACCGCCCTGGGCGGGCTGGCCCTCGCCCATCCGGACTCCCCTCTCGACTACACCGTCAACCTGCCGGAGTGCTGAGCCCGGCGGCCCATCCAGGAGCCATCCCATGGCGACGTTCGACCTCATCGTGATCGGCTCCGGCCCCGGCGGCTACGTCGCGGCCATCCGCGCCGCCCAGCTGGGCCTGGCTACGGCTATCGTGGAGCGGGATCCCGCGGGCCTCGGCGGCACCTGCCTCCGGCGCGGCTGCATTCCCGCCAAGACCTGGCTGGAGACCGCGCACCGCTACGGGCACATGGCCGACCTGGCGGACTACGGCATCGCCGGAGTCGACATCTCCCAGCTGAGGGCAGACCTGACCGCCCTCGTGAAGCGCAAGAACCGCATCGTCCTTAAGGGCGGCAAGGGCATCGAGTTCCTCATGAAGAAGAACAAGGTGACGGTCATGCGCGGCAGCGCCAGGCTCCTGGGCGGCGGCGCAGTGGAAGTGCAGGGGACCGAGACGGAAACCCATCAGGCCCGGAAGATCATCCTGGCCACGGGCTCTCGGCCCCAGTCCATCCCGGGGCTGGAAACAGACGGCGTCCGCGTCCTGAACAGCGACCACGTGCTGGACCTCACCGAGCTGCCCAGCCATCTGATGGTGCTGGGAGCCGGCGCCATCGGCGTGGAGTTCGCGTCCGTCTTCAGCCGCCTGGGCTGCAAGGTGACCCTGGTCGAGCTCCAGGACCGGCTTCTGCCGCTGGAGGACCGGGCCATCGGGGAAGAGCTGGCCAAGATCTTCGTCAAACAGCTGAAGATGGACGTCCGCGTGAAGACCGGGATCGTCTCCATCGAGCGCCAGGAAGACGGTGTCCTGGCCACGCTGGAGGGCGACAAGCCTGGCGTGGTGGCCTGCTCCCACCTGCTCGTGGCCGTGGGCCGTGGGCCGGTGACGGCGGACCTGGGCCTGGAAGCCACGAGCGCCACTGTCGAGCGCGGCTTCGTGGCCGTGGACGAGCTCATGCGTACGTCTGACCCGGACCTGCTGGCCATCGGCGACATCGTGCGGACGCCGCTCCTGGCCCATGTGGCCTCGGACGAAGGCGTCGTCGCCGCCGAGCAGGCCGCCCGCGAGCTGGGCCGGGACGCCCACCCGCACGCCATCGACTACGGGCTGGTCCCCAGCTGCACCTACTGCGAGCCGGAGGTGGGCTGCATCGGCCTCACCGAGGAGCAGGCCCGTGCGCAGCACGACGACGTCGAAGTGGGCAGCTTCCCCTTCATGCCCCTGGCCAAGGCCAACATCCTCGGGGAGCCCCACGGGTTCATCAAGATCGTGGCCACCAAGGCCACGGGGAAGATCCTCGGCATCCACATCCTCGGCCCCAAGGCCACGGAGCTGGTGGCCTCCAGTGTGGCGCTGCTGGGCGGGGGGTTCACGGTGGACCAGCTGATCCACACCATGTATCCCCACCCCACCCTGAACGAGGCCTTCCCGGAGGCTGCCCGCAGTGTCTACGGCCGCGCTTTGAACCTGTGATCACGATCCGTCAACAGAAGCAGGAGCCGTATTGATCGGTCCAGTTGTGAACTGCGGAGCTGTCCTGGTGGGCAGTCTTTCTGGCGCTTTTTTGGGCAACCGAATCAGTGAAAACCTCCGAACCAGGTTGCCGCTTCTCTTCGGCCTCTCATCCCTGGGGCTGGGCGTGGTGATGATCGGGAAGGTCCGCTATTTTCCGGCGGTGGTTTTGGCACTCCTGCTGGGAACGATCATTGGCGAACTGCTTCACATCGAAGCAAGAGTCACCCGACTCGCAACCCGAACCCGGGGCTTCATCGAACAATTCGCCGAGCCCGCGGACGGAAACCTAACGCATGAAGAGCACAGCGAGAAGTTTGTCGCGCTGATGGTGCTCTTCTGTGCGAGTGCCACGGGGATCTTTGGCGCCATGAATGAGGGAATGACCGGTGATACTTCACTCCTCATCGTGAAATCGATCCTGGATCTTTTCACCGCAGGCATCTTCGCCACAGCCCTGGGTTACTCGGTGGGGACCTTGGCCATCCCGCAATTCATCATCCAGGCAGGACTCTTCTTTTTGGCCGGTCGGTTGCTCCCTTTGATTACGCCAAACATGGTCGGAGATTTCTCCGCATGCGGAGGGCTGATCATGGTGGCCACCGGGTTTCGGATGGCCGGAATCAAGCATTTTCATACGGCAAACATGGTGCCCGCGCTGTTTATAGCGATGCCAATCTCTGCCCTCTGGGCCCGAGTGATGGGGTAATCCAAAGGGCCACCGTGCGGTACCCCTATTGATCGGGGTTTAGGCAGAGAGAGCATGAGAACCGGCGAGTGTCCTTGGGCTACCTACGGAGAAGTGCGCTCATTTCGAGGTCCCGTGAGAGCTGCTTCCCGTAATGTCAAGCTCTGCTGCTGGTCACCAACGCCAGGTCCAAGGCTTCACGAAGCTGCCGAAGGTCGAAGGGCTTGCTCAGAAACGCCTGGGGTTGATCGGGACGTGTCCCAGCCAGGACCTGGCCCTTGTCGTAGCCGCTGGCCAGGATCACAGGCAGATCCGGGTCGAGCTGCCGCAACGCCGACAGCAATCCCCAACCGTCCAGTCGCGGCATGGTCAGGTCCGTGATGACGCAGCGGATTTCACCCCGATGCTGGCGGAAGACCTCCAGGGCTTCGACGCCGTCCCTCGCGGTAAGCACCGTGAATCCCAGTCGGCCCAGCAGGGCTCCGGTGGACTGGATGAGCATGTCGTCGTCATCCACCAGCAGGAGGGTGCCGTCGCCTTCATGCTCTGGCGCGTGAGCCACCCCTTCCGGCAGGCTGATCGCCGGTTCCGTCGACAGTGGGAGATAGACCCGGAAGACGCTGTGGTGGCCCTGACTGCTTTCCACCGTGATGGACCCACCATGGGCCTGAACAATGCCCAGTGCCACGGGCAGGCCCAGTCCCCGCCCGATGAACCTGGTCGAGAAGAAGGGATCGAACACCTTCTCTACGTCCTCTTCTCCGATGCCACAGCCGTTGTCTGCCACCTCCAGACACGCATAGCTGGGTTCTTTCGGTTTCCAATCAATGGGGAAGCGGTGGGAGGTGGGGATGCTTCCCGAAGGGCAGGTCCGCAGGCTGATCCGGATCCACCCCCCGGCAGGAGTCATGGCCTCCGAGGCATTGCCAACCAGGTTGGCGAGAACCCGTTGCAGCTGGTCCACGTTGGCGCTGACGACAGGACCGGGGGAAGGGCAGTCGGGATCCAGGGTGACCTGACTCGGCAGACCCTTCTGCAGAAAGGGCACGTGCTCGAGGCAGATTTCCGAGAGGTCCCGGGGTTCCCGAGGAGCAGAGTCGTTTCCCAGATAGATCAGGAGCAGCCTGCTCACCTCGGCCGCCTTCTCCGCGGCCTCCTTCGCCAAGGCGACGAATTTGCCCGGGTCCTCATCGTTCGTGAGCTGAGGAAGAATTTCAAGATAGCCAATGACTGATTGCAGCTTGTTGTTGAAGTGGTGGGCGATGGAACCGGCCATGACGCCCAGGCTCCTGGCCTTCTGGAGCTGATGATTCCAGGCATCTAGTTCGGCCTTATCTGCCTCGGCCTGCTTGCGCTCCGTGATGTCGATGGTGAAACCTGCCAGCAGGGTCTTGCCCCCGTGGACGATGGGGTACTTGTGTGTGAGATAGCTGCGCCCATCGAAGTCCTCTTGGCGCTCAAGTCCCTTCCCGCCAGAAACCACCGCGAGATCGTCGGCAGTGATCTTCTCGGCCATGGCTGGCGGAAACAGCTCCGCCATGGTCTTGCCAACCAGCTCAGAACCAGGGATGCCGACCATCTGCTGAAAATTCTCACTGGCATGCAGCACGCGGCTCTGGCCGGAATCCACCTCTTTGATGTAGGCATAGATCGGGGAGTGGTGGACAAATAGGGACAGGAGCTCATTGGACTCGAGCAGCTTGTCTTCGGTTGCGGCCTTGCTCAACCTCAGCTCTCGTTCGGATTCGATGCGTCGCTTCAACAGGTCGACAATGATCCCGGGAGTGATGAACCCGGCAAACAGAGTCAACGAGACCCAAGTCAATGAGGTCGAGCTGGTGAACGGCCCGGTGACCAGGAAGCTGACATAAATCCAGCTGCCGGTCGCAAGCAGCGCAAGGCCGAATGCCCCGGACCTGCCCATGCCCCATGCCGCGATCATCACCGGGATGGTATAGAGGACATTCAGCGTGATGTAGGCGGGTGTGTTCCGGTCAAGCAGGTGGATCAGCCCGAGACTGAACAGCGCCCATAGGAGGCTTCTCAGCCGAGGAGAGAGCGGACCCTTAGGCATTCGAAGCCTCACGACTATCGATGTTCATGGTTAGCCTTGCCTTGTTTGCCGGTGTCTGGGAAATCGTGGCTATTTATCCCTAGGTAAGGGCAGCAGTTGACTGCGAATGGTCGTGATTTATTCCTGGCCTTGAAAGCATGACACGTTGCTTATAAGTCCATATAGGCTACATTTACCTATCACCTCCGGGGCAGGTGGCGGAAGCGATGCCTGGCTGGCTGATGGTGGCGCTTCGGCGGAGCCGCCCGGGCTCAGAAGGCCAGGGGCTCCAGACCTGCCGAAGACCAGGTGCGGTGGTCCAGCAGCAGGTCCACGCGCAGCAGGCGGGAGCCTGGCCCGGAATGGTTCATCAGGCGTTGTCCCCCCTGGATGGCCACGCTCTCCGCCTCCCGCCAGTCCATGTCCTCCTCGACGCCCGTGCGGTTGCAGACCACTAGCGGCAGCCCGGTCTCCCGGGTGCGGTCCTCCCAGGCTCCGTTGGGCCCCATCTCTCCGGGCATCCACGCCGCCCCCGAGACGAGGAGTTGGGCCCCCCGCTGGGCCAGATCAGCGGCGGGCTTGGCGTTGTAGGCGTCGGCGCAGATCAGCAGGCCCACCGAGAGGGCACCGACCAGGACGGGCTCGGCAGGACCTCCTGGCGTGGCCCAGCCTTCTCCGAAGCCCGGAATCACGTTGATCTTGCGGTGGCGGCCGAGGATGGAGCCAGCCTGCCCGAGCACGAGCAGGCTGTTGTGGAGCAGGCCGGTGCTGGCGTCGCGCTCGGCGGTTCCCAGGAAGAGCACGAGCCTCAGCTCCCGGCACACCGCTGCCAGGCGGGTGGTCCAGGGGTCTGGCTGCACGCCAATCCAGTCCAGTCCGAGGACACTCCTGAACAAGTAGCCCGGCAGGGCCATCTCTGGTGTCAGGACCCACTGGGCCCCCCGGGCGGCCGCCAAGCGCATCCCGCGCTCGATCAGGGCCACGTTGGCGTCCAGGTCCCCCTGTACGGGGTCGAGGTGGAGGAGCCCGAGGCCAAGCCGGGGCCGCTCAGCCCTTGTCCCGGTGCAGCCGAGACCGAGCAGCAGCGCGCCACCCGCCCCCGCCAGCCAGTCCCGTCTCGTGATCCACATGCCAGACCTCCAGCGGGACTGCAGCCCGAGTATGTCAGCTACCCCGGCCATCGCCGAAGCCACCCATGCGCCTAGCGACCTCGCTAGACTGACCAGAACAGGGCTCTGCGACCGGCGGATGCCTCTGGGGAGGTGCCATGCGGTCTGCGCTGTTCCGTTCCCTGCTCGGCCTCTGCTTGGTCCTCTCCAGGTTGACGCCGCTCCTCCGGGCGGAGGCGCCGGTCCGTGCTTCGGCGGTTCGGGAAGCTCAGCAGCGGCTTGCGGGCCAGCTGATCCGAACCCCCTTCCTGCACTCCCCGCTGCTCTCCAAGCTCACGGGTGCCCAGGTCTTCGTGAAGCTGGAGAACCTCCAGGCCACGGGGGCCTTCAAGGAGCGGGGCGCCCTCAACCGCCTGCTCCAGCTGAGCCCTGAGGAGCGCAAGCGGGGCGTGGTCACCATGAGCACCGGCAACCACGCCCAGGGCGTGGCCCTGCACGCGACCCGCCTGGGCATCCCAGCCACGGTCTACATGCCGGAGAGCACTCCGGTCAGCAAGGTGGAGCGGACCCGTGCTCTGGGCGCGAGCGTGGTGATCAAGGGGGCGACGTTCGACGACACTGCCGCCCTGGCCCGAACCGTTGCCAGGGAGAAGGGACTGGTCCTCATCCACCCCTACGACGATCCTGCGGTCATCGCGGGGCAGGGCACCCTCGCCCTGGAAATGCTGCAGGACCAGCCGGACCTCGATGCGCTGATCATTCCGGTGGGCGGCGGTGGCCTCATCACGGGGTGTGCTGTGGCGGCCCGCAGCCTCAGGCCTGAGATCCGGATCTACGGGGTGGAGTCAACCCGCTACTCGGCCATGGCCCAGCAGCTGGAGGGGCGGCCCGTCCAGGTCGGCGGGCCGACCGTGGCCGAGGCCATCGCCGTGCGCGATGTCGGGGCCATGGCCCTGAGCCTGCTCCCGGGCCTGATCCAGGGGATCCTGCTGGTGGAGGAGGACACCATCGAGTGGGCTGTGGCGGCCCTGGCGGCCAACCTGAAGGTCGTGGCCGAGGGCGCCGGCGCTACGCCCCTGGCGGCCCTGGTGATGCATCCCACCCTCTTCGCGGGGAAGAAAGTCGGCCTCGTCCTGTCAGGGGGCAACCTGGACCACGCCCACCTCGCAGACATCCTCAGGCGCTACAAGGGGACCCTCGAGGACAAGCCTCCGGTCCCGGTGCCGAAGCTGCTGGGCAAGGAGGTCATCAACACCCCCCTGGCGCCGGTGGCGAGGGGCCCCTACTCCCAGGCCATCCGTCATGGCGACCTGCTCTTCCTCTCTGGACAGCTGGCCACGGACCCCAAGGATGGCCGCTTTCGCGGTGACCTGGACATCGAGGGGCAGACCCGCCAGGTCATGGAGAACCTGAAGGCGGTGCTAGGGGCTGCGGGCCTGACCCTGGAGCACCTGCTGTCCACCACGGTCTACCTGGCGGATCCGGCGGACTTCGCCCGCATGAACCAGGTCTACGGCACCTTCTTTGCCAAAGGTCCTCCGGCCCGGGCCACTGTCGGGGCCGCCCTGCCCGTGGCCGGGGCGCGGGTTGAGATCTCCGCCATCGCGGGGCGCTGAGCTACGCGTGGCCTAAACCTCAGGGCCGGGTTCAGCGCTTCCGATAGCCGTCGATCCAAAGGAATCCATCGAGGAGGGCCGGGAGGGCGGCCTGGACATGGACCGGGGAATTCGCCAGGTTCAGCGGCACCACATCCTGGACGCCCGTAACATTGGTCTGGTCGATCCAAGCCTTTAGTGCCGCCCTCGAGTTGCCGACCGGCACCAGGTCGTCCGTCTGGCAATGGAACAAGCGCATGGGCATGGCAGGCTTCCACCCCCGGTAGGCATCGTTGGCGGCCAGGTCCGTGACCACTTGCCCGTCGGTGGTCGCGTTCCCGGTGTATGGCTTGGCCATCTGGGCCAGGAAGCTGGCGGTCAGGATGTCCAGCGGGTAGCACTGACCATCGGTGCGAACGGGCATGGCGTCGGTGACTTCCTCGGACTTACGGCTGCCGTCCAGCATCGGGGGCAGGGTCTCGTTCCACGGGGTCTTCATGGTGTCGGAAAACTTGTAGCTGCCATCCCCTTTGATCTTTTGGAAGGAGACCAGGGTATAGGGGAGGAAATACGGGGCCTTGTGGGGCGCGTTTGCGGTCATGAGGTTGCGCATGGTCGTGGACAGGTCGTAGGGCCCGTCCAGGGGCGCCACCGCAGTGACGGTAAGGCTCTTTTCCTGCATCCGCCGCGCGGCCACCATGGTTGCATACCCCCCCTCGGAGAAGCCGACGAGGAAGGTCTGCTGGTTCCAGACGGTCCACTTCTTCCACGTGTCCTGCAGCAGCCGGGTCTGCACGGCCTTGTGCAAGTCCACGACACTGTTGGCAATGCTCGGGTCCATGTAGGGGTGGTAGTCGCGGTTGATACCCATGCTCGGGTAGTCCGGCATGACGACAATGTAGCCCGCATGGGCGTACATGTAGCCAACGATGGACTCGGCCCAGAGCATGATCTCCTTCGGGTCATCGATGTATTTCCACATGTCGTACAGGAATTTGGACGGAGTGTAATCCCGATAGATCTGGGTCCCGTGCTGCAGGCAGAGGATCGGTGCCTTGACCAGAGATGCGTTCCAGGGAATGAAGGCAATGCCGCTCACCCTGATTTCATTCCCCTTGGCATCCGTGGTCGTGTAGTGAATTTTCTCGGTCGTCACCCAGTAGTTGTCGCCCTGGGCAGTCTTCTTCGCGGCGCTCCAGACGACATCCACGAGGAACTTGACGATGCTCTGGTCGTCGGAGCCGACCGAGGCATCGAGCGAGTGCAACTTCAGGCTGGTGAAGCGGCTTTCCATGTCGTCGCGGTTGGCCGGTTCCCCCACCTTCTCTGCCAGGAGGAGCTCCCCACCGAGCTCGGCGGGTGAAGGCTGGGAGCTTGAAGACTTGCCTGCACATCCGGTAGAAAGCAGGGTTGCAGCCAGCAGGACGCCAAGGCACAGGCGAAGGACCAGCGGGTGTCTTCGGGGTGCCGGGCAGGGCGCCCCAGATGGCTGAGGAGCTGCTTTACCGCGAAGTCCAGGGTTGAGGCACATACAGGTCCTCCAGGAGAGACGGTGGACTATCTCATGGAGAACCCCGCGAACTTGGAAGAAAGCACCCTTCAGGTCCACCCCCTGCGCGCAACCGGCACATACGTTGACGATATGCATATCTTTATTTGGGTTCCGCCCCACACTCGGTCCAGAGGTGCGCCCCATGAGGATTCCCAACCGTCTGCTTGGTGGCGGCACGCTGCTCCTGGCCCTGAGCCTGGGTGGGTGCTACTCGAACCGGGCGACCCCGCCTCGGGTGATGGCGGTCCGCACATCTTCGCAGAGCCAAGCGGGCTTCCGGGAACTTGAGAGCATCCCCTTCAGCTTTCAGCAGACCGGGCTCGGCACCCTGGCCTTTGCCTCCTCCCGGACCCGCGTCTGGCACGCCTACTTCCCGGCGACCGGCATGGCTCCGAAGGACGCCCCCCTGTTCGTGTTCCTCAATGGCGGGCCTGGCTGCGCCACCACGAGCAACCTGTTCAGCATGAACACCGCCCCCTACACCCTGGACCGGGAGCACCAGCAGAGCCCGGGTTCGCAGTTCTCCAAGAACCCCCACAGCTGGACAGCCATCGGCAACCTTCTCTACATCGATGCCCCGATGACAGGGTTCTCCTACAACCTCATGGCGAACCCTGATGTCACCCTGAAGCGGCAGGCGGAGTTTGATGTCCAGAACCAGAATCCCTTCATCGACGCGGCCCAGGTGATCCGCGTGCTGCTCCGCTTCCTGGACGAGCACAGCGACATCCGGAACAACCCCGTGGTGCTGGTCGGCGAGAGCTACGGGGGCACCCGCGTGTCCACCATGCTGAACCTCCTGCTCTTCCACGAGCATTACGGCACGGGAGTGAAGGTCTACAAGGACGCCACCCTGGCCGCGGAGATCAAGACCTTCTTCAACCAGGGGCTGGCCACGAGCACGGCGAGTGTGGCCCCGGAAATCGTGGCGCGGCAGTTCGGTCGGCAGGTTCTCATCCAGCCGCAGCTCACGGGGGACTTCCAGAACCAGGAAGCCGCGACCATGTACTACCAGGACGGCTCCATCATCGACCAGATCTCCCGGGAAGCCTGGGGCTTGCCGTTTCTGCGGGTTGGCAACGTCGACAAGTTCACCTATGTCACCTTCATCGTCCTGCCCTTCTGCCGCCGGGACCGCTACATCTACACCAAGTGGGCGGTCTCGCCCATCTACGCCTGGTCGGATGCCCTGGAGAACTTCGCGCTCCAGAGCCTGACCAGTGTGAGTGCCATGAACGCCATCCTCGGTGACCAGGACGTGAGGAACATCCCCGGCTTCCGGAAGGAGCAGCGGACGGAGGCCTACCGCTACCACACAGGCGGGAGCTCCATGACCGCCACCGCAGGGGAGGACCTGTCCGAGTGGGCCAAGACCTGGATCGAGACCGAGGAGCAGTCCAACCTCTACCAGGCCGCGCTGCTAGGCGCCCAGGGCGCCGGTTCCTTCGAGGCCGAGTTCGGCAAGCCGGACTACTGGGACGCCCACCTCGACACCACCAATGCTTACGTATTCAAGCGATTCATGAGCAACCAGGCCACCGCCAAGGGCTACCTCGTCAGTCCCGACAAGTCCCCTCTCTACGGCAACATGTTCCTGGAGAACATCAGCCTGGTCTCCACGCTGCTGACGGATGCGGAACTGGATCTGGTGATCTATTCTCCGGCGCTGCCCAAGGCCCTGCAGCGGCACACCAGCATCGTCAAGTCCGTCACAGCGGTGCGGGGCAGCCAGACGCCCCTGCAGACCCACGGCACCTTCCAGGTGAACTACGTCCCGGGTTCCCTGGCGCCCCTGGCCACCCCCGCCAGCGTCACCCTCCATTACCCCTACTACCCCACCTCCGGTCACTCCGTCTCCTCGGCGCAGCCCGATAAGTTGCTCCTGGATGTCCGGAACTGGATGGCCCCCTAACCGGGGTCGGCCCCAGGAATGGGCTGTCATCAGGGAGCCGCCATGCATCCGGTCAAGGTTCTTGTCTGCGCGGCAGCCTTCCTGCTCTTCGCCTGTGGCGGCAGCCACCCCTCCACCTTCGAGCTGACCCTGGCCCACCTGAATGACACCCACTCCCACCTGGAGTCCGTGCCCGTGGACCTGACCCTCGGCGGCGTGAAGACCACCGTGCCCATGGGGGGCATGGCGCGGATCAAGACCACCCTCGACCAGATGCGCGCCGAGGATCCCGCCCTGCTGCTGCTGCATGGCGGCGACGCCGTGCAGGGAACCCTCTACTTCACCTTGTTCAGCGGCGCCGTGGAATACGACTTCCTCAACCGTCTTGGCGTGGATGCCCTGACCTTCGGCAACCACGAGTTCGACCGGGGCCTCAAGCCCATCCCGGGTTGGATCGGTCAGAGCCGCTTCCCCTGGCTCTCCGCCAACATCGACTTCTCGGCGGAGCCCAGCCTGGCCCCCCTGGTGAGTCCGTTCCGGGTGAAGCGGGTGAACGGCGAGCGGGTCGCCATCCTCGGCGTCACCACCGAGACCACGCCCCAGACCACCCTCGATGTGGGCAAGGCCGTGTTCAAGGACGCTGTGGCCAGTGTCCACCAGCAGGTCGCCGACCTCGGCGCCATGGGGATCGACAAGATCGTCCTGCTGTCCCATCTCGGCTACGCCCAGGATCTGGCCCTGGCTGCCCAGATCTCAGGGGTGGACATCATCGTGGGCGGGCACAGCCACACCCTGCTGGGGGAGGGGTCGGCCCTGGCCACCCTCGGCCTGACCCCCGAGGGCCTCACTCCCACCGTGGTCCTGGCCCCGGACGGTGCCCGGGTCCTGGTGACCCAGGCCTGGCAGTGGGGCCAGGTGGTCGGGCGGCTGCAGGTGCGGTTCGACCCTGCGGGCCAGGTGCTCTCCTGGCGCGCCAACCCCATCCTGCCCGTGGGCGACACCTTCACCCGCAGCGGCGTCATGGTGCTGCCCGGCACCGAGCCCTACCGGGAGCTCGTCCAGACCCTGACGCAGTCCGGCCTGGCCCGCATCGTGGCCGAGGACCCGGGCCTCTCCGCGCAGCTCGCGCCCTACACCGAGCAGGTGGCCGCGTTCCGTTCCGTCTCCGTTGCCACTGCGGCCGAGGCCCTGCCGCGCGGCCTGAACTCTGGCCCGGGGCCGCTGGCGGCGGACTCCATGCTGGCCGCGGTGCCGCACGCGCAGGTGGCCATCCTGAACCAGGGCGGGGTGCGCAAGGACCTCGCGGCCGGCACCATCTCCGTGGGCGATGTGCTGGAGGTCATGCCCTTCGCCAACAGCCTGGTACTGGTGGATCTGACCGGGGTGGAACTGAGGACGGCCCTAGAGGAAGGCATCGACTTCCTGCTGACCAAGTATCCCCAGCAGGTGCCACCCCTCATGCCCTACGTCGGCGGCGTCAGCTTCAGTGTCCAGCCGGCGGCGGCCAAGGGCCTCCGGGTGGCGAGCCTAGCCATCAAGGATGCCAGCGGCGCCTACCAGCCAGTGCGCTCCGACGCCACCTACCGCGTGGTGGTAAACGCCTTCGTGGCCGGGGGCGGCGACGGCTTTGCCACCCTCCGGAATGCCACGGATTTCCGGAGCGACACCGGGATCATCGACAGCGACGCCCTCAGGGACCACCTGAAAACGCTGGTCACGGTCAGGAATCCCACAGAGCCCCGCATCACCATCCTGTCATCCGCGATCAGCATGGGCCTGCTCTCCCGCAGGGCAGAGGCCGGGAACCCGGGGGCTGCCGGGTTCCTGCACCCCTTCAGCTAGATGCGGGCCGCATGAGTCGCGCCCTCGTCTCTAGAGCACGCCAATGCCCGAGCTCTGGCCCAGGTGCATGCCCTCACTAACCTGGCACCCGACCTGCAGGCGGTGCTCCTGTCCAAGCCTGAGGCCGACAAGCTGACCTTCTTCGGCGGGCAAGACAAGCGCTTGGCCGTTCGCCAGGCGCTTTCATGGTTGTGAGGAAGGATGGAATTTCTTGATATACCTTGATTAAAGAGATAGTTCATCGCAACTGATGAACCAATACTCAGGCGTGTATCGATGGTTTGAATCCGCATTGTTTCAGGTGCGCCGTATTAAGGTAATGCATATTAATAGGATCATAAATTCCTTTATTCGAAAAATCGCTCTGAATTCCACTCCATAACTTGGGCCTCACTCTGCTGCGGACGAGGAGTAATTAAGCGACATGATGTCGCATGCTCTGACTCCGACAGTGGGATGTCTCTGATGGCGAATCTGCGCGTAGGCACTTCCAAGGGTCAGCATTGGCTGACCGTTGACGGTGCGCAGTCGGTTCGCGAGGCCCTGGCCGAGACGGAGGCCCGGGTTCCCACAGCCTGCGGAGGGGTGGGCACGTGCGGCGCCTGCGTGGTCCGCGTGGTGAGCGGCCAGACCAACCCTCCGACGGCAGCGGAATGTCGGAAGCTGTCCGGTGAGGAGCTGGCCCGCGGGCTGCGTCTGGCCTGCCAGCTCAGGGTAGGGGGCGACGCGGAAATTGAAGTAGAGCAGGGCGAGAAGGCTTCGTCGTGGGCGAGCATCCCGCTGGAGGAGCTGCCCCCTGGGCCGGGGCTGCGATCCGCGGCGGGGGCCGCCCGCTATGGGGTAGCCGTGGACCTGGGCACAACCCGAATCCGGGTCTCACTCTGGGACCTTGCGCAGGGGCGACGGATCGCCTCCCGCAGCGGCCCGAACCCCCAGGAGGTCTTCGGGGCCGATGTGCTGAACCGGGTGAGCACGGCCGTGAACTATCCCCATCGCAGGCCAGAGCTCACCGACCTCGCGCGCGGGGCCATCCTGCAGGCCATCGGCGACATCCTGGCGCAGGAGCTGGGGGACTCCGGGGTCCCGCCAGCGGAGCTCGGCCGGATCGTGGTGGTGGGCAATACGGCCATGCTGGCTTTGCTGACGGGAGCGGGGCTGCCGGCTCTTCTCGATCCCACGCAGTGGCAGCGCGCCATCGAAGTGAGCCCCATGGATCCCTCCGCCTGGCAGGCGGAGTGGCACCTCGGCCGGGCGGAAATCCTGCTTCCCGCTCCCCTGGCGGGCTTCGTGGGATCGGATCTGCTGGCCGCCGTGGTGGGAACCGGCCTTCTGGAAGGACCGCCTGGCTCCCTGCTGGTGGACGTGGGGACCAACACGGAGCTGGCCCTCTGGGATGGGTCCGTGCTGCACGTCTCCTCGGTGCCCGGCGGCCCGGCCTTCGAGGGAGCCGGACTCCGCTTCGGTGCCCCCGCCGGACCGGGCGCCATCGCCCATGTGCTCCCCTGTCCGGAAGGCGAGGGCTTCATCTGCGAGACTTTCGGCGGGCTGCCAGCGCGGGGCTTCTGCGGCTCCGGCCTCGTCGATGCGGTGGCGCTTCTCCTAGGAGCAGGCCTCCTCAAACCCTCGGGTCGCTTCTCCCGGCCAGCCGGGCCCGGGGGCCACCCGCTGGATCCGGCCATTCCGCAGAGCGCCCTCAGCGCGGGGGATGTGGACACCTTCCAGCGGGCCAAGGCAGCCCAAGCCTCCGCCATGGAGGAGCTGCTGGAGCTGGCCGGTCTAGGTTGGCGGGACCTCCGGCGCCTCTGCGTCTGTGGCGCCTTCGGGCGGAGCCTCCATGTCGGCCATGCCCAGGCCGTGGGCCTCTTGCCGCAGGTGGAGGAGCAGCGCATTGAGCTGCATGGTCATGCGGCTTTGGTCGGCTGTGAGTGGGCCCTCCTTGCCACCGATGCCAACGCGGTCCTGGCTGCGGTCGCCAGCCGGGCCCGACTTGTGAATCTGTCCTTGATCCCGGACTGGGAGGACCGATACATGGCCCACCTGCGCCTCGGACCCATTCCACTCGAATCCTGCCGGAGGGTCTCCCCATGAGCCGTGCCGAACTGTTCAGGACCTACATGGAGGCCGTTTTCGACACCGACAAGGCGGCCGCCTTCGCGGCGGTGAGGGCGGCCCTCGAAGAGGGGATGACGCCCGAGCAGATCGTGTTCGAGCTGGTCGTGCCGGCCACGGAGGACACCATGTCCGCCATCACCAAGGATCCGGACGCCAATCTTGCCCAGCACTTCATGACCGCCCAGATCGCCTCCGAGGTCACCGAGTGGATGCTGGAGCGGTTCAGCCAGCCGCCGGAGGTCCTTGGCAGGGTGGTGATCGGGACCTCCAGCGGGGACCTCCACTCCCTTGGGAAGCGCATCGTCTCGGGGTGCCTGAAGTCGCTCATGGTCGATGTCATCGACCTCGGCGTGAATGTCTCAGCCGAGCAGTTCGTGGAGGCCGCCCTCAAGCATGAGGCCCAGGTCATCGCCATCTCCTCGATGATGGTGCACACCGCGACGGGCGAGAACGGCTGCATGAAGGTGCGCAAGCTTATCCAGAGTCAGGGGTTGGAGGGGCAGTTCAGGGTCATCGTGGGCGGAGCACCCTTCCGCTTCGACGAGGAACTCTACCGAAAAATTGGGGCCGATGCCTGGGCGGCGGACGGCATCTCGGCCGGGAAGGTGATCACCGACCTGATCCGGGAGGTGAAGCCATGACGCCCCTGGAGATCCTCACCGCCGCGGCCACCGGACAGCCGGCGCCGCGGATCCCGGTCTTCTGCAACCTGCTCGACCAGGGAGCCCGCGAGCTGGGCCTGACGCAGAAGGACTACTACGCCAAGGGCGAGCATGTGGCCGAGGGGCAGCTCCGGATGCGCGAGCGCTATGGCCACGACAACGTCTGGAGCCTCCTCTACGTGGGCAAGGAGGCGGAGCTGCTGGGTTGCCAGGAGATCCTGTACTCCGAGGAAGGTGCCCCCAATGTGGCCGACTTCGTGATCAAGTCCCTGGACGACATCGCCAGGCTTGAGATACCGGAGGACATCAGCTCCCATCCAGCCTGGAGCGAGACCGCCCAGTGCCTGCGAATCCTGAAGCGGGAAGTCGGAGCCACGCATCCCATCTGCGCCTACATCACGTCCTCCACGGCGCTACCCGCGATGCTCATGGGCATGGAAGCCTGGATGCAGCTGTTGCTCATGGGGCCCGAGGACCTGCGAGACGAGCTGCTCCGCAAGTGCGCTCTGTTCTTCCAGAGGGAGGTGGCCGCCTACCGGGCTGCGGGGGCCAATGTCCTCATTTACTCGACGCCCTTCGGGTGCCCGGCCTTCGTGGGCATGAAGCGCTTCCGGGAGCTCATCCTCCCCTGGATGAAGGTGGACCTGCTGCCCGGCGGCGTGGAAGGGATCGTCTACTACTGCGGGATGGCGCCCTTCAATGCGGTCATCGAGCAGGTGCAGCAGGAGCTCGGCATCGGTGCCTACTACATCAGTCCCCTGGCTGATCTTGCGGAGGCCAAGGCCACCATCGGCCAGAAGGGACTGACCTGTGGCGTGATCGATGACATCCAGATGATCCACTGGACGCCGGAGCAGACTCGCGCCGAAGTGAGGCGCCTGTGCGGCATCGGCATGGGGGGCGGGCGGTTCCTGTTCGGCACAGGGGTGATGCCCCAGGCCATTCCCGAGGCCAACATCCGTGCGATGGTCGAGGAGGCTCTCGGCTTTGGGAGCTACTCATGACGGCCCGCACGCGCGTTCTCGTGGGCTGCGGCATCCTCCACAGGGAGGTGGACGCCCTCATCGCGAAGAACGGCTGGCAGCTGGAGACCCACTACCTCGCCTCAGCCCTGCACAACTACCTGGACCATCTGTCCGCGAAGCTCGAATCGGCCCTGACTGACGACGAGGGCAGGGGCTTGGACCCCATCGTCCTCTACGGCGCCTGCCATCCGCTGATGGAGAGGATCCTCGAGAAGCATCAGACCCATCGCACGCCTGGGCAGAACTGTATCGTTCAGCTGATCGGCTATGACCGGTTCATGGAGGAGCTGGGCAAGGGGGCCTACTTCCTCCTCGAGGACTGGGCACTTACGTGGGAACCCATGATCACGGCGGCCTTCGGCAAGAACCTGACGGTGGTGAGGGAGATCTTCCACAGCAGCCACCACTGCATGATCGCCATCCGAACGCCCTGTTCCGGGGAGTTCACCGCGGCGGCGGAGGCCGCTGCGCGGTTCGTAGACCTGCCTCTCCTGTGGATGGACGCCGACCTCAGGCACCTCGAGGAGGTGCTGGCGCAGGCGCTTGAGCAGCAAGGGCAGCCCAGGGGGGACTCCCGATGACCGGCCCGGAAAACCCTGAGCTCAGCCGGCTCCAAGCGCGCCTCCAGCAGGTGGCGGGGGAGAAGGCCACCCTCCACCTGGTGCTGCAGCTGATCGAGCGGCTGAACCCGCTGGCCAAGATCGACGACATGCTGCGCGAGGTCCTGCGCAGCATCATGGACACCATCGGGGGCACGAACATCAAGCTCTACTACTGGGAGGCCGGGGACCTCCACTACCTCGACTTCCTGGGCAGCAATCAGATTCTTGCGGAGATCGACGATCCCTTGGCCCGGCGGGTGGCAGAGCAGAGGACCTTCATCCAGCAGGAGTCCCCCTTTGAGGCGGGCCGGCTCCTGGATGGCGTGGTGCCGGTCGTGTGTTCATGGGGCTACCCGCTCCTGGTGGAAGAGGAACTCATCGGGATCGTCACCCTTGAGAACCTCCACCTGAGCAGCCACTCCCTGGGAGTGCATCTGCCGGTCTTTTTCCACCACACGGCGCTCATGCTCAGCAATGAGCTTCGCCGGCGGGCGCGCGAGGCGGCTGAGGAGGCGCTGGGCAGGAAGAGCGAGGAGCTGGACAGCTACTTCAACAATGCGCTGGACCTCTTCGCCATCGCCGACACGGAAGGCTTTTTCCGGAAGCTCAATCCCTCGTGGACAGCCGTACTGGGCCATCCCCTGTCCGAGTTGGAGGGGGCGCCGTTCCTTCAGTTTGTCCATCCGGATGACCTTCAGGAGACGCTTGCCGCCGTCGACACCCTTGTCGCGCAAAAGCCCCTCATCAACTTCGTGAACCGCTACCGCCACCGAGATGGATCCTGGCGCTGGATCGAATGGCGCTGCACGGCCAAAGGAAACGTCATCTATGCGGCAGCGAGGGACATCACGGAGCAGAAGGCTTCCGAGGAGGCGCTTCGTGCCAAGGACCGGGCCCTGGACGCCAGTCTCACCGGCATCGCCATCGCGGACCTCGAGGGACGCTTGACCTATATCAACCCGGCCTTCCTGCGGATCTGGGGCTACCGGGATCCGGCAGAGGTCCTTGGCCGCTCCTCGGCCTCCTTCTGGCAGTCCCCGGAGCAGGCGGAAAAGGTGAGAGCCGCCCTGAATCACCAATTAGGCTGGTCCGGGGAGATGAAAGCCATCAGACGGGATGGCATACCCTTTGACGTGGAGGTTTCCGCCAGTTTCATCCCAGGGAAGGAGGGCGCTCCCGAGGGTCTGGTCGCCGCTTTCCAGGACATCACAGAGCGGAAGCGGGCCGAGGACGCTCTTCGGGAGAGCCAGGAGATGTTCTCGTTGGCTTTCCGCAACGCGCCAATGCTGTTGACGCTGAGCGAGCTGGACTCGGGTGACTACCTGGAGGTGAACGAGGCCTTCCTGCGGGTCTCGGGCTTCGAGCGACAGGAGATCCTGGGCCACTCTCCCGTGGACCTTGGCTGGATGACCCGGGAAGATCGAGCGGGGCTCCTGGAGCAACTGGGCAACAAGCAGCGCATCTCCAATGTGACCTTGGAGCTGCACGCCAAACATGGCCGGGTCGTGACCTGCCTCTACAGCGCCGAGCTGATCACGATCGAGGGGAGGTTGTGCCTTCTGGCCACCTCCCAGGACATCTCGGCCCTGCTGCAGGCCCAGGAAAGCGTCAAGGAAAGTGAAGCCCGCCTGCGTGCCATCTTCGAGAGCTCCCAGGATGCCATCGGCGTGGCTGCGCACGGACTTCACGAGATGGTCAACCCCGCCTACCTGGCCATGTTTGGCTTTGATCGGCCGGAGGAACTCCTGGGAACCCCCCTCCTGGAGCTCATCGCCCCCGAGAGTCGCGCGCAAATCGATGCCAACATGCGGTCGCGAGCTGCGGGCGAGTTCGTGCCCTCCAACTACGAGGTGATGGCCCGGCGGCGGGACGGCAGCACCTTCCGCATGGAGATCCATGCCGCCTCCTATGAACGGGAGGGCTGCGTGCACACCGTGGTGAGCCTGCGGGACATCACGGAGCGCCGCCTGGCCGAGGAGCGGCTCCGGGATAGCGAGGCCCGCTACGCCTCCATCACGGAGAACTCTCCGGTGGGGATCTATCGCTTCTCCGATCGGCGTGGCGGGCTCTACTACTCACCCCGGGTCTACGACCTCCTGGGCTTCACTGCGGAGGACCTGCTCGCGGACCCCATGCGCTGGCACGACGCCATCCACCCGGAGGATCAGCCCAGGGTCGCCGAGGCCATCGCAAAGGCCTCGGCCACATGCACCAGCCTGGATCTTGTCTACCGGGTCCACCACGCCTCCGGCGAGGAACGTTGGCTCCGGGACCGCGCCTCCTGCCACCAGGAACCCGATGGCGAGCTCATCATCGACGGTGTGGCCCTGGATGTGACCGAGGCCCGGCAGGCCGAGGAAGAACGCAAGCGCCTTCAGAGCCAGCTGCTGCAGTCCCAGAAGATGGAAAGCCTCGGCAGCCTGGCGGGGGGCGTGGCCCATGACATGAACAACGTGCTGGGCGCCATCCTCGGCCTGGCCTCGGCCCACATCTACGCTGAGCCCGAAGGCACCGCAACGCATCGGACCTTCAAGACCATCATGAAGGCCTGTGAACGCGGTGGAAAGATGGTCAAGAGTCTGCTGAGCTTCGCACGCCAGAGCCCGGCCGAGGAGCGTCAGCTGGACGTGAATGCCCTGCTCCGGGAGGAGGTCCGGCTCCTGGAGAGAACGACGCTCGCCAAGGTGCATCTCGAGCTGGACTTGGTGGAGAAGTTGCAGCCCGTGCGAGGAGACGCGGGGGCGCTGACCCACATGTTCATGAACCTCTGCGTCAACGCTGTCGATGCCATGCCCGGGGGAGGCAAGCTCACCCTTCGGACTCGGAACGAGGATGCGTGGGTGGCCATAAGCGTGGAGGACACAGGGAGCGGCATGAGTCCGGAAATCCTGGAGAGGGCGCTCGACCCCTTCTTCACAACCAAGGATCCTGGGAAGGGGACCGGGCTGGGCCTGTCCATGGCCTACAGCACGGTGAAGGCCCACCACGGGCGCATTGAACTCCAAAGTGAACTTGGAGCCGGCACCTGCGTGCTCATCCACCTGCCGGCAAGCCACCCAGAGCTGGAGAGCGGCCACGGCGCCACGACTGGCCCAACGACAGCAGGATCCCAGAGTCTCCATCTGCTGCTGGTGGATGACGACGAGCTGATCCAGAGCTCCATCCCCCCCATGCTTGTGGTTCTGGGGCACCGGGTCTCAACCGCGAGGAGAGGCCAGGAAGCGCTGGCCCTGGTGGAGCGCGGTCTCCGCCCTGATGCCGTCATCCTGGATATGAACATGCCAGGCCTCAGCGGGGCTGAGACCCTGCCCCTGCTCCGGGACCTCTGCCCAGGGGTTCCCGTCCTGCTGGCCACGGGCCGGACCGACCAGCTGGCCATCGACCTGGTCGCTTCCCATGCCCGCATCGTGCTCCTGCCAAAGCCGTTCGACCTTTCGGAGGTCCGGCAGAAACTGGCCTCACTGCTGCCAGAGTGAAGAGGCGTCTCGGCAAGACCCATCCGGGTTCAGCGGCATCTCTCGGCGGCTTCGAGTCCTTCCTGTGCTCCCCAACCAATAGGGCCACCCTGCGGTGGCCCTATTGGTTGGGGAGGAAGGATTCGAACCCTCGGTACGCAGGATCAAAACCTGCTGCCTTACCACTTGGCTACTCCCCAGGCGGAATGGCAAGGATAGCGTGGGTCTGGGTTCGGCCCAAGGGGCAGGGCGGCGGGGGTGCCGACCGCTTCAGCTGCCGGACTTGGGCGTGAAGCCGAACTCCGCGACGCCGAGGAGGTCCGGGCGCACCTCATTGGTCTCTTCGCGCTCGATGCGGCTGATGGCGCGGCGGCCGGTGGCGGTCTCGTAGGCCAGCAGGACCTTGGTCTCGAGCTCTTCGCGCAGGGGGTTGTTCAGCGGGTAGGCGATGTCCTTGAAGCTGCCATCCCGCTTGCGACGGCTGGGCATGGCCACGAAGAACCCGTCCTCGCCTTCCACCACGCGCAGGTCACCCACCAGGAAGCAGTCATCGAAGACCAGGGCCGCGAAGGCCCGCAGCTTGTCGTCGCCTTCGACCTTGGTGATGCGGATGTCGGTGATGTTGAGCATGGTGAGTCCCTGTGGCAGTCCCCCAGAATACCCCGCAACACAGATGCACTGTCGAAAGCCCTGGCTCAGGCAAAGGCAGAAAGAGCTGAAGACTCACCACCAAGACGCCAAGATGCCAAGAAAAAACAGGAACAAGCTCACCACGAAGACAGGGGAATTTAGTCCGCCTCGTGTGTCGGCCCTGCCGATACCGAGAAGACCTCGAAGAACAGAAATGCTCGGGACTGCATGTACTTCTTTGTGGTTACAGCTTTTCCTTGGCGTCTTGGCGGTGAAGGCTTCTGTCTTCTAGCCTCCGGAGAGGTCGCTCACCCGATCTCGACCCAGCCCCACTGGCGTCCCTGGGTGTCGCCGCGGCGGTAGGAGTAGAGCAGGTCGGGGCGGCAGACGGTGCAGAGGGGCACACTGCCATCCCGGGCCGCATCCAGACCCAGGTCCAGGGCCTGGGCCCGCAGGAAGCCGTGGAGGTCCAGGTGGGGGCGCCCCGCAGGACCGGTGGCCTGGAGGTCCTCCCGCCAGGCAGGATCCTGGCGGGCAGCCTCGATCACCTCGGGGCCGACCTCGAAGTGGCAGGCCAGGATGGCGGGACCCAAGGCCCAGGCCAGGGCTTCCGGGGCGCCACCCAGGGCGCGGAAGCGGGCCACGCCGCGCCGCAGGATGCCGCCGCCGGGCTCGGAGTCGCCCAGGCCCGTTGCGCCGCGCCAGCCAGCATGGAGGGCCGCCACCCAGGGGATGCCGCCAGGCAGGGGGCCCGCCAGCAGGATGGGCACACAGTCCGCCACCCGCACGCCGATGCGCTGGCCGGGCCGGGTGGTCCAGAGGCCATCGGCATCCACCAAGGTGTCACCGGCCTCCACCACGCCGCAGCGGTGCACCTGGTTGAGCCGGCGGATGGGCAGGTCACCGCCTTCATCCAGGCGGGTGGAGAAGCCCCAGCTCAGCGGGAAGGGGGGCTCGGTTCCGGGGACCAGCATGGGGCCTCAGTTCTTGGCGCCGAGGCGGGCTTCCAGCCACTGCTTGATGCGGTTGGCATCCCCCAGGCGCGTGTACTTGCCCCAGGAGTCCAGCAGGATGATCAGCACGGGGCGGTTGGCCAGGCTGGCCTGCATGACGAGGCAGCGGCCGGCCTCCTCGATGTAGCCGGTCTTGGAGAGCCCGATGGTCCAGCGCGGGTTGCGCACCAGGGCATTGGTGTTGGGGAACTGGATCTGGCGGCGGCCGGCCCGGATGGTGGTGTCCGGACGGGTGGTGAAGTCGCGGATCTCGGGATACTGGTAGGCGGCCTCGAGAATGCGGGCCAGGTCGTGGGCGGTGGCCACATTGGCGCTGGAGAGGCCGGAAGGATCCACGAAGCGGGCGCCCACGAGCCCCAGGGCCTTGGCCTTGGCGTTCATGGCCTGGACGAAGACTCCCAGCCCGCCGGGGAAGGTCCGGCCGAGGGCGTGGGCCGCGCGGTTCTCGGAGGCCAGCAGGGCCAGCAGGAGTGCCTGTTCCCGGGGCAGGCGGGTGCCCACGGGCAGCCGCGACTTGCTGTGCCGCAGCTCGTCCTTGTCATCCTTGCTGATGGTGAGGGTCTCCTGCGGGTCCAGGTGGGCATCCAGCAGCACCATGGCCGTCATGAGCTTGGTGATGGAGGCGATGGGCAGCACGGCGCCAGCCTGCTTCTCCAGCAGGGTCTGGCCAGTGGCCTGGTCCAGGACCAGGGCCGAGGCGGACTTGAGGAGCAACTGACCGCTCTGGGCGCGGGGAGTCCCGGCCTGCAGGAAGCTGATCCCCGCCAGAGCCAGGCCGCAGATCCGCACTCCCAGGTTGAACGTCATGCCGACTCCGGAAAAAAAAGCAGGTTGTCGTCCTTCCCAGTCTATCGGAGGAAGTGGGAAAAAACCTAAGTGGATTTACTGAAAAATCCCACCTGGAGCAGCACCCGCCTAGGGCCAGAGCAGGGCCAGCAGGCTGAGGTCGGTCACGGCCCAGGCGCCCAGACCCCAGTACATGCCCTGCTCGTGCTGCTGGTCTGTCCACGTGCGCCAGCCCCGCAGCCAGGGCACCAGCACTACCAGCCACCCGAAGAGGGAGAGTCCCAGCGGCAGCGGCGAGCGGCCCATGGTCTTCACGGCGGCGACGAAGCAGATGTGGGCCAGCAGGGCTGCCAGCAGCGCCAGGAGCAGGCTGCGGCCCACGCCAGCCTTGATGACCAGGGTGCGGTCGCCGCGGCGGCTGTCCTCGGCCACCTGGTAGATCTGGGTCAGGGGGTAGAGCGTCGCAAAGAGCAGGCCGAAGCCCAGCGCGGCGAGCAGGACACCGGAGCTGAAGGGGCGCCCGGTCAGCGCCCAGCCGCCCAGGGGGGTCAGCAGGCCAAAGCCGACGCAGTTAATCAGCAGGTCCCAGCCCGCCCGGGCCTTGATGCGGGCGGGCGGCACCGAGTAGAGCACGCTCATGACCACGCAGCTCAGGTTGATGAGGGCGAAGGGCAGGGGCAGCAGGAAGCCCAGCAGGGCCGAGGCCACCAGCAAGACCGAGGCGAAGGGCGCCAGATAGGCCGGGGGCTTGGGCGGCGCCTTGAGGTAGC
>JAAXXS010000264.1 GCA_013334395.1 Holophagaceae bacterium | reverse complement strand
GCTCCAGGGTGAGGGTCTGGCCCGTGGGGTTGTCGGGGCTGGTGATGACGAGGCCCGCCACCTTGCGGCCCTGCTTGGCGGCTTCGGCCACGCAGGCCTGGATGCCCTCTTCCGAGTAGGACCAGGCTTCCTCGGGACGGCCCGGAGCCCACATAACGTTTGCGCCAATGCCGTAGGGACCCCAGTTGTAGCTGATCCAGGGCACGCGGCTGACGACGATGACATCGCCCTGGCGGCCGTGGCCCAGGGCCAGCATGGCCTGGTAGGCCTTCACGAGGCCGTCGCGGCCGCCCTGGGTGCCAATGACGTTGGCCGGTCCCCAGCCCGTCTCCGGGGCCAGCTTCCAGTACTGCTCGGCCACGGCCTTGCGGTAGGCGTCGGTACCGAAGGGCATGTCGTAGGCGGTGCCGTGCTGCTTCTGCAGCTCGAAGGCGCGGTCGAGCAGGGCCTCAGGCACGCCGGGGAGGGACGCCCCGCCGTCGCCCTGGCTGGCGTCGAAGATGGGTACGCCGGGCTGCTTTTCCTGGAAGACCTTGAGGGATTTGTTGATGAGGAACATCCGGGAGGCGGGGATGGACATCATCCGGCCCAGGTGATCGCTCACAGGCACGAGGTTGGACTCGGGAACGGCATAGGCCGGAGTCTCAGGGGAGAGAAGGGTGGACACGGAACCTCCCAGTAGAAAAATGCCGCCCCGACAGGTCGTTGGGCGACAAGTATCTCTATAAGGTTAACAGTTCAGACCCCCAGCTCAAGTTATATGGATTTATGCTTTGATTAATTTGATTTATGACTCTATGGGCAGGTCCCGGTGCAGGAAAGACCGCGCAGCGGCCCCCGCGTAGTCTGCGACGCGCTGACCCTGGCCCCGCAGCAGGTAGCGGTGGCTCAGTAGGCCCTCGAGGCCCACGGGACCCCGGGCGTGGATCCGGCCGGTGCTGATGCCCACCTCGGCGCCGAAGCCGTAGCGGAAGCCGTCCGCGAAGCGGGTCGAGGCGTTGTGGTAGACCCCAGCGGCGTCCACCTCGGCCAGGAACCGGGCCGCGGCGGCGGCGTCCTCGGTGACGATGGCCTCCGTGTGCCCGCTGCCGTGGCGGCGGATGTGCTCCAGGGCCTCGTCCAGGTCCCGCACCACCTTCACGGCCAGGATCGGCTCGCCGTATTCCGTGTCCCAGTCCTCGGCCGTGGCGGCGGCCAGGTCTGGCACCAGCGCCTGGCACTGGGCGCAGCCCCGCAGCTCCACCTGGCGGCCGCGCAGGTCCGCGGCAAGCAGGGGCAGCAGGTGCGGCGCCGCGGCGGCGTGCACCAGCACGGTCTCCACCGCGTTGCAGGCGGAGGGATACTGCAGCTTCGCGTCCCGCACCAGGGCCACGGCCATGGCCGGGTCCGCGGCGGCGTCCAGGTACATGTGGCAGATGCCCTCGGCGTGGCCCAGCACGGGGATCCGCGTGGCGGACTGGATGCGCTTCACCAGGGCGTTGGAGCCCCGGGGGATGACCAGGTCCACCAGCTCCGGCAGGCCCAGCAGGGCCTCCACGGAGGCGCGGTCCTCCAGGCCCTGCACCGCCGCCACCGGCAGGCCCACGGCCTGCAGGGCCTCCTGCACCGCCGAGAGCAGGGCGGCGTTGGAGTGCAGCGCCTCGCTGCCGCCCTTGAGCAGCACGGCGTTGCCGCTCTTCAGGGCCAGGGCGCTGATCTGGATCAGGGCGTCCGGCCGGGACTCGAACACCACGCCCAGCACGCCCAGGGGGCAGCTCACGCGGGTCAGCTCCAGGCCCTCGTCCAGGGCCCGGCGCAGCTGCACGCGGTGGAGCGGATCCGGCAGGGCCGCGACGGCGCGCACGCCCGCGGCCATCTCGCGCAGCTTGGCCTCGTCCAGGCGCAGCCGCTGGTAGGCCGAGTTGCTGATGTGGCTCACTGCCGCATCCAGGTCCCGCTCGTTGGCGGCCAGGATGCGGTGGGTCTTCCGCAGCAGGACGTCCGCCAGGGCCAAGAGAGCGTGGTTCCGGGTGGGTCCGTCCGTGACCGCCAGCCGCCGGGAGGCCTCCCGGGCCGCCTGGGCCAGGGG
The DNA here is from genome assembly GCA_013334395.1 of Holophagaceae bacterium. Taxonomy (GTDB): domain Bacteria; phylum Acidobacteriota; class Holophagae; order Holophagales; family Holophagaceae; genus Geothrix. The sequence goes on along the minus strand of JAAXXS010000264.1, from coordinate 831 downwards.
CCGGACGGGGTTGTCCGCCAGGATGGGGTGGCTCGCCGCCGCCGGATCGGGGTTCGGCGCGAAGAGGGTGCCCACGGGGTCACCCGCCAGGATGCGCTCGAGCACCTGCGGCATCAGGCCCGAGGCCATCACCACCGGGACGCCCTGGGCCGCGGCCAGCCGCGCCGCCGTGAGCTTGCTGGCCATGCCGCCGCGGCCCCGGCCGTTGCTGCCCTGCACCTCCACCGGCGGCTGGCTGGCGTAGGGCACGTCCAGGATGGGCTCCGCCGTGGGGTCCAGGCCGGGGTTGCGGGTGTGCAGGGCCGTCACGTCCGAGAGCAGCACCAGCAGGTCCGCCTCCAGGTGGGCGGCCACCAGGGCCGAGAGGTGGTCGTTGTCGCTGAAGATCGGGGCGCGGTCCTCGGCGGGGCGCTCCAGCTCCAGAGTCGAGACGGTGTCGTTCTCGTTGAGCACCGGGACAGTGCCCAGAGAGAGCAGGGTCTCCAGGGTGCGCTTGAGGTTGGCGTGGCGGGTGGGATCCGCAAAGTCGTCCTCGGTGAGCAGCACCTGCGCGGCGGGGAAGCCCAGGCGGCCGAGGCCGTCCTGGTACAGCGACATCAGCTCGCCCTGGCCCACGGCGGCGCTGGCCTGCTTGTCCGCCAGCTCCCGGGGGTGGATGCCCAGGCGGCGGGCGCCGAGGCCCACGGCGCCCGAGGAGACCAGCACCGGCTGGCAGCCGCGCGCCGCCATGGCGGCCACGGCCTCCATGAGCCCGTAGAGGCGGCCCAGGGCCGGGCGGCCCTCGGCGTCCACCACCACCTGGGTGCCCAGCTTGATGACGATGCGGCGGGC
>JAAXXS010000085.1 GCA_013334395.1 Holophagaceae bacterium | reverse complement strand
TTCCGGGCTAAAATCCAGGGAACTTCGCGAGGCTCAGGAATGGTCTTCTTCAATCACGCCACCCGGCAGATGACGGTGAAGATCGTCTACTACGGGCCCGGTCTTTGTGGAAAGACGACCAACCTGAACACCCTCTACGCGAGGACCACCCCGAAGGCCCGGGGCGAGATGGTGAGCCTGAATACCGAGACGGACCGCACCCTCTTCTTCGACCTGCTGCCCATGGAAGTGGGCATGGTGGGTGGCTTCAAGAGCCGACTCCAGCTCTACACGGTGCCGGGCCAGGTGTTCTACAACAGCACCCGCAAGCTGGTGCTGAAAGGGGTGGACGGCCTCGTCTTCGTGGTGGACAGCCAGACGGCGATGCTGGACGCCAACCGGGCAAGTTTTCTGAACCTGCAGGAGAACCTCCGCGAGCTGGGGCTGAACCCCGAGGACATCCCCACGGTGTTCCAGTGGAACAAGCGGGATCTCCGGAGCGTGCTCTCGCTGGAGGAGATGGAGGCGACCTTCAACCCGCGCGGGATCCCCAGCTTCCAGGCGGTGGCTTCCGAGGGGCAGGGCGTCTTCGAGACCCTGCGCGGCATCACGCGCCTGGCCCTGTCCCGCATCAAGATCCACCTGCTGGACGAGGGCCCCGCCGCTGGCGCCCCGATCGCGCAGCCCCTGGTCCTGTCCGATCTGCCCTTGGACCTGGAGCTTCTCGATCTGGAAGGGGCCTCGACGAGTGGTTTCGAGGACTACCTGCTCCTGTCCGAGGAGGGCCTCGACGAAGACCTGCTCATCGATGCCCCGCTGCTTCCGGAGCCGCCCGAGGCGCTGTCCGAGGCTCCGCTGATCGAGACACCCCTGCGGCTGCCGGAGCCACCCGGGGCCGTGTCCGAGGACCTCGCCTTCCTTCTGGAGAGGGACCTCCACGGGTCGTCCGAACCTGCCCTCGAGACCACGCTCCCCGGGATGAGCGCAGGAACCACCGCCACCCTGGAACGGGCGATGCCGGTCCGGTCATCGGCGCCCTCGCCCCGGACGGCCGAAGACACCGAGGCGCTTTACTCCCTGCTGATTGGGCTGGAGCCGGTCGGCCCCGCCGCCCATTCCTCCCAGCTGTCGCTGGTGCTCCCCGCTGATCTGGGGACCCAGGATCTGGAAATCGTGGTGCAGGTCCGCCAGCGGGACCGGCTGCTGCTGGAAGGCCAGCTCCGGCGTCCGGCGCCGTCCCCGGGAACCTCCGACCCGCTCACCATCCACCTGCAGCGGCCGTGATGCGACCCCTCCTGATCGCTCTGCTGATCTCGGTCCCGGCGCTGGCCGCCCTGCCGGGCTGGTGGAACGCCTTCGCGCGCACGCCGATGCTGGAGAGCCGCTTCCGCCAGGAGAGCGACAGCCTGGTTTTCGGCAAGCTGGTCCGGGAGGGGCGCCTGGCCCTGGCCCGGGGGGGCCGCCTGCGGGTGGCCTACACCGGGGGCCTGACGGTGACCTGCGATGGCCGGACCCTGGTCCAGTACGATCCCGATACCCGCACAGCCCAGCGGGTAGAGTTGGCCCGGGCCGTGCGCGACTTCCCGCTCCTGGGCCTGCTGCTCGACCCGGCGCGGCTCGAGCAGCTCTACCGCGCCGAGTCCCTGGGCGGCGAGGCCCTGCGGCTGGTGCCGAGGGAGGCGGGTCTGCCCGAGCTGAAGGCCACGGGGCGCAAAGGGCTACTGGGGAGCCTCGAGTGGACCGACCCCACCGGGGCTCGGCAGAAGCTCGAGCTGCTGGATCCCAAGACCTCTGTCAGGCCAGCGCCCGGGCTGTTCCAGCCCCAGCTTCCGGCCGGCACCCGCTGGGCTACTCCGAACGGCTGAAGGCGTCGAAGACTTCCGCCTGGGGGAAGCGCAGGCGGAGCCACTGGTCCAGGTCCGCCACGGTCGAGAAGATCCGCTCGGCGCCGGCGGCGGTGAGCTCCTCCGGGCTGCCGTAGCCCCAGCCCACGCCGATGGCCTCCAGGCCGTGGTCCCGGGCGGCGGTCATGTCCACGCCCCGGTCGCCGATGAACACGCCCCCAGGGGCGATGGTTCCCTGCGCCGCGAGTCTCTCCAGCACCTTCGTCTTGGTCTGCCACTGCCCCTTCAAGCTGCTACCGAAGATGTCGTCGAAGATCAGGTTCAGGTCGAACTGGTAGGCGATGCGCCGGGCGAAGAGACTGGGCTTGGCGGAGACGATGTAGATGCGGTGGCCCTGGCGCTTCAGGCGGTGCAGCAGGTGGAAGACGCCGGGGTAGAGCTCGTGCTCGAAGACCCCGTCCTCCCGGTAGCGCTCCCAGTAGAAGTCCAGGACCTCCTCCAGCCGGGCGGGGTCTTCCAGGCCCTTCAAGGTGGCCAGGGACTCGCGCATGCCGAAGCCGATCCAGCCCCGCACGGTGGCCTCGTCCGGCATCTCCAGGTCGAAGGCCCCGCAGGTCTTCCGCAGGCAGTTGCGCACCCCCAGCAGGGGATCCACGAGGGTCCCGTCCAGGTCGAAGCAGACGAGCCCGGGAGCCGCCTCGGGGGCCTTCACGAGGGGCCTACTTCTTCTGATCTTTTTCGTAGGCCGCCGTGCAGGACCGCACGAAGGCCTGGGCCTCGTCCTTGCCGCCCCAGCCGTCGCTGGACACGGTCTTGCGCTCGAGGTCCTTGTAGGTCAGGAAGAAGTGCTCCACTTCCAGCAGGAAGTGCGGCGGCAGATCGCTGCGCGAGCTGACGTGGGTGTAGGTGGGGTCGTCGCAGGCCACGGCCAGGATCTTCGCGTCTGGACCGTTCTCGTCCGTCATGCGCAACAGGCCGATGGGCCGGGCGCGGATGACCACGCCGGGGTAGGTCGAGCCGTTGATGAGCACCAGGATGTCGGCGGGATCGCCGTCCTCGGCCAGGGTGCCGGGGATGAAGCCGTATTCGGCGGGGTAGTGGAAGGGGGAGAACAGCACCCGGTCCACGTGGACCAGGCCCGTGTGGTGGTCGATCTCGTACTTGATGCGGGAGCCGGTGGGAATCTCGACGATCGCGTTGACGATCTCCGGGGACTGCCTTCCGGGATTGAGGTGGACCAGCGACATGGGCTCTCCCTTAAGAGTTTCATGGTCGCAGGTTAATCACGCAGAGGGAACCGCTGCGAGCCGCAGGTGGACTGTGGTGCCGCGCCCCAGCTGGCTCTCGATGAAAAGCAGCCCGCCGTGGGCCACGATGATGCGGTGGCAGACCGCCAGACCCAGACCCGTCCCGCCGCCGAAGGTGCTGAAGAAGGGATCGAACACCTTGGCCAGGGCCTCCTGGGGGATGCCGCAGCCGTTGTCCGAAAGCGTGAGGTGCCAACAGGGCCGGCCTTCCAGCTCCTCCTCCATGGCGGCCAGGATCAGGCGCGGGGACTCCACGTCCTCCAGGGCCCGGGTGGCGTTCTGGAGCAGGTTCTGCGCGACCTGGCGCAGCAGCTCCGGGTCGCCCCGCCAGGTGGCCTGGGCTGGGATCTGGTTGTCCCAGGGCACTGCCTCCGCCAGGGTCGCGCTGCGCAGGGCGTCCTCCCAGAAGGTCCGCAGGGCCACCGTGCCTTCCTTGGGCTGGAGGTCCCGGCTGAACGACAGGGTATTGCCCACCAGCCGGTTCAGGCGGCCCACACCTTCCTGCATCTTGCGGGCGAGTTCCAGGGGACCGGCCTGCTCGGCCAGATCCTCCGCCAGCATGCCGGAGTAGAGCGCCAGGCTGCCCAGGGGGTTGCGGATCTCATGGGCCAGCTCCGCCGCCATGCGCCCCATGGCGGCCAGGCGGTCCTCCCGGGTGGCCTGCTGGGCCTTGAGCACGGCCTCGGTGACGTCCCGCAGGGTGACGATGGTGCCGCCATGGGGGGCCGAGCGGCGCTCTTCCTCGAAGATCACCTCCCGCCCGCCGGCGGTCTGGAAGCGTCGCTGGCCGCCGGGGCTGGCGAGCTCCCAGGGAACCGCGCCCTGGAGAAACTGCCCCTCGAGGCCCTGGGGCCGGTTCGTGAAGCGCAGCGAGCCGTCCTCGGCCAGCACCCAGATGGCGAAGGGGACTGCCTCGATGACGGTCTGCAGCTCGCCCTGGAGCTGGCCCAGCTGGGCCTGCAGGGCCTCGTAGCGGGTCTGCAGGTGCTCCGAGGCGGCCGTGAAGGCTTCGAAGGCCTCCAGGAGCTGCCGGGGATCCGGGTGGGACTGCACGCTGCCGGTCATGGCTCCACCCGCTGCTCCAGGATCAGGCGCAGCTCGTCGCGCTCGGCGCCCCGGGGTTCCCCCTCGACCACGCGCTTGAGGGCCTCGCGGGCCTCCGGCGTCTGCAGGGCGGCCAGGCCCTTGGCGGAGGCCAGCCGGATGGCCGACGGCTCGCCGCTGCTGAAGAAGCCCTTCCGCCGCAGGCATTCCAGGAAGACCGGGATGGACTTGGGACTGCCGATCTGGCCCAGGGTCTCCAGGGCCTGGATGCGGAGCCGCTCCACCACCCGCTTGTCCTTGGCCAGCTCGGTCACGGGGCCGACGCAGGACTCGGAGCGCAGCTGCCCGAGGACGAAGAGGATCTCCTGCAGGGTCTCGGCATCTGTGTCCTTCATCCGGGCGAGCAGTGCGTGCTCCGCCGCGGGACCGGCCAGCTTCCAGAGGGCCCGCACCGCCGTGCGCCGCACCCGGGGTTCGGGATGGCGCAGCAGGGGCGTGACCGCAGGCACCTGGTCGGCATCGGCCACTTCGGGCAGCAGGGTGAGGGCGTTGCGCACCAGGTACCAGGCGGGGGACTGGAGGGCCTCCTGGAGGGCCGGAAGGGCCACCGAGCCCAGGCTGCGGACGGCTTCGACCAGCCGGCCCCGCCGGGTCCGGTCGTTCTCCGCGCCGAGCCGGTCCACCAGCTGCTGGGCCATGGGGGCGCCCAGGAACACCAGGTAGGGATGCACATCGCGGACCACGCTTTTGCGGTCGGGGTCGAAGGTCCGGTCGATGGCCGCATCCAGGAGCTCGGGCCGGATCAGCGCGGCGCAGAGCTGGCCAAGGGCCTCCTTGCGCCAGGGCTGGTCCTCGTGGAGGAAGGCGCAGAGGCTGTTGAGCTCCTGCACTTCGGAGATGATCGCGTGGAACTCGCCGCGGTGGACGAGGGCCGTGAGCAGCGACTCCAGGGCCTGGGTGGTCCCGCGCAGGACGGGAGGCTCGGGCTCCCAGGCGAAGTGGGCCCGCAGAGCCTCCAGCAGGCCCGCCTCGGCACCCGGGGGAAGGCCCGGGGCCTCGACCCAGTGGGCCACGCCCGCGAGGGTCTGGGTGGCCTTCAGGCGCTGGCCCGGCTGTTCGCTGCGGAGGGTCTCGATCAGCACGTCCTGGATGCGTTGGAACTCATCGAAGCGGCGGAGGTCCAGCAGCTCGCGGAGGAGCGCCAGGCGCTCCTCCAGGGTGAGCTCGAAGAAGAAGCCATCCTCAAGCACCTTGACGAGCTTGGCTTCCAGGCTCATCTCCTCCCACTCCAGGAGGTGCAGGAGGAGCTCCGCCTGGCTGGCGTCCTGGCCCGAGGTCGTGAGGCGCGCCGTGAGCGCTCGGACCAGGCTGCCCCGCTCGGGGAAGTGCCGCAGGACGTCCTTGATGGGGCCCTGGAGCTGGGCCCAGGAGATGCCCTCGGCCAGGGCCTGGCTGGTGGCCGAGGCCAGCACTTCGCCAGCCAGCGCCCGGATGCCCAGGGACAGTCCCGCCGGGTGGTCGGGCAGGGTCGCCAGGCTGGCCAGCAGGCTGAGCTGGACCGCAGGGGGGAGGTCCAGGAGGATCTGGCGGAGGACCCCCATGCGGGCCGGGCTCGGCATGCCCTCGCCCAGGCCCAGCTCCCGGCCTACGGGGCCGAGGCCGCTGAGATCTGCGGGGCCAAAGCCTGGCAAGGGGCCTGGACCCTGTTCGTCCCCGGCGTCCTGGCCACCCTTGGCGGCGCTCTCGAGGCCGCGGCCCTCTTCGGAACCCTGGCCGCCGCCCTTGCCGCGGCCGCGGTCAGCGCCCGGGCCCGCCTCGGCAGCGGGTTCGGCGGCACTGGTGGCCTGGGTGATCGAAAGCATGAGGGCCTCGCGGAGGAACTTCACGAGGTCGCCTGCGGACATGGCGCCCTGGGCCGGCGCGGCCGGGTTCAGGGCCGGGGCCTGGTCCCCGCTGCCGCTCTGCTCGCCCTCGCGGATCTCCTGGTAGCGGGTCTGGGCCACCTTGATGTGCAGGACGCCGGCGGCGCGGAGCACGGCCTCGAAGCCCCCTTGCTCCTCAAGCACCTGGGGTCGGGTGCCGAGGGCTGCGAGGAAGACCAGGTATTCGGCGGGGCTGACGCCGGGCTCGAAGGTGAAGCCGCTGATGCCGCGCTCGGCCACCAGCTTGGCCAGGCCCACCACGTGGGGACTGCGCGTCTCCTGCAGCTCGCCGTCCACGAAGACCTTGGTTCCGGTCACCACGAACTGGAGCTTCGGGTGGGTGCTGAACCACAGGACCAGGGTGGCGTGCGCGATGGCGGCGGCCTCCTGGGTGCGCGGGTGGGCCTCGGTGTACATCTGCAGCGCCTTGAGGGCGACGCTCATGGTCTGGGCCAGGCGTGGAAAGTCCTTCATGCCGGAGTCCTTTCCGGGGGGTCGGACCACTCCCGCCGCAGCTGGGCGTAGTGCGCCTCGAGGAAGGCGAGGCGCCGCCGGCCTTCCTCCTGGGCGGGTTCTGTGGTGAAGCTGGCTGTGATCTTCCGGGCCAGGTCCAGCCAGGCCTCGCCGCGCCGCAGGATCTCCGCGGTGGTGATGGGCTGGAAGGCGCCGCTGATGCAGCCGAAGTGGATCAGGCTGGCGGCGCCGATCTTGCTGAGCTTGTCGCAGTCCCAGAGGCAGGCCGTCTCCAGCGGCTCCAGGGGCGCGGCGAGGCTGAGTCCCACGTGGTGCTCGATGGCGTGGCGCACGGCGGGGATCTTGTCGGGCGGGAAGTCCGTGCCCGCCAGGAGGTCCGGCACCATGGCGGAGGCTTCCTGGGCGTGGGTGTCCTTGGTGTGGGGTGCCTTCAGGCGCTTGGCCACGTCGTGCAGCCAGGCGGCGCACTCCACGACTTCGACATCCGCGCCCACGGCCGGCGCCAGCCAGCGGGTCAGCAGCACCGCCGCGTAGGTGTGCTCGAACCGGTAGTTGAAGATGGGCTGGTAGCTGCCGTCCACCTCATGGCCGATGCCCCAGAAGCGGATCGCGTCGGCGTCCGAGAAGCGCCGCAGCGCCTGTTCACAGGCGGTTCGCCAGGGGGTGGGCAGGGTCATGGAACAGCGTCCAGGTGGGTCCGGAGGGCTTGGAGGGAGTTGTGGATCTCCACAAACATGGCTCGATCGTGCCAGGGGGCGCAAGCCTTCTCTAGGGTCCTCAGCAGGGGCTGCAGGCCCTCGCCGGGCTCCAGGCCGAGGATGCGGATGCCCTCCAGGGCCATGCGGGCCTCGATGGCCAGCACCTGCTCCAGGGCGTCCACGGCCTTCAGCAGCTTCCGGGCGGCGATGGGGCCCATGCTGACGTGGTCCTCCTTGCCCGCGCTGGTGGGGATGCTGTCCACGCAGGCCGGGTTGGCCAGGCCCTTCATCTCGCTGACCAGGGCCGCCGAGGTGACGTGGGCCATCATGAAGCCGGACTCGAGGCCGCCATTCTGGGTGAGGAAGGCCGGCAGGTCGCTGTAGGCAGGGTTCACCAGGCGCTCCTGGCGGCGCTCGGAGATGCTGGCCAGGTCCGCCGCCGCGATGGCGAGCAGGTCACAGGCGAAGGCCGGATACTGCCCGTGGAAGTTGCCGCCGGACCGGGACTCTGCGGTGTCCGTGAAGATCATGGGGTTGTCCGTGGCCGCGTTCAGCTCCCGCTCCAGGATGGCGCCGGCGAAGCCCAGCGCGTCCCGGGTGACGCCGTGCACCTGGGGGATGCAGCGCAGGCTGTAGGCGTCCTGGACCCGGTGGCAGTCCTGGTGGCTGTCAGAGATGGCGCTGGCGGGACCCAGCAGGGCGCGCATGTGGTCCGCCACGGCGATCTGGCCGGGGTGGGGCCGGGCGGCGTGGATCCGGGGATCGAAGGCGGCGCGGGTGCCCCGCAGGGCCTCCAGGCTGAGGCCCGCGATCTCATCCGCCAGGCCTGCCAGGCGGCTGAACTTTTCCGCGGCCAGGTTGCCCAGGGCGGTGATGAGCTGGGTGCCGTTGATGAGGGCCAGGCCCTCCTTAGCCTGCAGCACCACGGGGCTGAGGCCCGCCTGGGCCAGGGCCTCGCCGCCGGGCACCTGGCGGCCCGACGCCCAGGCCAGACCTTCACCCACCAGCAGCAGGGCCATGTGAGCCAGGGGGGCCAGGTCCCCGCTGGCACCCACGCTGCCCTGGCAGGGCACCACGGGCAGGACGCCGCGGTTGAGGCAGTCGGCCAGGAGGCGGATCGGCTCAGGGCGGATGCCGCTGTGGCCCTTCAGCAGGCAGTTGATGCGGGCGGCCATGAGGGCCCGGGTCTGGTCCGGGGGCAGGGGCCCGCCCACGCCGGCCGCGTGGCTGCGCAGCAGGTTGAGCTGGAGCAGCCGCAGCTGATCGTGGGGAATGACCACCGTGGCGAACTGGCCGAAGCCCGTGTTGATGCCGTAGACCGTGCGGTCCTCGGCCACGATCTGGTCCACCACTGCGCGGTTCGCCGCGACCCGGGCCAGGGCCGGCTCATCCAGGACGACGCCCTCGCCAGCGGCGATGCGCGCCAGCAGGGGAGCGGTGAGGGAGCAGCCGTCCAGGAGGATCATCGGGCTTCCTTGGATTTCAGGGTCAGGGCTAGCAGCAGCGCCAGGCCCAGGGTGAGGCCCGCCACGGTGTAGGTGGCCTGACCACCCCAGCGGGCGAAGGTGAAGGTGCCGATGGCGGGTCCGATGATGCGGCCCACGCCGCTCATGGCATTGAGCACCCCGAAGAGGCCGCCCTGGTCCTCGGGAGGCGTCAGCTGGCTGGCCAGGGCCGAGCCCGCGGTGTTGCCCATGCCGCTGCCCCAGGAGAGAGGGATGAACAGCAGGACGAAGGGCCACATCCAGTCGGCCATGGGCAGCAGGGGGAGCGAGATGCCCATGAGCAGCAGCCCCGTGATCAGCGCGACGCGCTCGGGAATGCGCTTGGCGATCACTCGGACCAGGCCGCCCTGGTAGATCACGAGCAGGACCCCGATGCCCGCAAAGAGGAAGCCCACCTCGCGCTGATGGAAGTCGAAGCGCTGGTGCACCAGGAGGGCGAAGGTGCCTTCCATCATGGCGAAGCCGGCCATGGCCAGCAGGGAGACCGTCAGCAGCTGGGGCATGCCCGGCCGCTTCATGGCCTTCACCAGGGCGTGGCCGCGGCTCTCATGGGACCGGGCCCGGGCGCGGACCTCGGCCGTGAGGGTCTCGGGCAGCCAGAGCAGCACCATGAGCGAGGCCAGCAGGGACAGGCCTGCGGCCACGAAGAACGGCAGGTGCCAGCCCCGGGTCTGCAGCAGCATGTGGCCGAAGTCGCTGCCGCTGAGGATGCCCGCCAGGGCGGGACCCAGCACGAAGCCCAGGCCGAAGGCGGCGCCGATCATGCCCATGACCTTGGAGCGCTCCTCAGGCAGGGAACTGTCCGCCATGGCCGCCTGGGCCACGGAGATGTTGCCGCCGGTGATGCCGTCGAGGATCCGGGCCGCCAGCATCCACTCGAAGCGGCTGGTGAGGGCCAGCATCAGGTAGCCCAGGGCCGAGCCGATGAGGCTGACCCAGAGCACCGGCTTGCGGCCCACCAGATCCGAGACGCGGCCCAGGATGGGGGAGGCGATGAACTGCATGAGGCTGAAGCTGAGAAAACCCACGCCGGCCCAGAAGGCGCCAGGGGTCGTGCCGGTGCCGCCCAGTCCCAGGAAGTGGTTGACGCTGGCCATCCAGGCGCTGGGGTGGTCCGCGATGGCCTGGGCGTAGAGAGGCAGGATCGGGATGACGATGCCAAAGCCCAGGAGGTCCACGAAGACTGTGAGGAAAATGGCTGTCCTGGCGCGCTTTGAAGCCTGCATGGGCACTCCCGTCCTTCAGTGTAGCCCGTCAACCGACCAGGACCCGCTGCAGGACGCGATGGAGCTCCTCGAGCTGATAGGGCTTCTGGATGAAGGCGGCGGGGCCGATGCCCGAGAGGGTCTTGAGGGAGTCGGCCTCGGTGAAGCCGCTGCTCAGCACGATGGGAACCGAGGCATCCAGGCTGTGCATGGTCTGGAAGGCTTCGCGGCCATCAAGGCGGGGCATGGTGAGGTCCATGAGGACCAGATCGAACCGGGGCCCCTCCCGGAAGCGGGCCAGAGCCTCCAGGCCGTCGCAGGCGGTGGTGACCTCCAGCCCCAGGGCGTTCAGGGCCGCGCTCATGGTCTCCAGGATGAGATGCTCGTCATCCACCAGGAGGATGCGTCCCCGCAGGGGCTGGAAGGCGGGGTGTTCCCGGCCGGCGCTGGCCTCGGACGGAGTCTCATCGGAGGCGGGGAAGCAGATGCGGAAGCTGCTGCCGTGTCCGGGTTCACTCTGGATGCGGAGCCCGGCGCCATGGCCCTTGAGGATGCCGAGCATGGCGGAGAGCCCCAGGCCCCGGCCCGTGGTCTTGGTGGTGTAGAAAGGATCGAAGATCTTTGCCAGCACGTCGGATGTCATGCCGCAGCCCGTGTCGGTGACCTCAAGGAGGACGTAGCGGCCCGGCGCCGGGGCTTTCCCCCGGTAGGCCCGCGCCAGGTCCCGCTCGTCGAGGAGCCCGGAGGAGGTGGTCAGGTGGATCGTGCCATCGTGGTCCCCGATGGCGTCGGAGGCGTTGGTCACCAGGTTCATGACCACCTGCTGGATCTGGGCGGCGTCGGCATGGATCGCCGGTAGGGCTGGCTCCAGCTCGAACCGGAGCCGGACCTTCTTCGAGATCGAGACCTCCAGCAGGTGGGTCACCTCCCGGACCACCTCGTTCAGATCCTGCGGCTGCACCAGGAAGTGCCCGCGCCCGGAGTAGGCCAGCATCTGCTTGGTCAGCTCCGTGGCCCGCAGCACCGTGGCCTCCATCCGGTCCAGGTAGGGCTGGG